>DATIFC010000022.1:0-2517 GCA_035455445.1 Gaiellaceae bacterium | reverse complement strand
GAGGCGGCGCGAGCTCGAACGGCTGCCGTACGAGCTCTACGCCGCCGAGGTCAGCGAGCAGCGGCCGTGAGCCCCGCCGCCAGCCGTTCCTCGGCCACGGCCTCGCCGGCCGCGCGGACGGACGAGTGCGTGACGGCGGCGAGGAAGTCGTCGCGCTCGAGGGCGTAGAGCTCCGACGGCAGGACGGCGCGCACCGTCGCCGTCCGGGGCACGTCGCGCAGCAGCGCGATCTCGCCGAAGAAGTCCCCTCCGTGGGCCCTGCCGCGGGCGCCGTTCGTGATCTCGAGCTCGCCCTCGCCGACGATGTAGAAGCGATCGCCGGTCTCGCCCGCCCGCACGACCACCTCGCCCGGCTCGACGTGCACGTGCGTCAGCTTCCCGGCCAGGTGCTCCTTCGCGCCCAGCGACAGCGGCTCGAAGAGCGGAACCTCGGCGACGAGCTCGAGCTCCGCCGTCGGCGGCGCGAGCTCGCGGTCGATCCTGCGCAGGCGCTGCCAGACGAGGAGGGTGACCGTGGGGAGGATGCCGCCGACGACCGCGAACGCCGCCCGCGGGCCCAGCGCCGCGACGGCGAGCGGCGCGGTGATCGAGCCGAGCGCGACTGCACCCATGACGGCGCCCCAGAGGAGACCGAGGGCGCGGCTGAGCGCTGCGTCGGGGACCGTGCGCTGCAGGAGGGTGAAGCCGGCCACGTCCTCGACGCTGTTCGCGGCGCCGACGACGGCGAGGAGGAGCACCATCGCGGGGAGGTATGGCCGCGGTGCGAACAGCGCGATCGGCAGGCCCCAGAAGATCAGCGCTCCCCCGAGCGCGGCCGCCAGGCGTCGGCTCCGCAGCGTCATCGCGCCGAACGCGCCGACGAGACCGCCGAGCCCGAGCGCGGCGGTGAGGTAGCCGACCGCGCCGTCGCCCTCGTCGAGCACGCGGAAGACGGCGACGACGATCAGCACGTTCAGGCAGCCGCGAACGAACCCCTGAATCGCCATCAGGACGAGGATCAGCCTCGCCGGGCCCTTCCTGACGGCCTCGAAGCCGCCGAGCACGAGCTCGCGCACGTTCTCTCGCGCTGCGCGCTCCTGGATCACGCCCTCGACCTGCAGCGTCGCCAGTGCCAGCGTGCCGGCCGCGAGCACGCAGGCCGCCGCGGCGAAGACGACGCCCGGGTCTCCGGCGCTGACGAGCACCCCCGCGAGCAGCGGGCCCACCAGCGTGCCCAGGCTCTCGATCGTCGAGCTCGCGCCGTTGGCGGCGATCAGCTCCCCCGGCGTCCGCGCCAGCGACGGCAGGATCGCCTGGAGCGCGGGGCGGAACAGGGTCGAGGCGACGCCGATCACGGCGGCGAGCACGAAGATCAGCGCCTCGCTGCCGACGGTAAAGAAGACGAGAGCGGAGGCGCCGAGCGCCGCGGCCGCGACGGCCGCCGTCCCGAGCAGGACGCGCTCGCGGCGGCAGCGGTCGCCGAGGGTGCTGGCGAGCGGCGCGACGATCGCGGCCGGGAGCATCCGCGCGAGCCCCGCGACGCCGACCGCCGCGGTGCCGCCGGCGTCGTATGCGAAGACGCCGAGAGCGACGAAGTGCGCCCACTCGGCGGCGATTACCGCTCCCCAGGCGAGCTCGACGCGCCGGATCCCCGGGTTCCGCATCGCCGCCCGGAGCACGGCGGCCGCTTGGGCCGGGCGGCTCATTCGTGCGATTCCGCGCAGCGCGCGGCAGCGAAGTCAAGCGCCGGAAGAGGCCGCCGAGCCGCATCCGCGGGACCCGCTCCCTCGTCTCTAGAATCGACGACAACCGCCAGGAGGGGAGGGCAAATGGTCGTGAACCCGATTCCCGAGGGCTACCACACCCTCACGCCGTACCTCGCCGTCGAGGACGCCGAGCGGGCGATCGAGTTCTACAAGGACGCGTTCGGCGCCCAGGAGGTCACGCGCATGGGCGGGCCGGACGGCAGGATCGCCCACGCCGAGCTGCAGCTCGGCGACTCGAAGCTGATGCTGTCGGATCCGTTCCCGCAGTCGAGCGTGCGGCCGCCGTCCGAGCGCGGTGGGACGACGGCCTCGATCTTCATGTACGTCGACGACGTGAACGCGGCCTTCGAGCAGGCGAAGACCGCGGGAGCGACCGTCGTCGCCGAGCTCGAGGACATGTTCTGGGGCGATCGGTTCGGCACGCTCTCGGATCCCTTCGGACACGTCTGGTCGCTCGCCCAGCACGTCGAGGACCTGACCGACGAGGAGATCGCGGAGCGCAGCAAGGCCGCCATGGCCGAGATGGGCTAGGGCTCACCTGGGGGCGCGAGCGCTCGCCTGGGCGCCCGCGCCCCCGACGTGCGATCAGGCGACGGTGCCGAGAGCGGGCTCGGTCGCGGCGCTTCGCACCTCGGCGCTCCTCCAGAGCAGGACGCTCACGACCAGCGTCCAGAGCGGGGTCGCGAAGATCAGCGCGGCCCAGCCGATCGGGCCGATCAGGAGCACGATCCCGATCGAGCGCTCAGCCGGCCGAGCCACTTCGGCAAGGAAC
>DATIFC010000021.1:0-24877 GCA_035455445.1 Gaiellaceae bacterium | reverse complement strand
CGCCCAGGCGGAGTCGGAGCGGCCCGACCTGATCGTGCTCGACCTCATGCTCCCGGACGTGGACGGGATCGAGGTCTGCCGCCGCATCCGCCAGCGCTCCGACGTACCGATCCTGATGCTCACCGCCCGCGACGAGGACGTGGACAAGATCATCGGCCTCGAGGTCGGCGCCGACGACTACCTGACGAAGCCGTTCAACCCCCGCGAGCTCGTCGCCCGCGTGAAGTCGATCCTGCGCCGCGCCGTCCCCGACCGGCGCGAGAGCGAGTCGAAGCAGATCAAGCACGGCGACCTCGAGATCGACGCCGGGCGCCGCGAGGCGCGCGTCGCCGGCAAGGAGGTGCAGCTGGCACCCAAGGAGTTCGACCTGCTCTGGGAGCTGCTCGACCACAAGGGCCTCGTGCTGACGCGCGACCAGCTGCTCGAGCGGGTCTGGGGCTACACCTTCGCCGGCGACACCCGCACCGTCGACGTCCATGTGCGCCAGATCCGCCGCAAGCTCGGCGAGGCCTCGCCGATCGTCACGGTCTGGGGGGTCGGCTACAAGGTCGGTCCCCCTCGGGACGCGGCCGTGAGCGCCTAGCCGCCGGGAGGCCGCGATGCTGCGGTCGCTCCGCTTCCAGCTCCCGGCCCTCTTCCTCCTGGCGGTGGTGGTCGCGGGGCTCGTCTCCGCGGCGATCGCGCTGCGGCTCTTCCGCTCCTACGCCGAAAACCGCTCCCGGCAGCAGGCGTACGCGGAGGTCGGCCGTGAGGCGAGCGGCATCACGCAGCTGTACGGGCGCCAGGCGGGGCTGAAGCTGCTCTCGGCGCAGAGGCTGGAGCTCGCGACCGGAGACAGGATCTTCTACCGGGGTCTCGACCTCTTTCCCGGCCAGGGTCACGCGTTCACGCTCCTGCCGAAGGGCGTCGTCAACGAGCGCGCGATCCCCACGCGGAAGAAGCCGCTGTACTTCGTCTTCCGGCCGCAGGGCAGCCGCCTGAAGCTGCTCGCCGCGGCCCTTCCGCTCCGGGTCGGCAACAGCTTCTTCGGGACGCTCGTCGTGGCGAAGCCGGAGACGGTGCTCAACCAGCGCTGGCTGGCCCTGGTCGAGCGGCTGCTGATCGCGTTCGCCGGCGGCGTCCTCGTGGCCGGTGCCTTCGCCTGGTACCTCTCGCGCCGGATCACGACGCCGGTGCTGCAGCTCACCAGGGCGGCCGACGAGGTGGCGCGCGGGCACTACGACGTCGAGGTGCCGAGCCGCGGCGGCGGCGAGATCGGGCTGCTGGCCGACAGCTTCCGCGAGATGGCCTCGCGGCTGAGCGAGGCCGAGGAGCTGGAGCGGAACTTCCTGATGACGGTGACGCACGAGCTCCGCACGCCGCTGACGGCCATCCGCGGGCACGTCGAGGCGCTGCGCGAGGGTGTCGTGACGGACGAGGAGATGCGCGTCGCCTCGCTGACCGTGATCGCCGCCGAGGCCGAGCGGCTCGAGCGCCTGGTCGGGGACGTGCTCGACCTGGCGAAGCTCGACGCGCACAGGTTCACCGTGCTGCAGGAAGAGGTCGACATGGAGCGGCTCGTCGACAGCGCCTACGCGGCCTTCGCCGAGGAGGCGCGGCGGCGCGGGATCGAGTACCGCCGTGAGCTGGAGGCCAGGCCGGTGATCCTCTCGGACGGCGACCGCGTGCTGCAGATCATCTCGAACCTGCTCGCGAACGCCTTCCGCTGGACGCCGGACGGCGGCAGCGTGGGCCTGGAGCTGTCGGCCACGGACGGCAGCGTCTACGTCGCCGTCGCCGACTCGGGCCCCGGGATCCCGCCGTCGCAACGCGAGCGGATCTTCCGGCCGTTCTGGTCGCGCGGAGGCGGGGGCACCGGGCTCGGCCTCGCGATCGCGCGCGAGCTCGCCTCCGCTCTCGGCGGGCGCATCACCCTCGAGAGCTCGGCCGAGCAGGGCAGCCGCTTCGAGCTGATGCTGCCCGTCCGACCCCGTTAGCGGCAGAATCCGCCCGTGGCCGCCGCTCCAGAGCTCCTCGAGCTGCCTCGCCGCCGCTCGCCCGCGCACGCTGCGCTGGTCGCGCTCCGGCCCCGGCAGTGGTCGAAGAACCTGCTCGTCTTCGCCGGCCTCGTCTTCGCGGCGAAGCTCGGCGACCCGCTGCGCTGGCTCGAGGCCTGCGTCTGCTTCGTCGCGTACTGCGCGATCTCGAGCGCGGCCTACCTCGCGAACGACGTGCGCGACCGCCACGACGACCGGCTGCACCCGGTCAAGCGCTCTCGCCCGATCGCACGCGGAGAGCTCTCCCCGCGTGCGGCGCTGACGCTCGCGGGCGCGCTGGCGCTGCTCGCGCCGCTGCTGGTCGCGCCGCTCGGATACCCCTCGGTGCTGCTCGTCGCCGCCTTCGCCGCGCTGCAGGCCGGGTACACGCTGCGGCTCAAGCACGTCGTCCTGCTCGACGTGACGGCGATCGCGGCGCTCTTCGTCGTGCGCGCGGCCGCAGGCGCCGCGGCGGTGCACGTGCCGATCTCGGGCTGGCTCCTGCTCTGTACGGCGATGCTCGCGCTCTTCCTCGCGCTGGCCAAGCGCCGCGGCGAGCTCGTGCTCGTCGGCGCCGGGCGGACCCCGGGGCGGCCGGTGCTGGACGGCTACTCGCTCGAGCTCGTCGACCAGCTCACGGGGATCGTCGCCTCGGCCACGGTGATCGCGTATGCGATCTACACGCTGACCGGCGACCATTCGCGCCTGCTGCTGGCGACGGTGCCGTTCGTCGTCTTCGGCGTCTTCCGCTATCTGCTGCTGATGCACCGCGAAGGCGTGGGCGAGGAGCCCGAGCAGGTGCTGCTCACCGACGTGCCGATCCTGCTCGCGGTGGCGGGCTGGATCGCGACCGCCGCGGCGATCCTCGCGCTCACCTGAGGCGTCGCTTGCGATGTCGGCTTGAGGAGGGTGCGCGCTCCTCGCGCGCGTCCGCCCGAACCGACCGCGAGGCGCATCTGAGGTGACCACCACGGCTGTGAGATCGCTGATCCTCGTCGTCGCGCTCGCGGTCGCCGTCGCGCTCGGCCTGGGACTGTACGCGGACTTCGGCAAGCTGAGGGCGGAGCTGGCGAGCTTCCGCTGGGAGCTGTTCCCCCTCGCGCTCGCCTTCACCGCGCTCAACTACCTGCTGCGCTTCTGGCGCTGGCAGCGCTACCTCGCGCGGGTCGACGTCCGCGTGCCCTGGGGCGGGAGCCTCGCGATCTTCGCGGCGGGCCTGACGATGACGATCACGCCCGCGAAGCTCGGCGAGCTGCTCAAGTGCGCGCTCCTGCACCGCCGGTACGACGTGCCGGTGCGGCGCTCGGCCCCGGTCGTGCTGGCCGAGCGCGTCACCGACGCGAGCGGTGTCGTCGTGCTCGCGCTCGTCGGCGGCGCCGGCACGCGCAGCTGGCCGCTGCTCGTCGTCGCGTTCTTCGGCGTGCTGGCGGTGGTCGCGGTCGTGCGCAGCCCGCTGCTCGGGCGCTTCGCGTTCTTCGGCGAGGCGACGGAGGCCTCGCGCGCCCTCCTGACGACGCCGTTGCTCGTCGCGATGACGCTGCTCTCCGCGGTCTCCTGGTTCTGCGAGTGCCTCGCGGCCTACGTCTGCGTCCGCGGCCTCGGCCTCGGCCTCTCCTTGCCGGACACCGTGGTCGCCTTCTCGCTCGGCAGCCTCGCGGGAGCCGCGTCGTTCCTGCCCGGCGGCCTCGGCGTCGCCGAGGCGAGCATGACCGGGCTGATCCGCGTGCTCGGCGACACCTCGAAGGCGGCGGCGGCGGCGGCCACGGTCCTGATCAGGCTGGCGACGCTGTGGTTCGCGGTCGCGCTCGGGCTGCTCGGCCTGGCGGTGGAGGCGCGGCTCGCCCGGACTCAGCCGGTGCGGCGCTCTTCCATCCGGTAGACGATCGCGCCCTCGCCGGCCTCGAGCCTGCGCTCCAGCGTCGTGAGACGGCGCTCGACGGCCTTCCAGCTCGAGGTGATCAGGTCGACGAGCAGGCCCAGGTCGTCGACCCGCGCGTGCCGCTCCGAGAGCAGGTCGCCCTCGACCCGCTCGAGCCGGCGGATGACCTGGTTCATCAGGCCCCGGATCTCGGCGAGGTTGCGCCCGACCGGGCGTACCTGCTCGGCCAGCCCGTCACTGACGGCGTGCTCGACCCTCGCCGGGATCGTCGCCTCGAGCTCGGCCGCAGTCTGCGCCAGCTCCTCGACCTGCGCCCGCGCCCGCTCCAGCGCCGCGTCCATCGCGGCCGCGTCGGGACGGCCCTCGGCCGCCTCGCGGAGGCGCTCTCGCGCCTTCTCGATCGCGTCGTCGGTCATGGGCGGCAAGGGTAGCGTTCGCGTCGGATGCTCTCGTCCGAGCTGGACTACGCCCTACCCGCCGAGCTGATCGCACAGCACCCGCTCGAGCGGCGCGACCGCTCGCGGCTCCTCGTCCACGACCGCGCGACCGGAGCGACCCGGCACCGCCGCTTCGACGACCTTCCGGCCGAGCTTCCGGACGGGACGCTGGTGGTCGTCAACGACACGCGCGTGCTGCCAGCGCGGCTGCGGCTCGTGCGGCCGGGCGGGGGAGAGGCGGAGGTCCTGCTGCTCGAGCGGCTGGGCGAGAACGGCACGTGGGAGGGGCTCGCGCGCCCGTCGCGCCGGCTGCGACCGGGCCAGCGGCTCGGGCCGGTGGAGCTGCTGGAACCGCTCGGCGACGGCCGCTGGCGCCTGCGGCTGGAGGGCGCGCCGGCCGGCGAGGCGCCGTTGCCGCCGTACATCCACGAGCCGCTCGCGGATCCCGAGCGCTACCAGACCGTCTACGCGGAGCGCGAGGGCTCGGCCGCGGCGCCCACCGCCGGGCTTCACTTCACGCCCGAGCTGCTCGCGCGGCTCGACGTCGAGCGCGTGACGCTGCACGTCGGGCTCGACACCTTCAGGCCGCTGTCGGTGGACGTGGTCGAGGAGCACCCGCTGCACAGCGAGCGCTACGAGGTCGCGCCGGAAGCGTGGGAGCGGATCCGGGGCGCCGAGCGGGTGCTCGCCGTCGGGACGACGACGGTGCGCGTGCTCGAGTCCCTCGCGCGCGAGGCGCCGCTGAGCGGCCGCACGAAGCTGTTCGTGACGCCCGGCTTCGAGTTCCGCCGCGTCGACGCGCTGCTGACGAACTTCCACCTGCCGCGCTCGACGCTGCTCGCCCTCGTGATGGCGTTCGCGGGCGTGGAGGAGACGCGGCGGCTGTACGCGCTCGCCGTCGCGGAGCGCTACCGCTTCTACTCGTTCGGCGACGCGATGCTGCTGCTGTGAGCCTGCGCCGCCGAATCGGTGGGGCGATCGTCACGCTCTCGGCGCCGACGCGTGACAGACACGTGCGCTTCCCGACGCTACGCTCGCAGCGGGAGCGAGGGAGGCCCACAGACCCCACCCATGAGGGTGGGGGACGCCTCGGGGTCGTCGCCGCCCGCCGATGAGCGCCTTCACCCTCGAGGCGACCGACGGCGAGGCGCGCACCGGCGTCCTCCGCACCGCGCACGGCGAGCTGCAGACGCCCGCCTTCATGCCGGTCGGCACGAAGGCGACCGTCAAGGCCGTCGACCCCGACGAGCTCAGCGCCCTCGGCGCCGAGATTCTGCTCTGCAACACCTACCACCTGCACTTCCGCCCCGGCGCCAAGCTGATCGCGGAGCTCGGCGGCCTCCACCGGCTGATGTCCTGGAACGGCCCGATCCTCACCGACTCCGGCGGCTTCCAGGTCTTCTCTCTGCGGCACACGATCCTGCGCCAGGACGACGAGGGCGTGACCTTCCGCTCGGTCTACGACGGGGCCGAGGCGCGCTTCACCCCCGAGCTCGTGGCCGGGATCCAGGCCCGGCTCGGCTCCGACATCGCGATGTGCCTCGACGTCGTCCCGCCCCCCGGCACGCCGCGCCGGGAGCTCGAGGAGGCCGTGCGGCGTACGACGCTCTGGGCGCAGCGCCAGCAGCAGGCGGAGCGCGGCCGTGACCAGCTCCTCTTCGGGATCGTGCAGGGCGGCACCGACCGCGAGCTCCGCCGCCGCAGCGCCGAGGAGATCGCCGGGCTCGGCTTCGACGGCAACGCCCTCGGCGGTCTCGCGATCGGCGAGTCGCGCGAGGAGATGCTCGAGACCACCGCCTGGGCCGCCCAGCTGCTCCCGGAGGAGCGGCCGCGCTACTTCATGGGGATTGGCGACCCGGTCGGCATCCTCGAGGTGATCGAGCGCGGCATCGACATGTTCGACTGCGTCCTCCCGACCAGGAACGCGCGCACGGGCAGCGCTCTCACCTGGGAGGGGCAGCTGAACATCAAGGCCGCCCGCTACGCCCGCGACCCGCGACCGCTCGACGAGGACTGCGGCTGCCCCGCCTGCAGCAGGTTCACGCGCGCGTACGTGAGGCACCTGCTCAACCAGCAGGAGATCCTCGGCCTGCGCCTGTTGAGCCTGCATAATCTGCGGTTCGTGCTCGACCTCGTCGCCGGCGCCCGCGCCGCGATCGAGCGGGGGCGGCTGAGGTCGTACAAGGAGGAGGCGCTGGCGAGGCTCCGGCGCTCCGAGGAGGCTGAGTGGGCGGCTACGTGATCATCCTCATCGCCGTGTTCGCGCTGATGTGGCTGCTGCTGATCAGGCCCCAGCGCAAGCGGCAGCTCGCGCAGGCCCGCATGCAGGACGCGGTCGAGGTCGGCGACGACGTGCTGACCGCGGGCGGGATCCACGGAACAGTGCGCGAGATCGACGGCGAGATCGTGCACGTCGAGATCGCGCCGAACACGACCGTGCGCCTCGACCGCCGCGCCGTGGCCGCCGTCGCGCAGGAGCCGGAGCCCGAGCCGGAAACATTGACCGAACCGGGGCAGCCCGCTCCCGGCGACGAAAGCTAATCTGTCCCGGCTCTTCGCATGGCTGATCGACGCAAACACCTGATTCTCGTCGGCCTGATCCTGGCCGCCCTGGCCGGGGTGCTGCTGCTCGGCATCCCCGGCTCGCCCGCGCACAAGAAGGTCACGCTCGGCCTCGATCTGCAGGGAGGCCTCGAGGTAGTCCTCAAGGCCGTGCCGCCGAAGGGCAAGACCTGCGATTCGGCCTGCATGGACCGCTCGGTCTCGATCATGCGCAGCCGCATCGACAAGCTCGGCGTCTCCGAGCCCGAGATCCGCAAGCAGGGCTCCAACCAGATCGTGATCCAGTTGGCCGGCGTCCACGACGTGAACAAGGCCGCGAAGATCATCGGCACGACCGCCCAGCTGCAGTTCTTCGACTTCGAGAACGACCTGACCGGGCCCTCCAGCAACGGCGGCCAGCCGGTGGCGACCCCGAGCCTCTTCAAGCTGCTCACGCAGGTCAAGAAGGACGCCAGCAAGGGCACCCCGACCGGCTACTACCTGTTCAACAAGAAGCAGCAGGTGATCAACGGGCCCGAGGACACCGTCAAGCAGCTGCTCGACACCCCGAAACTGAAGGGCAAGCAGCCGAAGGGCTCGACGATCCTGGCCGTCCCCGAGAAGACGACGGTGGTCAGCTGCGACGCCACGACCGGCTGCCTGGGCGCGCAGGGAGCGGCACCGACCTTCTACTACCTCTTCAAGTACGACCCCGAGAACCAGTCGAAGCCGATCCCCGAGGCGACGGGCGCCGACCTGAAGCTGTCCTCGATCCGGGCCGACATCAGCACCCAGGGCCAGGGCAACGTCGTCCAGCTCGGCTTCACGAAGGACGGCGCGCGAAAGTTCCACGACATCACGCGCATCGAGGCTCAGCGCGGCGCCGGCCTCGCGGCCGCCGCGGGGCAGACCGGCAACGACCTGCAGACGGTGCAGCAGTTCGCCCAGCACTTCGCGATCGTGCTCGACAACGAGCTGCGCTCGACCCCGTACATCGACTACAAGCAGAACCCGGACGGGATCGACCCGAGCATCAACGGCGCGGAGATCTCGAACATCAACAGCTTCAGCGAGGCGAAGGATCTCGCGCTCGTCCTCCAGACCGGCGCGCTGCCGGTGAAGTTCGAGCAGATCGAGCGCACCGACGTCTCGGCGACGCTGGGCAAGGACTCGCTCCGGGAGGCGAAGACCGCGGCGCTGATCGGCCTGCTCGTGGTCGCGGCCTTCCTGCTCGTGCTCTACCGCTTCCTGGGCGTCGTGGCCGTCATCGGCCTCGGCATCTACGCCGCCTTCCTCTACGCGGCGATCCTGATCTTCAACGTCACCCTGACGCTGCCGGGCTTCGCCGGCCTGATCCTGACGATCGGCGTCGCGGCCGACGCGAACGTCGTCATCTTCGAGCGCATCAAGGAAGAGGTGCGGTCCGGGAAGTCCGTCCGCGCCGCGATCTCGGCGGGCTACGCGAAGGGCTTCCACACGATCATCGACGCGAACGTCGTGACCGTGATCACCGCGATGGTGCTCTTCGCGGTCGCCACTGCGGGCGTGAAGGGCTTCGCGCTGATGCTGATGATCGGCACCGTGATCTCGCTGATCACGGCCGTCGCCGCGACGCGCGCGATGCTCGGCCTGCTCGGCGGCTTCAGCTGGTTCGAGAACCCGCGCTTCATGGGTGCCGCCGGCCAGCAGCACGGCAAGTGGCTGCAGATCGACTTCATGGGCAAGCGTTACCTCTGGCTCGCGATCTCGGGCACGGTCGTGGCGATCTCGATCGGCGCCCTCGCCGTCAAGGGTCTCAACCTCGGCATCGACTTCAAGGGCGGCACCCAGGTCACGTTCACGACGCCGCAGCCGGTCTCGCTGGCGAGCGTGCGCGACCAGGCGTCGCAGTTCGGCAAGGAGCCGATCGTCCAGGGCCGGGGCCGGGCCTCCGGCGGCGACAACTTCAAGAGCTTCCAGCTGCGGCTGCGCTCGCTCGGCAGCGCCGAGACGAGCAAGCTGAAGAGCGACATCCAGACGCGCTTCAACAGCGAGGCGATCCAGATCCAGACGGTCTCGGCGAGCTTCGGGAAGCAGATCGCGCGAGGGGCGATCATCGCGATCCTCTTCTCGCTGCTCCTGATCATCCTCTACATCGCGATCCGGTTCGACTTCAAGTTCGCCTTGCCGGTGATCGTCGCGCTGCTGCACGACATCGTGATCACCGTTGGGGTCTACGCGCTGCTCGGGCGGGAGGTGTCGAACTCGACCGTGGCCGCGGTGCTGACCGTGCTCGGCTACTCGATCTACGACACGATCATCATCTTCGACCGCATCCGCGAGAACATCCCGCTGATGCGGCGCGCGCCGTTCGCGACGATCGCGAACGTCTCGCTCTGGGAGACGATCCGCCGCTCGCTGGCGACGACGCTGATCACGCTGCTGCCGGTGCTCTCGCTGCTGATCTTCGGCGGCGCGACCCTGAAGGACTTCGCCTTCGCGCTGATGGTCGGCATCACGGCCGGTGCGTACTCGTCGATCTTCATCGCGGCGCCGCTGCTCACCACCTGGAAGGAGCGCGAGCCCGAGTACGCGCGGCGCATCGGGCAGGAGCCGAGCGGCGACGGGGTCGCGACGCTCGAGGCGGCCGAGGAGGCGGCGGCGGCGCAGCCCGCGCCCGACCTGTCGCCCGTCGCCGCGGTCGAGCGCACGGCGACCGCGAGCCAGGCGAAGCGCGAGCGCCGGCGGCAGCGGCGTAGAGCACGCCCCCATGGCCGCGCCCGCTGACCTTCGCGAGCTGGCGGAGAAGCTCGTCCTCGCCGGCGTCGGCGCGGTCGCGCTGACGGCCGAGCGGGCGGATGCCCTGGCCGAGGAGGTCGCCGCCCGCGGGGGCATGGGCCGCGCCGAGGCGCGCGCGCTCGTCGAGGAGCTGGCGGGACGGTGGCGCAGCGAGGGCGTGCGTCTCGGGGAACGGACGGGCGCGGGACTGGCCGGCCTCTTCCGCGAGCTCGGGCTCGTGACGCGCGACGAGCTCGAGGAGCTCGAGCTGCGCGTCGCCCAGCTCGAGCACCGGCTGCGGCTGCTCGAAGCGTGAGCCTGCTCGAGCCGACGCGGATCGAGGCCCCGTGGCGGCTCGGCCGCCTCGTCGCGCCGCCGGTGACGATGCTGCTCGCCCCGGGAGCGGGCTACGGCGTCGAGCGCGTGCCCGCCGAGGGCGGCGCCGTGGTCGCCGCGAACCACTTCTCCGCGATCGACCACCCGCTGATCGGCTCCTTCTCCCCGCGGCCGCTGCACTTCCTGGCGAAGGCGGAGCTGCTCGAGATCCCCGGCCTCGGGCCGCTGCTGCGCTGGCTCGGCGTCTTCGGCGTGCGGCGGGGCGAGGGCGACCGCGAGGCGGTCCGGCGGGCACGCCAGCTCGTGCGGGCCGGCGAGCTCGTCTGCGTGCACGTCGAAGGCACGCGCCAGCGCTTCGGGCACCCGGGGCCGCTGCACCCGGGCGGGCTGATGATCGCGATGCAGGAGAGCGCTCCCGTGATCCCGCTCGGGCTCGACACCTTCCGCTGGTCGGTGCGCAACCGCCGGCTGTGCGCGGTCGTCTGGGGCGAGCCGATGAGCGTCGACGACCTGCCTCGCAACCGGAAGGGCTACGCCGAGGCGGCCGACCGCGTGGGCGCCGAGATCGTCCGCCTCTGGCGCCAGGCCGTGGCGGCGTGCGTCGCGGGCCTCCCGCCGGAGCTCCCCGACGGCGCCCGCCGCAGCGGGATCAACCCGCGCCTCTAACCGTGCCGCCGCGGCCGGGGACTGTCCCCGGCCCAGGCGCGCGCGAACGTGTCGCAGGGTCACGAAAGCGGGACGATTCGTCCACAAGTCGGCATCGCTCCGTCCGCCGGTGCGATGCTCCACGCAGGCGCCGCGGCGGAACCGGCTTCGCGCCGTCGCCGTCGCGTCCGGCCGCCCCTGCGCGTGCAACACTGACCCGATGGCGAGCACGGGCACGCGGAACCTCGGCCGGATCTCCGAGATCGCCCAGGTCGCGGTCAGGCACGGCTTCGGCTACTTCTTCGAGACGCACCGCCTGACCGACCTGCTCCCGGGCCGGCAGAAGCTCGAAGCCGCCGGTCCGCCCTCGCAGCGCGGCCAGCACCTCCGCGAGATGCTCGACGAGCTCGGCCCGACCTTCGTCAAGTTCGGGCAGCTGCTCTCGACGCGACCGGACGTCGTCCCGCCCGACATCGTCACCGAGCTGCAGAAGCTCCAGGACGACGTGCGGCCGGTGCCGTACGACGACGTCGAGCGGGTGATCCGCGAGGACCTGGAGCTCTCGGTCGAGCAGCTCTTCACCGACTTCGAGACCACGCCGGTCGCGGCGGCGTCGATCGGCCAGGTGCATCGGGCGACGCTGCCGAACGGACGCCGGGTCGCGGTCAAGGTGCAGCGCCCGAACGCGCCGCGGCAGATCGAGTCCGACCTAGCGCTCCTCTACCAGGCCGCGCGCCTGATCAAGGAGCGCGTCCGGTCGATGGAGTTCATCGACCCGCGGCAGCTCGTCGACGAGTTTGCGCGCTCGATCCGCCAGGAGCTCGACTACCGCCTCGAGGCGCGCAACGCCGAGGCCTTCCACCACCGCTTCTCCGGCCACCCGCACGTCCACATCCCGCGGGTCTACTGGAGCTACACGCGCCAGCGCGTGCTCACGCTCGAGCTGCTCGAGGGCGTCCAGCTCGCCGACCTCCCGCTCGACGCGTGGGAGATGGAGGAGCGGCGCCGCCTCGCCTACCTGATGGCGGAGACCTGGATGACGATGATCTTCCGGCACGGGTTCTTCCACGGCGACCCGCACCCCGCGAACATCTTCGTGCTCGGCGACCCCGAGCACATCGGCCTCGTCGACTTCGGCCAGGTCGGGAAGCTGACCGACCAGGACATGTCCAAGCTGACGCGGCTCTTCATCGACGCCGCGCAGGAGCGGATCGAGGCGCTGCCGCGCCGGCTCGGCGAGCTCGGCGTCCGCTACCCGCGCGAGCGCGAGGAGGAGTTCGTGCTCGAGCTGCGCGAGATGTACGCGCGCTACTACGGCGCGAGCCTCTCCGAGATCGACCCGCTGCAGGTGATCCGCGAGGCTTTCCAGCTGATCTACCGGCTCAACCTCCGGCTGCCCGCGCGCTTCGTGATGCTCGACAAGGCGATCGCCACGCTCGGCTCGGTCGGCGTCGAGCTCTACCCGGACTTCAACGTCTTCGAGGTGGCGCGTCCCTACGCGCGCGGGCTGATGCTCGAGCGCTACACGCCCAGGCGGGTGCTGCAGCGGGCCCAGTCGGAGGGGCTCGAGCTCGCCCGGATCGCCCGCGACATGCCGTACCAGGTGCACGACTTCCTCGAGGAGGTGCGCGACGGCCAGATCGAGGTCGGCTTCGTGCACAAGGGCCTGGACGAGTTCATGCGCAAGCTCGACGTCGCGTTCAACCGCCTCGTGATCGCCATGGTGGTCGTCGGCGGCCTGATCGGCTCGAGCCTGATCGGCATCTTCTCCACGAAAGGCCCGCAGATCGCGGGCGTGAACTTCATCTCGTTCATCGGCTTCGTGCTCTCGGCGATCCTCGGCGTCTGGCTGCTGTGGGGCGTCTTACGCTCCGGGCGCCTGTAGGCCTGTCACACCGACGGCCGCTCATGCGTTCTCACGACATGGGCGGGCTCTCCGACGCCGAGGGGTTCCGGCGCCTGCGGCGCGACCCCGACGCGATCGTCGCGCTCTACGACCGTCACGTCGCACGGCTCGTGGCTGCGCTCGCGGCGGTCGGCGGGGACCGCGAGCTGGCGTTCGACATCGCGCAGGAGACCTTCGCCCGCCCGCTCGAGCGCGGCCACCGCGTGCGCGTCGGCGACGACGGCTCGGCATGGCCGTGGCTCTGGACGGTGGGGCGAAACCTCCTGCGCGACGCCCAGCGGCGAGATGCCCGCGAGCTCGGCGCTCGCCGCCGCCTCGGCGTGGCCGAGGCTCCGTACGACGAGCACGCCGTTGCGGAGCTGATCGCGAGGGTGGACGCGCAGGAGCTCCACCGGGCGCTTGCCCTCGCCCTCGACGAGCTGCCGAGCGATCAGCGAAGCGCCGTCCTCGGGCGAGTGCTCCGCGGCGATGCCTACGCAGCGCTTGCCACGCGCGCCGGCGCGAGCGAGGACGCCCTGCGAGCACGAGTCTCGCGCGGCCTGCGTGCCCTCCGCCTCCGGCTCTCAGGAGGACGACCGCGAACACCTTCGCCGATCCTGTCCGGGACTACCGCGGCGAGCTCCGCTCGGCGGCCACCCGCCGCGTCCGCGCCCGCCGCCGCCGGGCGTTGATCGCGGCGGCGGTCGCCGTGCTCGGCATTCTGACCGGGAGCGTGGCCGTGGCCGCGACGACCCAGGGTTGGCTCGCGGGTGAGCCCGCTCCGCCGCCGGTGGTCGAGGGCTTTCGGCAGTACACGCCGCAGCTGGGGTTCCATCCCGAGGCCGGCAGGGCGCAGTTCGTGGCACAGGACGGGCCGATCAAGCTCTACGCCACCGCGAACCGCGAAGGCGGGATCTGCTACCTCGTCGACGAGCCGTGGAAGCCGGCGAACGCCGGCGACGGGGGGAACCTGTGCGAGCCGCCAGATGGCTGCTGTGCCGATCAGCGTGGGCGGGCTAGGGGGATCGGCCGACGTCCAGGTCATCGGCGGTCGGGTAGCCGATGCGCGCGCCAGGTCGATCAGCTTCTCAACACCGACCGGGGAGCCCATCGTCCGGCCTCTCGGTCCCGGCGGGATCTACGTTGCGCAAGTGCTTTGGGCCGGCCGTTGTCCGCATTCGGACTGGAGCCCGCTGTTCGTAGCGCTCAGCTCCGACGGACAAAGGCTCGCCGAAGCTCGCTCCTGCTCTTGCGATCGGATTTCGACGCGGACGGTCGGCTGGCCGGCTGCGGTGGCACCGTTACCCCGCACGGCCCGGAGCCGAGACTCCCGAGTCCCTAGCTGTAGAAAGCTCGGCGCAGTTCCGCGAGAAAGGACATCTGGCGGCGTGGGGGAGGCGGCGCTAGCTTCCGACGCATGTCGCAGGCGCTGCTGCTGGCGGAGTCGGAGCCGGGAACGCGGCAGTTCCTCGAGCGGCACCTGGCGAGCGACGGCTTCGCCGTGCTCGGCGCGGAGGCGGGGCGCGAGGCCCTCGAGCTCGTCGAGCGCGAGCGACCCGACCTCGTGCTCGTCGGCGGCCTCCCGGACGCGCCTGCGCTCGAGGTCTGCCGCGTACTGCGCGAGGGCGAGCCGGGGCGCTCCTGGAACCGCGACGTGCCGCTGATCGTGCTCGGCGACGCGCGGGCCGACGCGGTCGACCGCGTCCATGCGTTCCAGCGCGGGTGCGACGACTTCGTGCCGCGGCCGTTCCACTACGAAGAGCTCGTCGCGCGGATCCATGCCGTTTTGCGGCGGACGCAGCCGGGAGCCCGCGAGCGGCTCGCCGCCGGCCCGCTTGCGGTCGACCGCGCGACGCGGCGCGTCACCGTCCACGGCCTGACGGTCGCGCTCGCCGCGAAGGAGTACGCGCTGCTCGTCAAGCTGGCGACGGAGCCGACGCGGGTGTTCACGAAGGACGAGCTGCTGCGCGACGTCTGGGGGTTCCGCTCGCTCGGCCGCACGAGGACGCTCGACTCGCACGCGTCACGACTGCGGCGGAAGCTCGCGCTCGCGGGCGCCGACGACTGCGTGCTCAACGTGTGGGGCGTCGGGTACCGCCTGCTCACCGACCACGAGGAGGTGCCGCGCACGGCGTGAGCGCAGCGGCTACGCTCGCGGCGTGGAAGAAAAGGTCGTTCGGGTCACAACCGTGCAGGGCGAGCCGGAGGCCGAGGCCTTCTGCGGCCTCCTGCGTGCGAACGGGATCAAGTGCGGCCACCGCCCGACCGAGGAGGTCGACTCCGCGTTCGAGAACTTCGGCGGCGACGGCATGCGCGAGATCCTCGTCGCGCCTGCCGACCTGGAGGCGGCGAAGGCGCTCCTGAGCGAGGACTGAACTGTCCGCCGCTGCCCCTAGCCTGGGGCGGTGGCGCACCGCGGTCGCATGGAGCACCACGGCGCGTTCGGCCAGGACGCGTTCGGGCGCGGGGCCGAGCACGCCGCCCGCTTCTTCGGCACGCCGCAGTACATCCTCGGCCAGACGATCGTGGTCATCCTCTGGATCGCGATCAACGCGGTCGCCGTCGCGCTCCGGTGGGACCCGTACCCGTTCATCCTGCTCAACCTCGCCTTCTCGACCCAGGCCGCCTACGCGGCGCCGCTGATCCTGCTCGCGCAGACACGTCAGGCCGAGCGCGACAAGATCGCGGCCGACGAGGCCGAGCGGCGCCACGACGAGGCGGAGACGCGCGCCGCCGCGCACGTCTCCGCTCTGAAGGAGGAGACGGACAAGCTGGAGCAGCTCCTCCGCTCGAACACCGACCTAACGGCTCAGGACAAAGAGCTGACCGAACAGGTAGCCGCGCTCACGCGCGAGATTCACAAAGCCCTGGTGCGCCAGAGCTGAGCCGCTCGGCTTGAAGATGTCGAGCAGCGCCCCGAGCACCGCCGTCGTCGGCGGGCTCTGGTTGTGGGCGCGCACGATCTCGAGCGCCTGACAGGCGCCGTAGTCGTTCAGCGGCGTCTGGGCACCGAAGTAGGCCGGGAGCGCATGTGCGCCGAAGTACCCGTTCAGGCCCGTGTAGGTGTCCTGGAACGTGTCCGCGCTCACCGCCGTCAGGCACGCGTCGTAGGTGAGCGAGACGAGCGCGAGATTCTGAGCGAGCGTGACCTTCTTCTTCAGGCTCGTGACCTGCTTCTGCAGCGACTTCACCTGCGCCGCGAGCGAGCGCAGCGTCGGCCCCTTCGTCGAGCTCGCGCCCGCCGGCGCGACGACGAGCAGCGCGACGACCGTCGCGACCGTCGCGAATGCGAGAACCTGCCTCATGATTCCTCCCGTGTCGACCCCGATCTGAGCGCCCCTCATACTCCGAAAGGCGCACAGGAGTCAAGCGCCCGAGAGCGGCGCCCCCTCGAGCTCGAGCAGCGTCCGCTTGCGGTCGAGGCCCCCCGCGTAGCCGACGAGCGCCCCCGTCGAGCCGACGACCCGATGGCAGGGGAGGACGATCGGCACCGGGTTCCGGTTCATCACCGTCCCGACGGCCCTTGCGGCACGCGGCCTGCCCGCCTGGGCGGCGAGCGCCCCGTAGGTCGTCAGCTCGCCGTACGGCACGCGCGCGAGCTGCTCCAGCACGGCCCGACCGAACTCGCGTGCCGGCCGGAGGTCGACCTCGAGGTCGAACTCGCGGCGCTCGCCGGAGAAGTACTCGTCGAGCTGTCTGCGCACCCGGTCGGTCGGCCGCGGCGAGCGCAGCACCCGAGGCCCGAAGAGCCGCGCGAGGCGCTCGGCCTCGGCGTCCGGGTCGGCGTCGTAATGGATCTCGCAGACACCGCGCTCGGTGACGGCGACGAGCAGCCGCCCGACGGGCGTGTCGTGCAGCTCGTAGGCGACGTCGAGCAGCCCCTCGGCCGCGGCGGCGTCGCGGAAACGGCGGTCGAGCTCGGCGGAGACGGTCATGGCAGCTCCTTCTTCCTGAGTCGGCGGACACCGGAGGACGCGGCCTGGCGGGCCGCCTCGGGCGACGAGCCGACCGCGTTGCCGATGTCCTCGTAGCTGAGGTCGTAGCCGTAGCGGAGGAAGACCGCGGCGCGCTCCTTCTGGGGCAGCTCCGCGGTCAGGCGGCGGAGCTCCTCGTAGGGGAGCGGCTCGTCGACGGACTCGAGGTCCGGAACCTCGGCCGAGGTCAGGCGCCGCCCGCGCAGCGCGTCGACCGCGACGTTGCGCGCGATCGCGAGCGCCCACGCGCGCAGGTGCCGCCCGTGCTTCAGCGTCGGGTAGGCCCGCAGCGCCCGCAGGAAGGTCTCCTGGAACGCGTCCTCGGCGGCGTCACGGCCGAGCATGCCCCGCAGCTGCGCGAGCACGGGCCCCTGCTGCTCCTCGTAGAACCGCTCGAACGGTGGCACGCCCACGGCTTCCATCATCGCTACAAACGCGAGCGGCGGTTTCCGTGTGAGACGGTGCCCGGGTGGCGGCGAGCGACCGCAGCGGTCTCGCGGGCAGGCGGACCGGCACGGCGCTGCTCGCCGCCGCCGTGACCCTGGTGGTCACGCTCGTCCTGGGAGCAGCGTGGCCGATCGCGCTCTCCTCGAGCTGGGGCGTCGCCGCGTTCGTGATCGTCGTCTGGGTCTGGGCGCACGTCGGGCGAATGGACGAGGCGGCCACGAAGAGGCATGCCCGGGCGGAGGACTTCTCGCGACCCGCCGCCGACGCGGCGGTGCTCACCGCGAGCGTCACCAGCCTGGTCGCGGTCGGGTACACCGTGATCACCGCCGGCAACCGCGAGGGAACGACGAAGGCGCTGCTGATCCTCCTCGCGCTGTCGGTGGTCGCGCTCTCGTGGCTGACGGTGCACACGCTCTACATGCTCCGCTACGGCGACACGTACTACGGGGACCCGGTCGGCGGCATCGACTTCAACGACGACGCGCCGCCGAGCTACCGGGACTTCGCCTACGTCGCCTTCACGATCGGGATGACTTTCCAGGTCTCCGACACGAGCCTGACCTCGAAGCCGATGCGCCGGCTCGCCCTCCGGCACGCGCTGCTCTCCTTCGTCTTCGGCGCCGTGATCCTCGCCCTGGCCATCAACTCGGTGGCCTCGCTCCTGCGGTAGCGGCTTCGCATGAGCAGCGTTAGATTCGCCACATGAGCTCGGTCGCGTACCCCGCGCAGCCGGCCGGGCCAGGGTGGTGGCGGACAGCCTGGCTGATGTTCCTGGGCTGGCTGACAGCTGCGATCGCGTTGGGCGGCCTCTATGTCGTGGGCTTCGCGGTCGGGACGATCGGGACGAGCACCAACGTCTCGGAGGCCGGCGTGATCAACGATTGGCCGTTCCCCGACAATGGGTGGTGGAGCCTGGTTGCCAACCTCGCGACGTACGTCCTCGCTCTCGGAATCACCACCGTCGCGGTCGCCGCGCAGCTCCGGGGCCGTTTCTCGACGGTCTCGGAGGAGCGCCTTGCCCTGGTCCTGCTCCTCACAGGCGGGATTCCGTTTCTCCTGCCGGAGCACGGCGGCGGGATCGTGTTCGGTTTCGTGATCGCCGTCTGGGCAGTGCGTGCATGGGTCGTGCGGGACGAGTTTCGGTTCGCGCGTCGCACGCTCGCTCTGCTGGGCGGCATCCTGCTGTTGACGATTGCGTCCTACGGGTTCCTGCACCCGGTGTGGGTCGCAGACGCTCAACTGACGACCGCCCCGAAGTCGACGCGGAACGTCCTCTTGCTCCTGCACAACGCGGGTCGTGTCGGCGTCGAGGTCGACCACGTCTCCGGCGCGCCGTTCCCGAGCGTCCGTCCAGGCTTCCCCTGGAAGCCCGAGCGCGCCGCCGCCGTGCGCTTCCCGCCGAGCTCCACGCGAGCGTTCACCCTCACGATGCGCGGCAGCGGCTGCGGCCCATTCGACGTCCGCGTTCGCTATCGCATCCTCGGAATCACGCTCAGCGAGCCGCTGCGGGTGGCTCCCTTCGGTCTCGCCGGCTGCTAGCTCGGCCAAGAGGCGCTCGAAACCGTGTGCGTCCGCGTGGTCCGGAAGGGTTGCGCAGTGGGGGATTGTGGTTTACAGTGGGGCGCAGTGGAGCATGCTGCTAGGTGAGTTCGAGCACACGATCGATGACAAGAACCGCCTCACGCTACCGGCCAAGTTTCGCCAAGCGCTTTCCGGCGGCCTCGTCATCACGCGCGGTATGGACGGGTGTCTCTACTGCTATCCCGAGGCGGGCTGGCAGCGGCTCGTCGAGAGTCGCCTGGCCGGGCTCGACCCTCTCAGCAAGGAGGGCCGCTTCATGCACCGCTTCTTCTACTCCGGCGCGTCCGAGGCCGAGCCCGACAAGCAGGGCCGCGTGATGCTGCCGGCGACGCTCGCCAGGAACGCGGGGATCGGCCGCGAGGTCGTGGTCGCGGGCGTAGGCGACCACCTGGAGATCTGGGACCGTGCCGCCTGGCGCGACCACGTCAAGGAGCTCGAAGGGAGTGCGGAAGATGTTGCCGAACGTCTTGCATCCCAGCGCGACTGACCACGTCCCCGTTCTCGCCGACCAGGTGCGCGAGGCGCTCGCCGTGCAGCCCGGCGAGACCGTCGTCGACGCCACCTTCGGGGCGGGCGGCCACGCCGAGCTGCTGGCGGCGGACCTGCGCGGCAGCGGCAAGCTGATCGCGATCGACCGCGACCCGTCGGTGCGCCCCTACTTCGACCGCGTGCGGAAGCGAACCGGCGTCCAGGGCCGCTTCCTCCGCGGCGAGTTCTCGGACGTGCTCGCGCAGCTGGCCGCCAACGGCGTGCGGGCGGACGCGATCCTCTTCGACCTCGGCGTCTCGTCGATGCAGATCGACCGGCCCGAGCGCGGGTTCTCGTACCGGACCGACGCCCCGCTCGACATGCGCATGGACCCGGCCTCGGAGGTCTCCGCGCGCGAGCTCGTGAACGAGGCGGGCGAACGAGAGCTGACGCGGATCTTCCGCGACTACGGCGAGGAGCGCTACGCGCGGCCGATCGCGCGCGCGATCGTGCGCCGCCGCCGCGAGCAGCCGCTTGAGCGCACGGGCGAGCTCGTGGACGTGATCAGGTCGGCCATCCCGGCGCCGGCCCGCTTCGGCGACGGCCATCCGGCCAAGCGCGTCTTCCAGGCGCTGCGGATTGCCGTGAACGACGAGCTCGGCTCGCTCGAGGGCGCGCTCCCGTCGGCGCTCGAGATGCTGCGGCCGGGAGGCCGCCTGGCCGTGATCAGCTTCCACTCGCTCGAGGACCGGATCGCCAAGCGCTTCCTGCGCGCCCGGGAGCGGGGCTGCACCTGCCCCCCGGACTTCCCGGTCTGCGTGTGCGGCCACGAACCGGAGCTGCGCGCGCTCTCGCGCCGGCCGATCAAGCCCTCGCCGGGCGAGCTCGCCGCAAACCCGCGCGCGTCGTCGGCGCGCCTCCGCGCCGCCGTCAAGACCGGAGCCGGCGACTAGCCTCATGGCCTCCTGGAGCGACGCCGCCCCTGCGCTCCCGTCCCCGCGCCCGCGCGGTCGGCCGCGGCCGAAGCCGAGGCCCGCGCCCAGGCGCAGGCCGCGGCCTCGCCGCGGCGTGGCCGGCGGCGTCGTCTGGATCGCGATCGTCGCGGTGCTGCTCGCCGGCGTCGTGGCGCTCAACGTCGCCGTGCTCCGCCTGAACGTCCAGCTCGACAAGCTCGACACCGAGCGCGCGCAGCTGCGGGCGGAGAAGCAGGCGCTCGCCTCGCAGCTCTCGATGGCGGCCGCCTCGCCGCGGATCCAGCTGCAGGCGAACAAGCGCTTCGGCCTCGTGCCCGCCGACCCCGCCGAGACGACGTACGTGCGGCTGGGGCCGCGGGCGCGATGACCGCGAAGGCCGCTAACCGGCGCATCCGGCTCCTGCTCGCGGTCTTCGTCCTTGCCTTTGGAATCGCGTTCCTGCGCGCCGCCTGGCTGCAGGGCGTCCGCGCCGCCTCCTTCGGCCGGCTCGCGACGAGCCAGCACAGCGAGGACGTGGTCATCCCGGCCGCACGCGGGACGATCTACGACCGCGGCGGCGTGCAGCTGGCGATCGGCGAGCAGGCGCAGACCGTCTACGCAGACCCGCGCCGCGTGACCGACCCCCAGGGCGAGGCGGCAACGATCGGGAGGATCCTGCGCCTCGACCCGAACGAGGTCTACCACTCGCTGACCGACCGTACGCGCGGCTTCGTCTACATCGCTCGCAAGGCCGACCCCGCGCTCGCGGCGAAGCTTGCCCGCAAGGGGCTGCCGGGCCTCGGCTTCTACGCGGAGGAGCGCCGCTTCTATCCGCAGCTCAACCTCGCCTCCCAGGTGCTCGGCTACGCGGGCGTCGACAACCGCGGTCTCGCCGGGCTCGAGCTCGGCCTCGACCGCCTGCTCGCCGGGAGGCCGGGGCGCGAGCGAATCGTGAAGGAGGCGTCGGGCCAGGCCATCGACACCGTGGTCTCGCGCACCGCCCGCGACGGCCAGGACGTCTACACGACGCTCGACCACACCATCCAGGCGAACGCGCAGGCGGTGCTGCGCGACACGGTCCTGAGGTGGCATGCCCGGAGTGCGACGGCGATCGTGCTCGACCCGGCCACCGGCGCCGTGCGCGCGATGGCGGTCGCGCCCGGCTTCGACGCGAACAGGTACCCCGAGGTCTGGCGCGCGCTGCAGCGGAACCGCGCCGTCACCGACACCTACGAGCCCGGCTCCACCTTCAAGCTCGTGACCGTCGCCGGGGTGCTCTCGGAGCGGCTCGTGTCGCCGGCGACGCGGTTCGTGCTGCCGTACGAGATCCAGGTCGCCGACCGCAGGATCCACGACGCCGAGCCGCGTGGCACCGAGACGATGAGCGTCTCCGAGATCCTCTCGCGCTCGTCGAACGTCGGCGCGATCACGCTCGCCGAGAGGCTGACGCAGCACCGCCTCGTCGGGTGGATCAAGCGCTTCGGCTTCGGGCGGCGGACCGGGATCGACTTCCCGGGCGAGAGCCCCGGGATCGTGCTTCCGGAGGAGCGGTGGTCGGGCTCGTCCATCGGCAACATCCCGATCGGCCAGGGCATCGCCGTCACGCCGATCCAGATGGCGTCGGCCTACGCGGCGATCGCGAACCGCGGGGTGTGGGTGCAGCCGCATCTCGTCGACCACGTCGGCGACGGCGCAACGGTGCGGCCGAACCGCCGCCGGGTCGTCTCGCCCTGGGTCGCTTCGCAGCTGATGGCGATGCTGAAGAACGTCGTCGCCGAGGGAACAGGCACGCTCGCCGCCGTGCCCGGCTACCAGGTGGCGGGCAAGACGGGCACCGCGGCCAAGCCCGATCCGCACGGAGGCTATTCCGACTCGCGCTACGTCGCCTCCTTCGTGGGAGTCGTTCCCGCGTCGCGGCCGCGGCTCGTGATCCTGGTCTCGGTGGACGAGCCGAAGGGCGCGATCTGGGGCGGCGTGGTCGCCGCGCCGGCGTTCGCGCAGATCGCGAAGTTCGACCTGCAGTACCTCGACGGCGGCGTGCCCCCGGACGCGCCGGCCACCACGACCGCGCCGACGCCGTAGCGCCCTTCTGTACGGTTCGCCCGGCCTCCTCCCCAAGGCGATCGTATCGAGGGCAGGCGCGCGTGTCTGTCGCGAAACAGTCATAAAAGTGCTGCAAACAGGCCATTCGCCAGCGGCGGAAGAACGGGGCTTCGGCCACGGCCCACGCTAGACTCGCGCCGCGATGGACCTCGAGCTCCTGATCGCCGCGCTCGCGCCCGTCGACGTCCTCGGCCGGGCGCGAGCCGACATCGCGGACCTCGCCTACGACGCGCGGGCGGCCGGGCCGGGCAGCCTTTACTTCTGCGTGCCGGGCACGCGGGCCGACGGCCACGACTTCGCGCCGGAGGCCGTCGCGAACGGCGCGGCGGCGCTCGTCGTCCAGCGGCCGCTCGACCTGCCGGTGCCGCAGCTGGTCGTCGAGGACGCGCGCCGTGCCATGCCGGTGGCCGCGGACGAGTTCTTCGGCCGGCCGACCGAGGAGCTCGAGGTGGCCGGCGTCACGGGCACGAACGGCAAGACGACGACCGCGTTCCTGCTCTACGCGATCCTCGCCGCGGCGGGGCGGCGCCCCGGGCTGCTCGGGACGATCGAGAGCCGCGTCGGCGGTGAGCGGAGGCCCGCGATCCGCACGACGCCGGAGGCGATCGACCTGCAGCGCACCTTCCGCGAGATGCTCGACGCGGGCGACCGCAGCGCAGCGGTCGAGGCGACCTCCCACGGCTCCGAGCTCGGGCGGCTCGACCGCGTCCGCTTCTCGGCGCTCGTGTTCACGAACCTGACGCAGGATCACCTCGACTTCCACGGCACGCTCGACCGGTACTTCGACGCGAAGCGCCGGCTCTTCACCGGCCCGCGGCCGCCTGCGGCGGTGAACGTCGGTGACGAGCACGGCCGCCGGCTCGCCGACGAGCTCCGCGGCCACGGCGAGCTGCTCACCTTCGGCCTGGCCGAGGACGCCGAGCTTCGTGCCGAGAACCTGGAGCTGAGCGCCCGCGGCGCAAGCTTCCGCGCCGGCGGGATCGAGCTCGAGACCCGGTTGCGCGGCCGCTTCAACGTCGAGAACGTGCTGGGCGCTGTGGCGGCGGCGCGCCTGGTCGGGATCGACGACGAGGCGATCGCGTACGGCGTGAGGGAGCTGCGCGGCGTGCCCGGCCGCTTCGAGGCGGTGGACGAGGGGCAGCCCTTCGCGGTGCTCGTGGATTACGCGCACACGCCGGACTCGCTCGAGAACGTCCTGCGCACCGCGCGCGACCTGGCCCGGAACCGCGTGATCTGCGTCTTCGGCTGCGGCGGTGACCGCGACCGCGGCAAGCGCCCGCTGATGGGGCGGATCGCGACCGACCTCGCCGACCTCGCGATCGTGACCTCCGACAACCCGCGCAGCGAGGAGCCGGAAGCGATCATCGCCGAGATCCTCGAAGGCGCGGGCGAGGCCGAGGTCGAGCCCGACCGGCGCGAGGCGATCGCCCGGGCCGTCGCAACCGCCGGCGAGGGAGACGTCGTGGTGATCGCCGGCAAGGGCCACGAGCAGGGCCAGCAGTTCGCCGACCGCACGATCCCGTTCGACGACCGCGAGGTCGCGCGCGAGGCGCTGCGCCGGCTCGGGGCGCCCGCGTGATCCCGCTGCGTCTCGACGAGCTGCCCGAGCTCGGCCGGGTGGACGCGCGAGCCGACGAGATCACCGGCGTCCAGGTCGACTCGCGGCGCGTGCGGCCGGGCGATCTCTTCGTCGCGGTCGGGCGCGGCATCGACCACCTCGACGACGCGCTCGCGAGAGGCGCGTCGGCGACGCTCGTGCCGGAGCACCCGTTCGACGCCTTCGCCGCTCTGGGCTCGATCGTGCGGGACCGCTCGAACGCGCGGGTCGTCGGCATCACCGGCTCCACCGGCAAGACGTCGACGAAGGACATCCTCGCCGCGCTCTGCGCGCCCGCCGCGCGCACCGTGGCCGCGGAGGCGAGCTACAACAACGAGATCGGCGTGCCGCTGACGCTGTGCCGGCTCGAGCCCGACACGGAGATCTGCATCCTGGAGCTGGCGATGCGCGGCTTCGGCCAGATCGCCGAGCTCTGCCGAATCGCGCGGCCGCACATCGGCGTCGTGGTCAACGTCGGCCCCGTCCACCTGGAGCTCGTCGGCTCGGTCGAGGGCGTGCTGCGGGCAAAGGGCGAGCTGGTCACCGCGCTGCCGTTGGGCGGGACGGCCGTCGTCCCGGCCGGGTTCCCGGTCGACCGGGACGACGTCGAGGTCGTCCGGCTTGCGGAGCCGGAGGTCGAGCAGGACGACGGCCGTACGATCGTGGACGGGGTCAGCTTCAACTTCGGGGCGCGCCACCAGGTTCACAACGCGGCCGCGGCCCTCGCGGCCCTGGACGCCCTCGGGCTGCCGCGGCCCGAGCGGGTCGACGTCGAGTTCTCGCGCTGGCGCGGCGAGGAGGTGCCGCTCCCGGGCGGCGGCCTCGTCGTCAACGACGCCTACAACGCGAATCCGGTCTCGATGAGCGCAGCTCTCGACCACCTCGTCGCGATCGCGGGGCACCGCCGCCGCGTCGCCGTGCTCGGCGACATGACCGAGCTCGGCCCGGACGGCCCGGCCTTCCACGACGAGATCGGGAGGCAGGTCGCCCGGCACGGGGTGGAGGCGCTGGTCGCGGTAGGCGAGCTCGCGCGCGGCTACCTCACGGGCGCGAACGGTGTCCCGGTCACGCGCTGGGCGCCGGACGCCGAGGCGGCAGTCGAGGTGGCGTCGGACGTCGTCCGCCCCGGCGACTGCGTCCTCGTCAAAGCGTCTCGCGTGATCGGGCTCGAGGTGGTCGCGGAGGCGCTGGCGGCGGTGAACGCGTGAGCCGCGTCCTGCTGGCAGGCGTGATCGCTTTGCTGATCTCGATCTTCGTCG
>DATIFC010000020.1:0-8308 GCA_035455445.1 Gaiellaceae bacterium | reverse complement strand
CGACCCCGCGCCTCTCTCGATTCGAGCCCTAGCCGCAGGAGGTCGCGACGAGCGCTCCGGTGCCCGGGTGGCCCGGGTTCGGCCCGTAGCCGGGGTCGGTCCTGACGACCACGACCTTGGCCCAGCGGCCGGTGATCGTGCTGCCGGCCTTGTCGACCGAGCCCGCGACGAGCACGCCCATGTAGGCGGGCACGTCCGCGGGCGGAGCCGGGCTGTCGCCGGGGCCGGTGGTGAACGACGTCCCGCACACGCCCGCCGGGCTCCCCGCCGGCAGCGTCGTGACGTCGGAGGCGAAGCCCTTGAACGAGGCCGGCGCCGCGCCGCCGGAGACGGCGTTCAGGCTCGACCACGAGTGGCTCCACCACGTCAGCTGCGTAAGCGGCGTGGCGGCGGCGACGGTCTGGTCGCCCAGGACGAACGCGCCGCGGCTCGGGAAGGCGAAGACGAGCACGTCCTTCGAGTCCGACGAGCCGACGTAGTAGGCGTCGCCGGCGAAGTCCGCCGTGATCGTCGTCGGTCCCAGCGAGCCGGAGACCGGCATCGTGCAGCTGACCGCTCCCGTGGAGTCGGTCGTGCCGCTGCAGCTCTGGCCGTCCAGGGTGAACGTGACGGTCTGGCCGGCCGGGCTCGGCGGCACGCCGCCTCCGTCACCGTCGTCGTCGTTCGCCCCGTCCTCCGTCAGCGTCGCCGTGGCGGTGAGCGTCGAGCCGCTGCCGAGGATGACGGTCGGCCCGGTGTAGGCGAGCGTCGTCTCCTCCTTGGTGATCGTGAACGGCTGCGTGTCCGAGCTCGCCCCGTAGACGCCGTCCCCGGCGAACGACGCGGTGACCGTGTAGGGGCCCGGCACCTGGCTCAGCGTCAGCGTGCACGAGGCGACGCCGAGGCCGTCGGTCACCCCGGAGCACGACTGGGAGCCGAGCGTGAACGAGACCGTCTTGGACGCGAGCGGCGCCGAAGTCCCGGCGTCGTCCAGCTCGGCGCTGAGCGTGACCGTGTCGTGGTAGTCGCCGGTCGTGTCGCCCGTGTACGAGGTCGTCGTCGGGCGCTGGACGACGGTGACGGCATGGCTGACGGTGTTCGTCAGGCCGGCGTCGTCCTTCACGGTCAGCGACACCGTGTAGGTGCCGGAGGCCGAGTAGGTGTGGCTGGGCGTCGCGCCGGTCGCGGTGCCGCCGTCGCCGAAGGTCCAGTTCCACTCGATCACGTACCCGCCGGTGTTGTTGGAGCTCGAGCCCGAGCCGTCGAAGGCGACCGGGTCGAGAGCCTTCGGGCTCGGCGGCGTCCACGTGAAGGCTGCCGTCGGCGCGACCGCGCCGAAGTTCGGCGAGCACCCCGTGACCGAGTTGTCCCACTCGAGCTGGAGCTGGTACGGGTTGTGGTTGATCAGCTGGTTGAAGTTGCCGTTCGCGTTCGAGCCGATCGGCGTCCCGAAGTCGAAGTTGCACTTGTCGCCGTTCTCGCCGCCGAGGTTCGTGTCGAACCAGCCCGCGGCGGTCGGATCGGTGATCGTCTCGTTGTGCTCGTGGCTGAGCACGTTCAGCTCGTGGTCGGTGACGTCGCCGTTCGGCCGCGCGGCGGTCGAGCCGCTGTTGCAGTGGCTGTCGGCGAAGCCGATGTACGGCTCGTTCGCCCACAGCGTCAGCCCGTGGCCGCCGATGTTGAAGAAGCTGTGGTAGGCGCAGTAGCGCGGGCTCGTGTTGAGGATGTTCCCGCACTCGGAGAAGCCGTCGAAGCAGGTCTCGACGTTGTCGGGGAGCATCAGGAAGTAGAGGTGGCCGAGGCCGCGCGGGAGGCTGTTGGCCTGGATGAAGTTGTCGAGCTCGGTCGCCTCCTGCGTCTGGCTGAGGCAGACCGCGACCGTGCGGGTGCCGTCGGTCGTCGGGCACCCCATCGGCGTCGCCGGGAACGCGTTCGTGTCGGTCAGGGCGCCGGCGAAGGAGACCTGGTACTGGATGAACGTATTGCTCGAGTCGTCGTACTGCGTGTCGGTCGAGTAGACGTTCGTCACGCGGCCGCTGTCCGCGGCGACGTCGGTGAAGTAGCGCTCGACCAGCGAGTGGTAGTTCGCGGTCACCGAGAAGCCGGACGGCTCCCAGTAGACGACGTGCACCGTGTGCGGGCCGATCACGAGGTCGCCCCCGTGGTAGGTCATGTTGCAGGTCGGGTCCGGACAGGCGAGCATCGGCAGCAGCCGCTGGAAGCGGAGGCGGCCGTAGTAGTCCTTGCGCAGGTGGCGCGCGGGGCGGTGACGGGCGCGCCTGGGTGCGAGCGCGTGGCGCTTCGCCCCCTTGCCGGTCACGTCCCAGGTCACGCCGAGCGGCGGGCCCATGACGCGGTGGTGCTTGCGGGCCGCGCCGGCGGTCGGCGCGGCGGAGGCTACGAGCGCGAGCGCGAGGACGAGCAGCGCCAGAAACGGCGCGACGCGTGCGCGGGATCTCTCGACGGGATCGTGCATGGCATCTCCTCTCGGCCGCGCCGGCGCTCCCCTCGCACCGGTCGGCGTGACGGACAGGCGGCGTGGCTCGTTCCTGGAGATGCCGCAGACGGAGCCGCTCCCGAACGCTCCCCCGAACGCTCGACTGCCTCGAACTTCATGGCTCCTCCACGTCGCCGTCCGCGCAGGCGGGCACGGACCTCCCGAACCTTAGGGAGCTTCGGCGGCGAGTCAACCCCGCAAACGCGCGCTTCAGGTGCTGCTGCCCCAGCGCGTGGGGTCGAACCCGAACGTCTCGACGAGGCTGCGGCTCTGCGAGGCCGCGGCCGCGGCGCGCTCGCGGCTGTAGGTCCAGACCGTCTCGGCGTCGCGTCCGTCCCGCCTCACGATCTCCAGAGCCGGAGGCTGCTCCAGGTCGACGTAGTCGCAGGCGAAGTCCGCCGCGTCCAGGAGGCCGCTGCCGACGTAGACGATCCGTCCGCGGTCGACGGCGCCGGCGTACGCCGTGAGGCAGACCTCGTAGACCGGCCCCGACGGCTCGGGAGCCGGAGCCTCGTCCGCCACGAGCGGCGTGTCGACCGTGACCCCGTGCTGCTCGGCGAGCACCGCCGCGAGCGTCGGCGCCGAGAGGTCGCCGCGCGCGACCAGGATCTCGCCCAGGCGCCGGTCGGGCCGCTCGCGCTGCTCGGCGAGGGCCTTCTGCAGCGAGGACGGGGCCACCAGCCCCTTCTGCGCGAGCAGCATGCCGAGCGAGTGCCACGGCTCTCCGCGGGCCGCCGGGGCAGCAGCGGGTGACGCGCCCCGTGCAGGCGTCTCCCCCTCGCCCGCGGGGCGGAGGGCGACGCCGTGCTGCCTCGCGAGGGCGCGCGCGAGCTCACTGCCGCTCACCAGGCCCTGCGCCACGAGAATCTGGCCGAGCAACCGGCCGGTCTGGCGCTGCTCCGACAGCGAGCGCTCGAGCTCGGCGCTCGTGAGGACGCCCTCGTCGACGAGCACCGCGCCGAGCGGGCGCCACGGGAAGTCGGCTCGATCCATGGAGACCGTTATCGGCCGCGACGGGCCGGAGCTGAATGGGCTAGGCGAGCCAGTCGCCGAGGGGCACGCGTGCGGAGAGCACGGAGAAGTCGCCCTCGCCCCTGATCGCCGTCGCCGCGTCGGCCAGCGCCCGTGCGGCCACCCAGGTGAGCGCGCCGCCGACGCTCACGCGCTGCGCGCCGGCCTCGGCGATCTCCGCGAAGGAGAGGCCCGGGACGGCCAGCACGTTGACCGGCCTCGAGACCGCCTCGCAGACGGCCTGGATCTCCTCGACGGTGCGCAGGCCGGGCGCGTAGAGCACGTCGGCGCCGGCCGCCTCGTAGGCCTGGAGCCGCGTGATCGTGTCGTCGAGGTCCGGGTTGCCGCGGATGTGGTTCTCGGCGCGCCCGGTGAGCACGAAGCCCGGCCCGGCAAGGGCTTCGGCCGCGGCGGCGATCCGCTCGGTTGCGTGGGGCAGGTCGTAGATCCGCCCGCCGCGGTCGAAGTCCTCGATCGACCCGCCCACCGCTCCGGCGCCGGCGGCCCGCGTGACCGCGCGCGCCGCGTCCTCCGGCCGGGGCCCGAAGCCGTCCTCGAGGTCGACCGAGACGGGCAGCTCGGTGGCCGCGTCGAGCGCCTCGACGTGCGCGGCGACCTCGTCCAGCGTCACCCCGCCGTCGGGCCGCCCGAGCGTGAACGCGAAGCCGGAGCTCGTCGTCGCGAGCGCCCGGAAGCCGAGGGCCTCGAGCACCCGCGCCGAGCCGGCGTCCCACGGGTTCGGGATCACGAAGGGCTCGCCCTCGTGCAGGGCCCGGAACGCCTCCGTCTTGCGCTGCTGCCGCTCGCCCGCCATCGCGACGGGCAGCATTACGCCGTGGGTGCCTCGCCGTCAAAGCTCCGTGCCGTCGTGCTCGTGGAAGGGACGAGCGACCAGGTCGCCGTCGAGACGCTGGCCGAGCGCCGCAAGCGCGACCTGGTGGCGGAACGCGTGGAGATCGTCCCGATCGGGGGCGCGCAGGCGATCGGGCGCTTCCTCGGCGCCTACGGGCGCGAGGTCACGATCGCCGGCCTCTGCGACGCGGGCGAGGAGCGTGACTTCCGCCGCGCGCTCGAGCGGGCCGGGTTCGGCGACGGCCTCACGCGGGAGGGCCTCGAAGGGCTCGGCTTCTACACCTGCGAGCCGGATCTCGAGGGCGAGCTGATCCGCGCGCTCGGCGCCGACGAGGTGCTGCGCGTCGCCGAGGCACACGGCGACCTCGTCCCGTTCCGCACGCTGCAGAAGCAGCCCGCCTGGCGCGGCCAGCCCGTCGAGGAGCAGCTACGGCGCTTCATGGGCAGCGGCGGGAGCCGGAAGATCCGCTACGCCCGCTACCTCGTCGAGGCGCTCGACCTGGCCGCGGTGCCGCGCCCGCTCGACGGCGTTCTCACCGCGGTCTGACGCCCCACGGTTCAGGGACCTCCGTCGCGGGAAACGGCAAGGGCATGCCGGAGGCCGTCGTCACCGTCGAGCGCGTGGAGGCCCGCAAGACGCAGTCGGGCAACACGCGCTTCGTGCTCGTGGACGAGCGCGGCCGCGAGTACACGACGTTCAAGGAGCCGATCGCGCGACAGGCGCTCGCCGCCGAGGGGCGCCGAGCGCAGATCCGCTTCCACGAGCAGCAGAAAGGCACCTTCACCAACGTGTACCTCGACGCGGTCGAGCTGCTCCCGGACGAAGGCGAGGAGCCGGAGGCCGGGGAGCGCGCCAACGAGGCCGCGTGGCGGACGGCGGTCGAGGCCGCGCCCTACATCCTGGGCGGCGACGCCGTCGAGCGCGAGGTTCCCGCCGAGGAGTTCTTCGAGAAGATAAGGCCGCTCAAGGACCTCGTCGCCGGGGACATCCGCTCGGACGAGGACGAGTAGCTACGTCCCGGGCTTGACCGTCATCAGGAAGACGATCACGACGAGCGTCCCGAGGAGCACCCGCGAGAGCCAGACGAGGTTGCGCAGCCGCAGCGCGAGCGCCGGGCCCGGGCCTTCCGTCTCGAGGCGCCTGCCGGCGTCGGCCATCGCCCGTGCCAGGAAGCCGAACGCGACGAGCGAGACGGCCGCCCAGAGCACGAGCCCCCAGGCGATGAAGGGCTCGCCCCAGTCCCAGCCGCCGTTCTCGGTCAGGCCGATCCCCGCGACCAGGACGACCACGGCCGAGGGCAGGAACACCCGGAACACCGTGTAGGAGACGTTCTGCGCGAAGAACGCCGTCTTCGCGGGGTCCGCGGCGCGCTTCGTCAGGATCCCGAACACCTGGACCGCCGTCGCACCTCCGATCCACACGATCGCGCCGGTGAGGTGGAGGAAAAGCCAGAGCTCGTACCAGGTCACCGGGCGAACCTAAACGATTCTCGCGGCGACCTCCCAGAAGCGGCCGTACGGGCGACGTCATCTCCGATCTTGCAATTTTCGGCACGAGTGCCCATACTCGTTGGCTCGAGGGAACGGGCGACTGCGCGCCAGGCCGGGGTTCGGGGTCCTTCCTGTGAGCGCAGGCTGCGGCCTCGTTCCCTCTGGGCTCAGACGGCGACGGCGACCTTTCCGCGCGCCTGTCCCCGCCGGACGAGTACGCCTACCTGCGCGAGCACGGCGAGCAGCAGTTCGGCGAGGGCTCGCACCACGCGTCAGTGTTCGAGTTCGGCCTCATCCTCGACGGGCCGAGGAAGGTCGCGGCCCTGGCGCTAGCGGTCCTGCAGCGCGTCGAGCCCGATCGCGAGCGCGAGGATCAGCCGCCGGTCGACGTCCGCGAGCTCGGGCCCGAGCTCGAGCACGTAGCGGTCGCGCAGCTTGCCGAGCACGCGCTTGTACGTGCCGACCTGCCGCTCGCCGCGGCGCAGGACGAAGTTGAACGGCAGCCAGGTCAGCAACGAGAGCCAGTCGACGCCGATGTCGGCGAAGCGGCGCACGAGCGCCACCACCCAGCTCGCCTCGTGGCCCTCCAGCAGCTCCGTCCCGGCCGGGTCGCGCACGTGCCAGTGGCTGCGCAGGAGCGAGCGCGTGAAGTCCTTCTCGAGCGTCCCGATCACCTGTCCGTCGGCGTCGAGCACGTTGTGCCGGCCGCGGAACTCGAACACGGACTTCGACTTGATCATGAAGACGTGCGCGTCGTCGTCGGGCGAGAGGCGGAAGCGGATGTCCTCTTTGATCTTCATCTTCTTCTGCTTCACGTACAGCAGCGGGCGGCCCTCGTCGCTCGAGCCCGGAGTCGGCACGCTGATCCGGTACTCGTTGGCGATCGGCTTGAAGACCTGCTGGATCAGCAGCCTGTCGGCGCCCTCGAGCTCGGCGAGGACGGCGCGGGAGTCGGGGGCGGTGGACGCCACACCGCAATCGTAGACGGCCGTGTGCGAGAGTCGGCCGGTGGAGACGGCGACGCAGACGCTGCACCGGCTGAGCTCCTACGAGCCCGGCCGCGAGTGGGACGTGCCGCCCGACGACCCGCGCGTGGTTCAGAACCTCGTCACCAACGACCTCGACCGGCTGCCGTGGTTCTACAAGCGCTACGCGGAGGCGAGGCCCCGGGTCGAGCTCCCGCGCGAGCTCCCGCCGAGCCCCGCTCCCGCGCTCGCCGTGCTCGCGGGGACGGCGGACGTCGCGCCCGGCGACCTCGACCTCGCGCAGCTCTCCCGCCTACTGCACCTCTCCGCCGGCGTCGTGCGGACGGTCGAGCGGCCCTACGCGACCTGGCTCTTCCGCGCGGCCGGCTCCGCCGGCGCCCGCTTCCCGATGGAGCTGTACGTCGTCGTGCCCGAAGGCAGAGCGCTCCCCGCCGGCGTCCACTGGTACCACCCGCAGGACCACGCGCTCCTGCAGGTCGGCCCGCCGCCGCGCGGCGGCTCGCCCGCCGTCGTCGTCACCGGCATCCCCTGGCGGACCGGCTGGCGCTACCGCGAGCGCGGCTACCGGCACGTCTACTGGGACTCCGGCACGATGCTCTCCCAGCTGCTCGCGGCGGCCGACTCCGCCGGGCTGACTGCGGCGCTGTACAGCCGCTTTCCCGACCGGGCCGTGACGGCGCTCGTCGGAGCCGACGGCGTCCACGAGTGGCCGGTCGCCGTCGTCTCGCTGGGCGATGACGCGCCCGCGCTCGAGGCGGCGGGGCCCGCCGCGGCCGGCGAGGTCGACGCCGACCCGGTCGAGTTTCCGCTCGCGACCGCCGCGCAGCGCGCCGGGGACGGCGAGGCGCTCGGCGACCCGTGGCCGCGGGGCGAGCCGCTCGACATGCCCGATGCAAGCAGCGCTCCGGTCGAGCGCGTCGTGCTCTCGCGCAGCTCGCAGCGGCGCATGGACCCCGAGGGCAGCCTCTCCCAGCGCGTCGCTCTGAGCATCCTGGCCGCGGGGATGCGGGGCGTCTCGCTCCCCCACTTCGTGGTCGTGCACGCCGTCGACGGCGTCGACCCTGGCGTCTACCGCTGGCCCGACCTCGGCCTCCCGGTCCGAGCCGGCGAGCTGCGCAAGGAGCTCTACCGGGTCTGTGTCGACCAGGGCCTGCCGCGCGATGCGGCGCTCGTCGTGATCGGCGCAGCCGACATCGGCGCGCTCGACGACCGTGAGTACCGCGAGGCGCAGCTGGCTGCAGGCCTGGTCGAGGGCAGGCTCCACCTCGCCGCCTACGCCCTCGGCGCCGGCGCCTCGGGCATGACGTTCCTCGACAGCGAGATCCCGGCCCTGCTCGGCGAGCCGCTCGACGCGCTCCTGTTCACCTGCGTCGGCGTCCCCGAGTACCGGCCGAAGCCGGGCGGCCTCCCGGGCGCACCGGCCGAGTTCCGCCAGGTGCAGCCCCGCCTCGACGACGAGGAGCACTGACCCGACGGGCCGATTCGGGGGGGG
>DATIFC010000019.1:0-14336 GCA_035455445.1 Gaiellaceae bacterium | reverse complement strand
TCGACGCGAATCGGCGCTCCCGCCGCCTGCGCGGCGACCGTGCCCGCGCCGAACGGCAGCCCGCCGTGCGTGATCGTCGGGCCGTCCTCGACGACCAGCACGGCCCTGCCGGCGAGCGAGGGCCCCTCGTCGAGCGTGACGGGCGAGCTCGCCTTGACCACCGTCAGGAGCGGGTTGACCGAGGCGACGTCCGCGAGGACGCGCTCGACCTGGTCGGCGCTCGCCGAGTCGATCTTGTTGACGACCACGGCGTCGGCCATTCGCAGATTCGTCTCGCCCGGGTGGTACTTCAGCTCGTGCCCCGCCCGGAGCGGGTCGACGACCTCGATCGTCAGGTCGGGCCGGAAGAACGAGAAGTCGTTGTTGCCGCCGTCCCAGACGATCACGTCGGCCTCACGCTCGGCCTGCTCCAGGATCGCGGCGTAGTCGACGCCGGCGTACACGACCATGCCCATCGCGACCGGCGCCTCGTACTCCTCGCGCTCCTCGATGGTCGGGCCGGACGCATCGATGTCCTCGAGCGTCGCGAAGCGCTGTACGCGCATCGCCTCCAGGTCGCCGTACGGCATCGGATGGCGCACGAGGGCGACCTTCAGGCCGGCGTCGAGGAGGATCCGCCCGACCCGCCGGCTCGTCTGGCTCTTGCCGCTCCCGGTGCGGACGGCGCAGACCGCGATCACCGGCTTCTTGCTGCGCAGCATCGTCGACTCGGGGCCGAGCAGCCGGAAGTCCGCGCCCGCGGCGAGCGCCGTCGACGCCTTGTGCATCACCTCTTCGTGCGAGAGGTCCGAGTAGGCGAGCACGACCTCGTCGGCCCACTCGCCCCTGATCAGCTCCGTCAGCGCCAGCTCGGGCCTGATCGGGATCCCGTCGGGGTATCGCGGGCCCGCGAGCGCTGGCGGGTAGCGCCGGTCGTCGATGCCCGGGATCTGGGCGGCCGTGAAGGCGACGACCTCGGTGCTCGGGTCGTCCCGGTAGACGACGTTGAAGTTGTGGAAGTCGCGCCCTCCGGCTCCCATGATGATCACCTTGCGCATCTCGGCTCCTTTCGGCGGGTGCCGGCGGACGACACCTGGGCCGATGGTCACGGGCGCCCCGGGAGCGCGGCATCCGGTCGGATGCCGATCGCGCCTGCGGCCTACTACGGAAGCCGGGGCAGCGTGCGGCCCGATGCGGCGTCCCTCGGCGGCGGCGACGCTCTCTGTGCAAAGACCCGAAGGAGGAACGATGGACAGGATCCTGATCGCGACCGACGGCTCGGCTCACGCGCAGGAAGCCGTCGACTTCGGCCTCGAGCTCGCGGCCGAGCAGCAGGCGGCAGTGACGTTCGTCCTGGCCATCCCGGCTGTGGACGTCGTCCCGGCAGGCGGCTTCGGGCTCACGGCCGTCAGCGAGCACGAGCTCGAGCCGGAAGAGTCGGAGCCCCTCGACCGCGCACTCCAGCAGGCCGAGGCCGCGGGTGTCCGCGCCCAGACCCGCCTCCTGCGCGGCGACGCCGTCGACGAGATCGTGGCCTATGCGGACACGATCGACGCCGACCTGATCGTCGTCGGCTCCCGGGGCCACGGAACGCTCGCGAGCGCCCTGCTCGGGAGCGTCTCCCGCGGCATCCTGCACGAGGCCCGACGGCCGGTGCTGGTCGTCCGCGGCGCCGCGGGACGCAAGCCTCTCGCCCCCGCGACCGCCTAGCCCGGTGCGGAAAACCCGCAACGCGAGCCGGGATCGCCCGCAGCAAGATCCCGGCTCGCTACCGATGGCGCCGGGGCCGAACCGCCGCACACTCCGCCGAAAGGTCGAAGCCCACTGAAGAGCTCGACCGCGACGGAAGGAGAGAACGATGAGGAAGGCTTTCGAGATCGGCGGCATCGTCGCCGCAGCGGTGCTGATCGCTTTCGGCATCGCAGCGATCGTCATGGGCTTCAACGGCCAGTCGACCGTCAACGACAGCCTCAAGCAGGAGCAGATCGTCGGCTCGCCCGACATGACCCCGACGGCGATCGCCGGCGAGGTCAAGGCTGCGCAGCAGGCGCAGAACGAGGTGATCACGAAGCTGCAGAGCGCCGGCGTCAAGATCGACGGCTCCGAGATCACGACCCCGACCTGCTCCGTGGCCGGCAAGAACGTCAACGACGGGTCGTCGGCCCGCTGCTTCGCGGAGTACATGCGCATCCATACGTTCGGCGCCACGTCCGGCCTGACGTACGCCCAGATGGGGCGCTTCGTCGCGAAGCCCGGCACGCCGGTCCAGTACACCGACGGGCTCGGCGCCACGAGCGACGAGAAGTACGCAGCCACGGATCCGAAGACGCAGCAGCCGGTGAGCAACGGCCGCCGCGACATCTGGGTCACCTACACGGCGCTGACGACGGCGCTCAACACGAGCTACATGGCCTCCAGGCTCGCGCTGTTCGGCGTCGTGGTCGGCATTGCCCTCCTGCTCTCGGGCATCGGCTTCCTGATCCTCGCGGTCGGCGGAGCCCTCGAGAGCCCGAAGCCCGCGTTCGGTTTCCTGCAGCGCGGCGCGAAGGGCGGCGGAGCCGCCGCGAAGGCGTAAAAAGCTCCTCCGTCGCACACACGAAGGGCCGCCCCGGGGCGGCCCTTCGTCATTCCTCGGGGCGCTCGTCCAGCAGGCCGCGGTCGAGCGCGTAGCGCACGAGCTCCGCGCGGCTGGAAAGGCGGAGCTTCTGCATGATGTGCGCGCGGTGCGTCTCGGCGGTGCGCACCGAGATGTACAGCTGCTTCGCGATCTCCTGGTTCGTGTGCCCGAGGGCGAGCAGGCGCAGGACCTCGCCCTCGCGCTCGGACAGCGGGTCCTCCTCGGCGCGGCGCCGCTCCTCGGACTCGGCGGCCACGAGCCGGGCGCCGAGCTCGGGGTGGACGTAGCGCCCCCCGCCGGCCACCTCGCGCACGGCGGAGACCACCTCGCTGTCGGCCGCCTCCTTGAGCACGTAGCCGCTCGCCCCGGCCGCGAAGGCCTCGCGCACGTACTGCGGGTCGTCCTGCATCGAGAGCACGAGGATCTTCGTCTCCGGGTTCTCCTTGAGCAGGGTCGGGATGATCTCGAGGCCGCTCTGGTCGGGCATCACGACGTCGAGCAGGATGACGTCGGGCTTGAGCGAGCGCGCCTCGAAGATCGCCTCGCGGGCGTTGCCGGCCTCGCCGACGGGCTCGATCCCCTCGTCGCTCTCGAGCACGAGCTTGAGGCCCGAGCGCACGACCGCGTGGTCGTCGACGATCAGGACGCGGGTGCCTTTCGCGCCCTTCACACCGGCACCTCCAGCGCGACCGTCGTGCCGCTCGTCTCGCTCGACTCCACCGCGAGCGTGCCGTCCAGGAGCTCGATTCGCTCGCGCATCCCGATCAGGCCGATCCCGTCGCCGCTGCCCGCCTCCGGGTCGAATCCCTTGCCGTCGTCCTCGATCACGGCCTTGATCCTGCCATTCGCACGGGTCAGGAGGACGGACACGCGGTGTGCGCGGGAGTGCTTGACCACGTTCGTGAGCGATTCCTGCACGATCCGGTAGATCGCGGTCTCGACCTCCGTGGGCAGGCGCTCGTCGACCGCCGAGGCCTCGAGGTCGACCTCGATGCCCGTCTGCTCGGCGAAGCCGGTGGTCAGCCGCTCGAGCGCCGGCAGGAGGCCGAAGTCGTCGAGTACCTTCGGCCGCAGCTCGACCGCGAGGCGGCGGACGTCCCGCAAGGTCGCCACGACGAGGTTGCGCAGCTGCGCGACCGACTCCGGTTCCGCGCCCTCGAGCTGCTTGAGGCCGAGCAGGATCGAGGTGAGCGCCTGCCCGGTCTCGTCGTGCAGCTCGCGCGCCAGGCGCTGCCGCTCGACCTCCTGCGCGGCCACGATCCGCCGCAGCGTGTCCCGCTCCACGCGCTCGGAGAGCTCCACGGCCACCGCCGCTCGCGACGCGAACGTCTCGGCGAGGCGGACGTCGTCGTGGTCGAAGCTCGCGTCGGGTGCGGCGAGCTTGTCGTACGCCGTCATCACGCCGATCGGCCGCCCGTGCACGAGCAGCGGCACCCAGAGGCCGGCCCGCGCCAGGATGCTGCGCGTGAAGTCGAGGTTCACCTCGGGGTCGTCGAGCAGGCTGTCCACGCGTTCGCTGCGGCCCGTGTCGAGCACGCGACCGGCCTTCGACTCGGCGCGCTTCACGAGGCGGCCGCGAAGCATCTCGGCGTCCTCGCCGGACGCGGTGACGATGCGCAGGTTGTCGGGGCCCGCCGGGAGCGCGACCACGACGAGCCGCGCGTCCAGCAGCTCCCGCAGCCGCTGCGCGACGAGCTCGATCAGCAGGTCGACGTCCGTCTCCCGCGCGATCGCGCTGCTGACCTCGATCAGGGACTCCAGCTGGTGCGACCAGCGCGTCGACGCCTCGAACAGGCGCGCGTTCTCGATTGCCACGGCGGCCTGCGAGGCGAGCAGCTCGACGAGCTCCTCGTCGGCCCCGGTGAAATCCTCGCCGCCCTCCTTCTCGGTCAGGTAGAGGTTCCCGTAGGCGACCCCGCGCAGCAGGATCGGCACGCCGAGGAACGTGGTCATCGGGGGGTGGTTGCGCGGGAAGCCGACCGAGCGCTGGTCGTCGGTGATCGCGTGCAGGCGCAGCGGCCTGGCGTCCTGGATCAGGGCGCCGATGATCCCGCGGCCGTGGGGCGGGTCGCCGATCGCGACGCGCGTCTCCTCGTCGATCCCGTGCGTGACGAAGCGCTCGAGGCCCGAGCCGGTCGGGTCGATCACCCCGAGGGCGGCGTAGCGGGCGCCGGTCAGCTCCGCGGCGACCCCGGTCAGACGCTGGAGGAGGCTGTCGAGCGACAGCTCGGAGGCCAGCGCCATGCCGGCCTCGAGCAGGGCCCGTAGTCGTGGCTCGCTCGGCGACACCGACTCCACGGAGTCAGCGTACTGCCGGGCGCGGTCAGGCTGCGCGACGTCGCTCGACGCGCCGGGCCGCAACCAGCACGGGCCGGTCGGCGCGATGAAGGACCTCACGCGAGACGCTGCCGAGGAGCGTGCCGGCGATCGGGCCGAGGCCGCGGGAGCCGACGACGATCAGGTCGACGTCGCGGAGGCTCGCCAGCTCGAGGATCCGGTCGGCTGGATCGCCCTCCAGGATCTCGGTCTCGGCCTCGACGCCCGCTTCCTGCGCGCTGGCGGCCGCGAGCTCGACCGTCTCGTTCGCCAGCCGCAGCTCGGCGCTCAGGGACCGCTGGTAGAACGGCTGCCCCAGGATCGGGAGCGGCGTGTGGCGGACGTACGCGACGGTCAGCGAGGCGCCGCTCGACCGCGCGAGCTCGATCGCCTGGCCGACGGCGTACCGGCTGCTCTCCGAGCCGTCCGTGGCAGCGAGGATCTCCTTCATCGAAACACCTCCTTCGTGGGCAGAGCTTCGACGGCGCGGCCGCTCGCGGCATCAGGGGCGCAGCTGATCTCGCTGCGGAAAACCCGAAAACCGCTTCGGTGCGGGCGCTGATGTGAGCTGCGGCTCGCCCGAGGAGGCTGTGAGCGACCCCGAACGGGAGGAACCATGCCGGACCTCACAGCCAGCCTCGATACGCTCCCCGACGTGGCCCGCAGTGCCGAGCAGCAGGCGAACGGAGCCGTCGACGTCATCCTCAAGGACGGCGGCACCCTCCGCCTGCGCCCACCCGTCGCGGCCGACGCGGACGCGGTGCTGGCGTTCCTAGAAGGCCTCTCCGAGCGCAGCCTCTACCTGCGCTTCCACGGCATCCGGCAAGTCGACCGCTCCCTGGCGGAGTCGCTGCTCGACCCGGACTGGGTCGAGCGCGGGGCCCTCGTGGCCTGGCTCGGCGAGCGCGCCGTGGGGATCGCGAACTACGTCCGTCTGCGGAACCCGTCCGTCGCCGAGGCGGCCTTCGTCGTGGCCGACGAGGAGCAGGGCCGCGGGATCGGCACGCGCCTGCTGGAGCAGCTCGCCGCCCGCGCGGCCGAGACCGGGGTCACGCGTTTCGTCGCCGAGGTGATGGCCGAGAACCAGGCGATGCTGAGCGTCTTCACCGGGGCCGGCTTCGACGTCGTGCGCGACCTGGAGCACGGCGAGGTCGAGGTCAGCTTCCCGATCGTCCCCACCGAGGCCTTCCAGGTGCGCGTCGAGGAGCGCGACCACGTCGCCGTCGCCGCCTCGCTGCGCCCGTTCTTCGAGCCGAGCAGCGTGGCCGTGATCGGCGCCTCGAGGCGCCGCGGCTCCATCGGCGGCGAGCTCTTCCGCAACGTGCTCGAGGCCGACTTCGACGGCGCCGCCTACCCGGTCAACCTGGGCGGCGAGCCCGTCGCCGGGGTGCGCGCCTACAAGTCGATCACCGAGATCCCGGACCCGGTCGAGCTGGCGGTCATCTGCCTGCCGGGCCCGCACGTGCTCCAGGCCGCCGAGGAGGCCCTGGAGAAGGGCGTGCCCGCCATCTGCGTGATCTCCTCGGGGTTCGCGGAGATCGGCGCCGAAGGGGTCGAGCGGCAGGAGCAGCTGCTCGCGCTCGTGCGCGCGCACGGGGCGCGGCTGCTCGGGCCGAACTGCCTCGGGATGGCCTCCTCGAAGCCGCGGCTGAACGCGACCTTCGCGCCGCGGGCGCTGCCCTCCGGCCGGATCGGCTTCTCCTCGCAGTCAGGCGCGCTCGGGCTCGCCCTGCTCGAGCAGGGCTCCGCGCGGCTCGGCTTCTCGGCCTTCGTCTCGATCGGGAACAAGGCCGACGTCTCCTCCAACGACCTGCTCGAGTGGTGGGAGGACGACCCCGAGACCGACCTCGTCCTGCTCTACCTCGAGTCGTTCGGCAACCCACGCAAGTTCGCGCGGCTCTCCCGCCGGGTGGCGCGCAAGAAGCCGATTCTCGCCATGAAAGGCGGCTTCACGGCAGCCGGTGCCAAGGCCGCAAGCTCGCACACCGCGGCGCTGGCCGGCTCCGAAGCCGCGGTGGACGCGCTCTTCCACCAGGCCGGCGTGCTGCGGGCGCGGACCCTGGAGGAGCTCGTCGACGTGGCGGGCCTCCTCTCGAGCCAGCCGCTCCCGCGCGGGCGCCGCGTCGGCGTGCTGACCAACGCCGGCGGCCTGGGGATCCTCTGCGCCGACGCCTGCGAGGCGGCCGGGCTCGAGCTGACCGAGCCGACGCAGGAGACGCAGGACAAGCTGCGCGAGATCCTCCCGGCCGACGCCAGCGTCGCGAACCCGATCGACATGCTCGGCTCCGCGACCGGATCGACCTATGAGCAGGTGATCCCGCTGCTGCTGGCCGACCCGCGCCTCGACTCCCTGATCGCGCTCTTCGTCCCGCCGGTCGTGGCCGGCGCGCCCGAGATCGCGCACTCGATCTGCCTCGCCGCCCAGGCCGCGGAGACCGACAAGCCCGTGCTGGCGGCCGTGATGAGCGCCGAGGGCACCCCCGTCGAGCTGCTCGAGTCGGACCTCGCGAGCTTCGCCTACCCGGAGTCCGCGGCCCGCGCGCTCGGCATCGCCGCCGACCGCGCCGAGTGGCTGCGCCGCCCGGCGGGAAGCGTGCCGGAGCTCGACGGCATCGACCACGACTCCGCCCGCGCGGTGGTGGACGAGGTGCTCGCCGCCTCGGGCGAGGCGTGGCTCGACCCGGGTCGCACGCGCGAGCTGCTCGGCGCCTACGGCATCCCGCTCGTGCCCGAGCGGACGGCCGAGAGCCTCGACGAGGCCGTCGCGGCCGCCGAGGAGCTCGGCTTCCCGGTCGTCGTCAAGACCGCGACCCCGGGCGCGCACAAGACCGAGACCGGCGGCATCGCCCTCGACCTCCAGGAGGAGACGCAGGTGCGCGAGGCCGCCGAGCGGATCGGCGCCCCGCTGATCGTGCAGCGCTACCTCGTGGGCGGCACGGAGCTGCTCGCCGGCGTCGTGCAGGACCCGGTCTTCGGCCCGCTCGTCGCCTTCGGCCCGGGCGGCGTGTTCGCCGAGCTGATCGGCAACGCGAACTTCCGGATCGCGCCGCTGACCGACGTGGACGCCGACGAGCTCGTCACCGGCGGCAAGGCCGGCCGGCTCGTGGCCGGCTTCCGCGGCACCCCCGCGGCGGACAAGACGGCGCTGACCGACCTCGTCCACCGGCTCGGCCGGCTCGCGGAGGACTTCCACGAGGTCAGCGAGCTCGACCTGAACCCCGTGATCGCCGGCCCCGACGGCTGCGTCGCCGTCGACGCCCGCGTGCGCCTGCAGACCCGGCCGAGCGAGAGGGCCCTCAAGAGCTGGTGAGCTCCGAGCTCGAGCGCCTCGACGCCTTCTGGCGCGCCGCGAACTACCTCTCCGTCGGGCAGATCTACCTGCTGGACAACCCGCTGCTGCGCGAGCCCCTGCGCGCCGAGCACGTCAAGCCGCGCCTGCTCGGCCACTTCGGCACCGTGCCCGGGCTGAACCTCGTCTGGGCGCACGTGAACCGGGCGATCCGCGCCCGCGACCTGGACGCGATCTACATCTGCGGCCCCGGCCACGGCGGCCCCGGGATGGTCGCGTGCGCCTACCTCGAGGGCACCTACAGCGAGCTCTACCCGCACGTCTCGCTCGACGAGGCGGGGCTGAAGGAGCTCTTCCGCCAGTTCTCGTTCCCCGGCGGGATCCCCAGCCACGCTGCGCCCGAGACCCCGGGCTCGATCCACGAGGGAGGCGAGCTCGGGTACTCCCTCGCCCACGCCTACGGCGCCGTCTTCGACAACCCCGGCCTGCTCGCGTGCTGCGTCGTCGGCGACGGCGAGGCCGAGACGGGCCCGCTCGCGACGAGCTGGCACTCGAACAAGTTCCTCGACCCCGCGAGCGACGGCGTCGTGCTGCCGGTGCTGCACCTGAACGGCTACAAGATCGCGAACCCGACCGTGCTCGCCCGCATCCCCGAGCACGAGCTCGTCTCGCTGCTCGAGGGCTACGGGCACCGGCCGCTGCTCGTCACCGGCGGCTTCGACGGCGAGGACCCGCTCGCGGTGCACGCGCGCTTCGCGGCCGCGCTCGACGAGGCGCTGGACGAGATCGCCGAGATCGGGCGGCGCGGCGAGGGCGAGCGCCCGCGCTGGCCGATGATCGTCCTGCGCACGCCCAAGGGCTGGACCGGCCCGGCGGAGGTCGACGGCCTCCCCGTCGAGAACACCTGGCGCTCGCACCAGGTGCCGATCGCGGAGGTGCGCGACAACCCGGATCACCTGCGCCTGCTGGAGGAGTGGCTGCGCTCCTACCGGCCCGAGGAGCTCTTCGACGAGCGCGGCGCTCCGGTTCCGGAGCTGCTCGAGCTGCCGCCCCGCGGGGAGCGGCGCATGAGCGCGAACCCGCACGCCAACGGCGGCTCCCTGCTGCGCGACCTCGTGCTGCCCGACTTCCGCGACTACGCCGTCGAGGTGGCCGACCCGGGCACGACCTTCAGCGAGGCGACGCGCGTGCTCGGCGGCTTCCTCCGCGACGTGGTCGAGCGCAATCCCGCCAACTTCCGCCTCTTCGGCCCGGACGAGACGGCCTCCAACCGGCTGGCCGACGTCTTCGAGGTCACCGACCGCGCGTGGAACGCCGAGCGCCTGCCGACCGACGAGCACCTGGCGCCCGACGGCCAGGCCGTCGAGGTGCTCAGCGAGCATCTCTGCCAGGGCTGGCTCGAGGGCTACCTGCTGACGGGTCGGCACGGCCTCTTCAACTGCTACGAGGCCTTCATCCACATCGTCGACTCGATGTTCAACCAGCACGCGAAGTGGCTGAAGGTGACCGAGCACATCCCGTGGCGGCGCCCGATCGCCTCGCTCAACTACCTGCTCAGCTCGCACGTCTGGCGGCAGGACCACAACGGCTTCTCCCACCAGGACCCGGGGTTCATCGACCACGTGATGAACAAGAAGGCCGAGATCATCCGCGTCTACCTGCCGCCCGACGCCAACTGCCTGCTCTCGGTGGCCGACCACTGCCTGCGCAGCCGCGACTACGTCAACGTCGTGGTGGCGGGAAAGCAGCCGGCCCTGGACTACCTCTCGATGGACGACGCCGTCATCCACTGCACCCGCGGGATCGGGATCTGGGAGTGGGCCTCGAACGACGACGGCGCCGAGCCCGACGTCGTGCTCGCGTGCTGCGGCGACATCCCGACGCTCGAGACGCTGGCGGCGGCGGCGCTGCTGCGCGAGCGGCTGCCCGACCTGAAGGTGCGGGTGGTGAACGTCGTCGACCTGATGCGCCTGCAGCCCGAGAGCGAGCACCCGCACGGGCTGCCCGACGGGGAGTTCGACTCGATCTTCACCACGAACAAGCCGATCGTCTTCGCCTACCACGGCTACCCCTGGCTGATCCACCGGCTCACCTACCGCCGTCGCAACCACGTGAACCTGCACGTGCGCGGCTACAAGGAGGAGGGCACGACCACGACGCCCTTCGACATGGTGATGCTGAACGACCTCGACCGCTTCCACCTCGCGATCGACGTGATCGACCGCGTCCCCGGCCTCGCCAACTCCGCGGGGCCGCTGCGCCAGGAGCTCGAGGACCGCCGCCTGCGCGCCCGCGCCTACACGCGCGAGCACGGGGAGGACGATCCCGAGATCGGCGGCTGGACGTGGCCGGGCTGACGGTTCTCGTCGTCAACGCCGGCTCGACCTCTCTGAAGCTGTCTGCGGTCGCCGAGGACGACTCGTCAGAGGCCGTCGCCTCGCTCGCCGAGACACCCGAGGTCGCCGCGGTGGCGCACCGGATCGTGCACGGCGGCTCGCGCTTCCGCGAGCCCCTGCCCGTCGACGACGAGGTCCGCCGCGAGCTCGAGGCGCTGACGGAGCTGGCGCCCCTGCACAACGCGCCGGCTCTGCGAGCCCTCGAGGAGGCGCGCCGCGTGCTGCCCTCTGTGCCCCACGTCGCCGTCTTCGACACCGCGTTCCACGCCACGCTTCCCGAGGCTGCGCACACCTACGCGCTGCCGCGGCGCTGGCGCGAGGAGTGGGGGATCCGCCGCTACGGGTTCCACGGGCTCTCCGTCGCGTGGTCGGCGGAGCGGGTGCCGGTCTCGCGGCTCGTCGTCTGCCACCTCGGCGGCGGCTGCTCGGTGACCGCGGTGCTGGACGGCCGCTCGGTGGAGACGACGATGGGGTTCAGCCCGCTCGAGGGCGTCCCGATGGCGACCCGGGCGGGCTCGATCGACCCGGAGATCCTGCTCTACGTGCTGCGGCACGGGCTCGTGCCGGCCGAGGAGCTCGAGCACGCGCTGGAGCACGAGTCCGGCCTGCTCGCGCTCGGCGGCACCACGCGGGTCGAGGAGCTCGAGCGTCGGGACGACGCCGACGCGCGGCTGGCGCTCGAGGTCTTCTGCCACCGAGTGGCCGGGGCCGTCGCGACCACGGCGGCCGCGCTCGGAGGGCTCGACGCCCTCGTCTTCACGGCCGGGATCGGGGAGGGGTCGGCGCAGGTGCGCGAGCGCGTCTGCTCTCGGCTCGGCTTCCTGGGCGTCGGGCTGGACGCCGAGGCCAACCGCTCGGCGCGGCCCGACGCCGACGTCGCTGCGGCCGGCTCGCCCGCGCGGGTCTGGGTCGTGCACGCGCGCGAGGACGTGGTCGCGGCCCGGGCGGCGCGGGCGCTTCTCTAGGCCCTGAGGCCGGCGATCCGCTCGGCGAGCTCGCCGACGGCGCCGGGCTGCGCGACCGCCGTGAGCGAGATCGGCTCGCCCTCGGACGGCTCCAGGACGAGGCTCGCGAGGCCGTTGAGGCGATCGGCGCTGTCGCGACCGACGCGCACCGTGGAGAGGTCCGCGTACGCGATCTCGCGCGTGACCTGCGTGACGCCGGCCATGCCGCTCAGCCTCAGCGTGTGCGCGAGCAGCTCCAGCTTGCCCCGCGCCAGCGGTTGGGCGCCCTCGCGCCACACGACTCCGTAGCTCGTCTGCATCCGCGCAGTGTGGGCGGCGCCGGATGAGGCGGCATCGGGAGCGCTGCGGATAGCGACTACGGGAAACCCGCAGCCGCGCGCAGGTCCGCGGCGGTACCGATCGCGATCCGCGGGTGCGCGGCCGGGCGCAGCCAGCGCAGCGTGAAGACGAGCCGCGGCAGCGGCAGGCTGACGCAGCCGAGGGTCGGCCTGCCGGTGCTGACGTGCAGGAAGATCCCGGAGCCGCGGCCGGGCACCGCCGGATTCGTGTTGTAGGCGATCACCGCCAGGTGGCGGTACGCGGTCGGCGAGCGGGACATGTCCTCGCTGACCGTGCGGAAGGGGGGCTTCGAGCCGCAGCGCACGTGCCGGAAGCGGTTGTAGGACGGCGAGGCGGGATCCTCGACCCACCAGTCGCCGCAGACGACCCGGTGGTAGCGGAAGCGGACGCGCGGGCTCGGGGCGATGCCGTACATCGTGGGCAGGAAGCCGAAGACGCCGCTCGGCGTGCGGCGGTCGCCCTCGCGCTTGAGGGGAGAGGTGCCGTTGCCGCCGAGCCACGCCGTCCACGGGCCCGCCGCCGGGCGCCAGCATGCGCCGCGCTTCGTCCACAGCCGGAAGACGGCCTGCGTCGAGCTGCGCCGCTGCGCGACCGCGGTCACGAGCTGCGTCGCCGCGCCGGTCTCGAGCCGGCCCGGCAGCGTGGGCGCGCACGCGGCGGTCCGCTCGCCGCCGGCCGAGGCCGTGGCGGCGGCCGCGAGCGCGAGCGCGGAGGCGGGGAGGGCGAGCCGGCGCATCGGCCTGCAGACTACGGACGATGACCGCGCTGCTGCTCGTCGCGCTGGCGTTGCGGGCGCCGCCGCCGTTCACGCACACCGTGGTGCGCGTCAACGCGGCCGACCTGCCGCATTCGTGGCACCCCGGCTGCCCGGTCGGCCCGTCCGGGCTGAGACGGCTGACCGTCCGCCACTGGGGCTTCGACCGGCGCCCGCACACCGGCGCGGTGGTCGTGAGCACGCGCGCGGTGGCGCCGCTCACGCGCGTCTTCGCGCGGCTCTACGCGAAGCGGTTCCCGATCAGGCGCATGCGCCCGATCGACGCCTACGGCGGCAACGACGAGCGCTCGCTCGCGGCCGACAACACGGCCGCCTTCAACTGCCGCTACGCGGTCGCGACGGGGCCGAAGCGGTGGTCGGTGCACGCCTACGGCCTCGCGATCGACGTCAACCCGGTCGAGAACCCGTACGTGCTGGCGGGACGAGTCCACCCGCGGGCGGGCCGTGCCTACCTGGACCGCGCGCGTGTGCGTCCGGGCATGGCCGTCCGCGGCGGGCCGCTCGTGCGCGCCTTCGCGGCGGCCGGCTGGGCGTGGGGAGGGCGCTGGCGCGGCTCGCCGGACTACCAGCACTTCTCCGCGACCGGCGGCTAGGGCCCTCAGCGCGCGAGGCGTCCGAGCGCGACGCCGAAGAGCAGGTGCCGCCAGGTCGCCTGCGCGAAGGCGCGCGGGTTCGTCAGCAGCGGCGGGATCCCCTCCTCGCCGCGCGCCGGGTGGTAGCGGTCGACGAGCGCGCAGAGCGGGTAAAGCGTCGCATGCTCGGCGAGCGCCATCGCCACGGCGAGGCGGGTCGGCCTCAGCGGCACTCGCCGGCGCAGCTCGTGGAAGGCGAGACCGAAGATCGCGCCGTTCGCTGCATGGATGGCGAAGCCGGCCGCTCGCCACCGCGGCCCGCGCGTGACCGTCTTCCCGAGCAGGGCGACGTCGGAGTAGTCGCAGCGCAGGAGCCGCTGGTCGAGCGGCTCGGCGAGGCCCCACAGCGTCGCCGCGGCGGCCCCCGCCGAGGCCGCTCTCAGGCGCGAGGCGCTCAGGCCGCCTCGCGCAGGTGCCGCTCCTCGTAACGCGGTGGCCGCCCGCGGCCGGGAGCCAGCGAGGCGAGACCGCCGAGGAGGCCGAGGCCGGCCGCCCCGAGCGCCCGCCAGAGGCCGTGTCGGTCGATCCCGATCACGTCGTCGAGCGAGAGCGCGAAGTCCATGTGGGGGGTCTTCCCGCTCGCGCGGCTCTCAATCGTCCAGCTCGCGCAGGAACGAGCCGCCGCCGACGAGCCGCCCGGCGCCCCGCCCCGCGGCGGCCCGCAGGGCGCGGTCCGAGGTGACGAGCCACGCGCCGGGGAAGCGGGGCGCCTCGCGGATCAGCCAGTCGTCGGCGCTCTCGCGGCCGGAGCCGACGAGCGTCGTGCGCGTATCGAGCGCACGCTCGCCGAGGACGCCGCCCGGCGCCGTCCCGTCGAAGACGAGCACCACGCGGCGGCCGTGCCGCTCGGCCCAGCGGCTGGCGCGGCCGACGAGCTCGTCCTCGGGGACGTTGGGCCACTGCGAGCGGAGCACGTTGCGCGCGTCCACCAGCACGGTCGTCTCCTCCGTCACGGTCCCGTAGGCTGCCACGGGATGCGCGCGATGGTGCTGGAGGCACCCGGCCGGCCGCTCGTCGAGCGCGAGCTG
>DATIFC010000018.1:0-22982 GCA_035455445.1 Gaiellaceae bacterium | reverse complement strand
GCGTTCGAGAGCCGCGGCTCCCAGCCGAGCAGCCGCTCGGCCTTCTCGATCGACACGAACGAGTCCTTGTGGGCGGTGCGGTAGTGCCACTCGGCGAGCGGCGAGAGCCGCGCCAGCTCCAGCGCGCGCAGGGCGATCTCGGCGGGCCGCGCGGGTACCGGGCGCAGGCGGCTGCCCGAGCCCGCGTGGGCGATCAGGCCCTCGAGGTCGGAGCGGACCGTGCCGAACTCGGTCGCGCCGACGTTGAAGGTCTCGCCCGCGACGTCGGCAGCGGCCGCGGCGACCGTCGCCTCGACGAGGTCCTCGACCGCGAGCAGCTGGTAGCGGTTCGAGCCGTCGCCGAGGATCGGGATCCTGCGGCCCTCGCGGATCCAGTCGAAGAGGATCTCGAACACGCCGAGCCGCTCCGGGCCGACGAACGTCTTCGGGCGCAGGATCACCACCTCGAGGCCGCGCCGGGCCGCCTCCCCGGCCACGTGCTCGGCGTCGATCTTCGACGCGCCGTAGTGGCCGACGCCGACGAGCGGCGCGTCCTCCGCGATCGGGTGGTGCTTCGGCACCCCGTAGACGGCGGTGGAGGAGATCAGCACGGCGCGACCCACGCCGGCCTCGAGCGCCGCGGCGAGCGTCGTGGCCGCGCCTTCCACGTTCACCGACCGGATCGACTCGCGGGAGGCCTGGATCGGCAGCGCGGCCGCGGCATGGACGAGCACGTCCGCCCCGTCCACGAGGCGGGCGGTGTCGCGAGGGTCGCGAACGTCGCCACGGAGCTCCTCGGCCTCGGCCTCGAGCTCCGCGTCGTCGAGCGGGGCGAGGTCGAGCGTGCGCACCTCGTGGCCGTCGGCCAGGAGCCGACGGGCGAGGTGCAGGCCGAGGAACCCGGCGCCGCCCGTGATCGCCCACCGCATCGCGCCGCAACCTAGCGGGCAGGAGTCCACCGTCGAGGCGAGAACTGGGTCCGCCTCATGGCCGGCAAGCTCGTCGCGTGCGGCGCGGCGGTGCTGGCGGGGCTTGTGCTCGCGGCGTCCGCGCACGCTCGGAACCCCCAGATCGCGGGGCTTCAGGTCGCCCTGCGCGCGTACGGGCTCTACAACGGCCCGATCGACGCGATCGCCGGGCCGAAGACGGTGAGGGCGACGAAGGCGTTCCAGCGGCGAGCCGGGATCCCGGCCGACGGGCGCGCAGGACTCGCGACCCGGCGCGCGCTCGGCCCGCTCGGCACGCCGGTCTTCGGGCGGCGCGCGCTGCACCGCGGGCTGTTCGGCTGGGACGTCTCCGTGCTGCAGTACCTGCTCGCGCGGCGAGGGCAGCTCGTCCCGGTCTACGGCTACTTCGACCGGGCGACCGAACGGGCGCTGCGCCGCTACCAGCGCTCGCGACGACTCGCCGCCGACGGCGTCGCCGGCCCGATCACGATCGCCGCCCTCGGCCGGCGCAGCCCGGGCGTGCGGCCGGCCCGCGCCGCGCCGGCCCCCTCGCGGAGCGTCCGCACGATGCTCACCAACTGGGCGATCGCCTACCGGGTCGACCCCGGGCTCGTCCGCGCCCTCGCGTGGATGGAGTCGGGCTTCCAGCCGGGCCTCGTCTCCTCGGCCGGGGCGCGCGGCGTGATGCAGATTCTTCCGGGCACCCGTCACTACGTGCAGTCGATCCTGATCGGGCGCAAGGTCCCGAACTCGACCTCGGGGAACATCCAGATCGGCGTCGTCTACCTGCGACACCTGCTGCGCGAGTTCGAATGGAGCCACAAGCGGGCCCTCGCGGCCTGGTACCAGGGGCCGGCCTCGCTGCGGCGCCACGGGCAGCTTCCGGTCACGAAGCAGTTCGTCGCGAACGTGCTAGCGCTTCGCAGACGCGGTGTTTGACGCCGGGGAGGCCGGAGCCCTCGCCGGCGGCTTCGAGTCGACGAGCACGGCGGCCGCGAGCAGGATCGCCATCCCGACCGCGCTCTCGCCTGCGAGGCTGCGCGGCAGGCCGGCGAAGAGCGGTGCGCCGCGCTCGAGCCGGGGCCGCACGAGGAAATGGTGCGCTGCGCCCCACGCGAGCGCGAGCGAGACGAGGCCGAGCTTCACCAGCAGCACGCGGCCGTAGCCGTGGGTCCAGAGGTCGGAGAGCTGCGGCAGGCGCAGGACGCTCAGGTACGTGCCCGCCGCGAGCAGCACCACGATCAGCACCGTCGCCAGGCGCGAGAAGCGCAGGAAGGCGCGGCGCCGCAGCTCCGGCTCGAGCGGCCAGACGACGAAGGCGAGCTGCACGAGGCCGCCCACCCAGAGCGAGGCGGCCGCGAGGTGGAGCCAGTCGGCGAGCTGGGAGAGCCAGGACGACCCGGCGTCGGCGGCCGAGTGGCCTGAGAGCGAGAGGCCCGAGGCGAACCCGAGCGCGAGCAGGAAGGCGGGCCAGAGCAGCCCTTCGCGCTCGGTCAGCCACGCGAGGAAGACGAGCGCGGTGACCAGCGCGTAGCCGAGTGTCATCGCGACGAAGGCGGTCCCGAAGCGGGTCTTCGCCAGCGGCGAGAGGTCGCCGTAGAGGAAGTTCACGAACGGCAGCTGCAGCGCGTCCTCGGCTCGCAGCAGGAAGGCGAGGATCCCGACCTCGAGCGCTCCGACGGCCCCGATCCCGAGCAGCCCGTAGAAGCGCCGCTGCGCCCTCGGGCCGAGCGGGCCGCGCACGACGAGCAGCCGGAAGCCGAGCCCGCCGGCGAGCAGCGCGAGCGCCACGAAGTAGAGCCAGCGCACGACGTGCTCCTCGGTCGTCGGCCCGCCGGCGCCGAAGGCCTCCGTCGCCTGGGGCGCCTTCTCCCGCACCCCGAACGTGAAGACCCCCGAGACGACGTGACCGTCGGCCGACACCGCCCGCCAGCGCACCGTGTAGCCGCCACGGGCGAGCCGCGAGACCGGGGCCGCGATCGTGCGGTGGTCCGTGCTCGAGCGCGTCGCGCCGGAGAGGAGACGGCCGTTCGCGTCGTAGACGCGGATCGCGTCGGGCAGCGCGTCGACGCTCTGGTCGAAGACCAGCCGGACGACCTTCGGCGAGGAGTCGACGCGCGTGCCGTACGCGGGCGCGGTCTTGGTGAGCGTGGCGTGCGCCGAGGCGACCGCCGGGAAGGCGAGCGCGACGAGCGCCGCTGCGAGCAGTCGCCTCACCGGTGCGGCTCCCCCGCGAGGGGCGAGAGATGCCCGAAGATCGGCGCCACGTCGCGGTCGGCGTAGAGGAAGACCGCGAGCACGACGAGCGTCAGCGCCACGCCGGAGCCCCAGGCGCGCGAGCGCGGCCGGGCGAGAGCGACGAGCATCAGCAGCGCGCCTCCGAGCGCCGTCCAGCCCATGACGTGGTGCAGGAAGGCCGCCCGCGAGAAGAGCCACCCGTTCTGCTCGTGGATCAGCAGCGCCGCGCCGGAGACGGCGAACGAGAGCGGCAGGCAGAGCCTCCAGGCGCGGTGGTGGAGCTTGCCGCGCAGGAGGCCGAGCTCGGCGGCTCCGGCCAGCATCATCGTCTGCGCCCAGGCGCCGTGGGCGACCATGTGGATCGTCGAGTTCGTGAAGAAGACCATCACGGGCCACATCAGCACGCCGAGGGCGAAGAGCAGCCCCGGCCAAAGGTAGGCCCGCCAGGCGCGGCGGCGCCAGACCTCTTCGCCGACGACGGCGCGCGCGAACAGCAGCAGGCCGAGCAGCAGGAACCCGGTCGCGAACATCCAGTGGACGTGCTCGGCGGGGGGCTGCATCTACTCCTCCGCCTCCAGATCCTCGATCAGCCCGGGCGCGACGAGCAGGGCGAACACGACGCCGACGGCCACGACGAGCAGCGGCGGCTCGACGAACAGCCACCAGAAGCCCTCGCCGTGCGGGTGCAGGATGGTCAGTCGGTAGGGCTGCAGGAACGCCCAGACGACGCCTGCGAGCATCGTCAGCGGGCCGAGGGCCGCGATCGCGCGGGCCCTTGCCGTGCGGGAACGCGTGGCGACGCGCTCCTGGATCAGTTGCGTGCTCATTCCACCTCCCCAGGTCGGGACGACGACCGTCCCGCGGCACCGGGCAGCTGCCGCGGGTCAGGCGGGGAGCGGCGGCGGCCGGCTCTCGAAGGCGAGGCCGAAGAGCTTGCGCGGCGGGACGGCCGCGGTCTGGGTGGGCGCCGTCCGGGGCAGCCGGGCAGCCGCGAGGCCGACGCGCTCCGCGAGCGCGCACGTGTCGGCCGCGTAGCGCTCGTACTCCCGCAGCCAGCTCGCGACCGCGCCCCACGCGACCGCGACGAGCACGGCCAGCACCGCGAAGACCGGCAACGCCGAGGTGTGCAGCCACGGCGCGAGCAGCGGCCAGCGGCCGGAGGCGACCTGCTCGGCGTCGGTCTGGACGAGGTAGAACGTCGAGGTCGAGAGGAACGCGGCGAGCCAGAGGCGCGGCGAGAGGTCGAGCCGCATCCGCGGGCGCGGGGCGGCGCTCGAGCCGACCGCGGCGAGGACGCGCCGCCCGGCGCGGGCAGCGGCGTGCGCGCGCACGAACCGCCAGGCGAGGCGCGCGAGCAGGAGCGCGAGGCCGAGCTTCACCGCCGCCAGCAGGAACGGGTAGTACTCGGTGCCGGAGTAGTCGCTCGAGCTGACGTGGCGCCCGACGTCGAGGCGGTGCGTCAGGCTCCGGCCGGCGAGCTCGGCGATCAGCGCGAGCAGCCCGAAGGCGAGCCCCGAGAAGAGCCGCTGGTGCCGCCGCGCGCGCTGCATACGCTCAGTGTGCCGGAGAGGCGGAGGCAAGTTCAAACCCGGTCGGTTCAAGTAACAGTCTGTTACTTGCTCACGATCTGCGAGGCCGGGCGCGGCCGTTACCGGAGGACCGTCCTTGTAACAGACTGTTACTTGGGCGGTTCTGGGCCGTCGCTCAGCCAAGCAGCGTCAGGTTCCAGCGCGGCTCGTCGGGTGCGGCGAAGTCGACCAGCAGGATCCGCTGCCAGCGGCCGAGGCAGAGATCGCCGTCGGCGAACGGGATCTGCTCGCCGCGGGGGCCGAGGAGCATGCAGAGCAGCCGCTCGCGGTCGGGCTCGTCCTGCGGCACGAGCCGCGTGAGCAGGTCTTCGAGGTCGCAGAAGAAGCCGGACTCCCGCTCCTGCACGCGTACGAGCGCGACGTCGTCCAGCGGCCAGACGTAGGCGATCCCGCTGTCGCGGCCGTAGGCGGCGAGCTCGCGCCGCACCTCGTTCGTGATGTCGAGCACTGTCAGCGACGGCAGCGCCGACGCGATCGAGTACGGGACCTCGACAGACGTCATGCAGGTCCTCCGCGTCGAGTGCTCGTAGGCACCCCGGCGGGCGGGAGAGCCCGCGTCCCCAACCCGAACGCGTAGCGAGTCACGCGGGAGTCGTCACCTCGCGCGGCAGCCTGAAGCTGACGTTCTCCCGGGCGACCTCGACCTCGCCCAGCTCGTCGTACCCGAACGAGGCGAGGCTGCGCAGGACGAGTGCGACGAGCTCCTCGGGTGTCGACGCGCCGGCCGTGACGCCGACCGTCTCGTGAGCTTCGAGCAGCTCAGGGTCGAGCCCGCTCTCGCCGTCGATCAGCAGCGCCGTCGCTCCCTCCCGCTCGGCGACCTCGACGAGGCGGCGCGCGTTCGAGCTCGTATCGGAGCCGATCACCAGGATCAGCGTCGCCCCGTTGCGCGCGAGCTGCTTGACCGCGTCCTGCCGGTTCTGGGTCGCGTAGCAGATGTCGTCGGCGGCGGGCCGCTTGAGGTCGCCGAAGCGTCCGGCGAGGGCGTCGACGGTCTCCGCGACGTCGTCGAGCGAGAGCGTCGTCTGCGTGATCACGGCGACCGGCCTGCCCTCGGAGTCCAGCTTCTCCGCGTCCTCCGGCGACTCGATCACGACCGTCGAGGCTGGCCGCTCGCCCCGGGTGCCGATCACCTCGACGTGGTCGGCGTGGCCGACGAGCGCGACCAGGTGGCCGCTGTCGGCGTAGCGCCGGGCCTCCGCGTGCACCTTCGAGACCAGCGGGCAGACCGCGTCCACCACGCGCAGGCCGCGAGCCTCGCAGTTCGCCCGCACCGACGGCGCGACGCCGTGGGCCGAGAGGACGCACATCGCGCCGGCCGGGATCTCGTCCTCGTGGTCGACGAAGACCGCCCCGAGCCCTTCGAGCCTCTTGACGACGTGGTCGTTGTGGACGATCTGGTGGCGGACGTAGACCGGTGGCCCGTGCTGGTCGAGCAGGATCTCGACGATCTCGATCGCGCGGTCGACCCCGGCGCAGAACGAGCGCGGCGCGGCGAGCAGGACGCGGCCTATGACGACCACCCCCGAGCCGCCTCGCGCAGGCGACCCAGCGCCCGCTGCGCATCGGCGGCCGAGCGGACGAACCCGCGGGGCGAGCCGGCGAAGGCGCGCGCCAGCGCCGGCCAGTCGTAGGCGCCGTCCTCCTTGACGCCGTTCGCGAGCCCGTCCAGCGGGCGCGAGGGCGTGTCGCTGACCGCGCGCAGCACGCCGCGCAGCCGGCCGCTGCGGGCGAGCGGCCCGCTCTCGAGGTCGGCCGCGTCGGCGCCGGTGCGCTCGTGCAGCCGCCGCCGCTCGTCGGGATCGTCCACGACGTCGTCCGCAGCGAGAATCGTGACCGCCTGCGCGCCCGGGACGCCCAGCGGGCCCGCCTCCCAGAGCACCGTGCCCTCGACGTCGACGATCCTCGTCGCGTCGACCACGGTGCCGGAGGCGAGGCCGTCCCGCAAAGCTCCCGCGAGGCCGAACGAGACCACGGGGCCGTCGGGCACCCCGTTCCGCGCGCCCAGCCCGACGAGGGCGGCGCGCGCGCCGGAGCGGCGGGCGACCCGCAGCTCCGCGGCCGTCGCGCAGGCGAACGTCACCCGGTCAGCGTCCATGCCGCGCTGCGGACCGTCTCCCTGACGCTGCCGGTCGCCTCGAAGGCCGCGGAGGGCTCGAAGCCGGAGTGGATCGCGCAGTGCTCGCAGCGGGCGTCGTTGCCGGGGCCGTACTCCTCCCACTCGATCCCGTCGAGCAGCGCCTCGTAGGTCGGGAAGATGCCGTCCGTGAGCAGGTAGCAGGGGCCCTTCCAGCCGTACGGGTTGCGCGTGATCGATCCCCAGGGCGCGCACGGCAGCTTGCGGTCGCCCGTGAGGAAGTCCTGGTAGATGGGGCTCGCCAGCCAGCGGTAGCCGTGCCTGCGCGCGGCCGAGCGGATGATGCGGAACTTCTCCTCGTGCTCGTCGCGCGTCATCGTCAGCGCCGGATCGATCTGCGAGTACTGGTAGCCCGGAGCGACCAGCATCCCGTCGATCCCGACCTCGTTCGTCAGGTAGCCCATCATCTCGACGACCTCGAGCGGGTCGGTCTCCTTGAAGATCGTCGTGTTGGTGGTGACGCGGAAGCCGCGGGCGCGCGCCTGCCTGATCGCGTCGACCGCGATGTCCCAGAGCCCGGGGTAGTCGCAGATGTAGTCGTGGATCTCGCGCATGCCGTCGAGGTGGACGACGAAGGTGAGCCGCTTGCTCGGCTGGAAGACGTCCAGGAACTGCTCGAGCCGGAGCGCGTTGGTGCAGAGCTCGATGTTCTTGTTCAGCTCGAGGAAGCCATCGACGACCTCCTCGATCCCCTTGTAGACGAGCGGCTCGCCGCCGCAGATCGAGACCACCGGCGCTGGGCACTGCACGCCCGCGTCGACGCACTCCTCGACCGACAACCGCGCCTTGTTCGACTCGTACTCGCGGATCTTCCCGCAGCCGATGCACGCGATGTTGCAGGCGAGCGTCGGCTCGAGCATCAGCACGAGCGGGTAGCGCTCGCCTTTCCGCTGCTGCTGGGCGACGTAACGCGCGATCTGGACTGTCGAGCCGAGCGGGAACTTCATCGAGAGCGCCTTTCTCGTAGACGGCCTAGTGCGAGCAACGGGAAATGCAGACGGTACAGGTGATAGCGAATCATGAAGTCGAGCGGAAAGCCGGTGCCGGTGAACTGCTCCTCGTCCCAGTCGCCATCGTCTCGTTGCGCGTCGCACAGCCACTCGGCGGCCCGGCGCGCGGCGTCGCTGTCTGCCTCGTCGGCAGCGACGTAGGCTAATAGCGCCCAGGCCGTTTGGGAAGCGGTGCTCGGCCCCTTCCCGCGCCACGCCTGGTCGGCGTAGGAGCGGATGTCCTCGCCGAAGCCGCCGTCCTCGTTCTGCACCGAGTCGAGCCACGCCACGGCCCGCCTGAACGCCGGGTGGCCCGACGGGAGGCCGCACGCCTCGAGGGCGGGCAGCGCGGCGCCCGTCCCGTAGACGTGGTTCACGCCCCAGCGGCCGAACCAGGACCCGTCGGGCTCCTGCTCGGCGAGGAGCCACTCGAGCCCGCTGCGCACCTCGTTCTCGTAGCCGCCCTCCGGGGCGAGCGCCTCGAGCGCGTGGGCGGTGACGTCCGCGCTCGGCTCGTCGGTGACCTTGCCGAAGTCGCAGAAGGGGAGCTTGTAGAGCCAGAAGGCCTCGTTGTCGACGTCGAAGGCACCCCAGCCGCCGCTGCGCGACTGCATTCCGGCCGCCCAGCGCAAGCCGCGCTGGACGGCCTCGTGGCCGCGGTGGCAGCGGCGCAGCGCGAGCGCGACGACGACCGTGTCGTCCACGTCGGGGTAGAGGTCGTTCTCGAACTCGAAGGCCCAGCCGCCCGGCGCGAGCTCGGGTAGGCGGACCGTCCAGTCGCCGGGGACGGTGACCTCCTCGTTCAGGAGCCATTCGGCGGCGCGCACGAGCGCCGGATGCTCGGGGCCGAGCCCGGAGTCGCGCAGGGCGAGGACGGCGAGGCCCGTGTCCCAGACCGGGGACTGGCACGCCTCGGGGCGCAGCCTCTCGCCCTCCTCGACCATGAAGCCCTCCCAGCCCTCGATCGCCCGGGAGAGCGCCTCGTCCTCGGGGCCGTGGCCGAGCGCGGCCAGCATCAGGATCGACCAGACCCACGGCGGCTGGATCCCGCCCCACGAGCCGTCGGCCTCCTGGTGCGCGCGCACCCAGCGCTCGGCCTCGCGCAGCGCGGCGCGCCGCAGCGGCGAGGGCGGCGCCGGCGTCTTCGTCTCGCCGGGGCGGGCGCCGATCTCGCGCAGGTCGACCTCGGCGGGCCGGACCGGCCGCAGCGCGCGGCAGGCGGCGAGCGGGACGAACGTGCCGCGTGCCCAGCAGGCGAAGTCGTAGATCGAGAAGGGCGCGCCCGGCGGGAGCAGCACGAGCTCGACCGGGATCGGCGTCACCCGTTGCCACGGCCACTGGCCGAGGAGCGCGAGGAAGCACTTGGTGAAGATTCGCGTCCTCGGGATCCCGCCCCGCCCGCGGATGAACTCGAGCGCCTTCGCGCCGGGGTCGACACCCGCCAGCGTCAGCGCGACGTACGCCTCCACGGTCGTGTCGAGATCGGCCGGGCCGCCGTGCCAGATCGCCCAGGTGCCGTCGTCGCGCTGCCGAGCCAGGAGCTCGTTCGCGATGCGGCGGTCGAGCTCGGGGGTGCGCAGGCCGAGGACGTGGTGCCAGAAGAGGTGCTGCGCCGTCATGGTCACGTTGGACTCGAGCTCGCCGACCCAGTGGCCGTCCGGGTGCTGGAGCTCGAGCAGCCTCGCTGTCGCGGCCTCGATCGCCGCGTCCAGGCGGGTCTCGGTGGCCACGCTCACTGGGCGACCTCGCGAGCGGCTCGTTGGACGGAGCGAGGATGACCGGCACGAGATCTCCGGCCAAACCGAACGCCTAGCGTGCTCACGCGGCGACCTCCTGGCGCTCGGCCGTCAGGGCGCGCGCGGCGGCGAGGCCGCTGCGGACGGCGCCCTCCATCGTCGCGGGCCAGCCGGTCGCGGTCCACGCGCCCGCGCGCGTGACGTTCGGCCTGCCTGTTCGGGCGTCACGCCGCTCCAGCTCGCTCCCGGGCCGGACGGCGATCGTCGCCGCGGGCTCGCGGCTGACGCGCGACCAGAGCAGCTCCGCTGCGCCGAGGCGACCGGTGAGCTCACGGGCGATGCGCTCGACCAGCTCGCGGCCCCGGAGCTCCATCAGCTCGGGCGCGCCCGAGGAGACCACGGTCAGGTACTGGCCCCGCTCGGGCGGGTGGCCGGTGAGCGCGCCGCGGTCGAACACCCAGTGCGCGTCGCTGCCGAGCAGCGCCGCGAGCGGGTGCGAAAGCAGCTCGCGGTCGAACCAGAGATGGACGCTGACGATCGGGGAGTCCTCCAGCCGCGGCTCGGGCTCGCCGAGCAGGCGCGCGCTCTCGCGCGGCGGCACCGCCACGACGATCGCGTCGGCGTCGAGCTCGTCGAGGCCCTCCACGCGCACGCCCGTGCGGACGCGGGCGCCTGCGGCCTCGAGCGCCCGCCCCGCAGCCTCGCCGTGCATCAGGCCGAGCGGCGCCGTTGGCAGGAGCAGGTCGGAGTCGTGCCGGTCGCCGAGCAGGGCCGTCCGTACGGTGAAGTCGCCGGCCTCGGCGCTCGCCTCCGCGCTGCGGAGGTTGAGCGCGGGCCGGATGAAGACGTCCCAGAAGCGGTCGATCGCGGCCTGCGACTGGCCGCGGGCTCGCAGCGCGTCCCCGAACGTCTCGCCGCTCGAGTCGCCCCAGCGGGCGAGCGCGCGCAGGATCCGCAACCGGTCGCCGACGGGCACGTGCCGGTAGCGCAGCAGGGCCAGCGCCGAGGGCGAGATCGTCGCGCTGCGGCCGCGCTCGTCGATCACCGGCAGCTCGAGGCGGACGCGCCTGACCGCGGCGCGCTCGCCGATCCGCTCGAGGAAGCGCACGTACTCGGTGAAGCAGGCGAGCGCGACGTGCTGGCCGTTGTCCGGCGGCGGCTCGGGGTCGCCCTCCCGCCGCGGCAGCGTCTGCACCGCACCGCCGAGCGTCGGCCGCGCCTCGTACAGCGCCACCTCGTGGCCCGCGTCGACGAGCTCGAGCGCCGCGCTCAGCCCCGCGAGCCCGCCGCCGACGACCGCGACCTTCATCTCAGCAGCCCCGCTCCCACGATCCGCAGCTTCGTCAGCGGCGAGAGCCGCAGCGAGCCCTCGAAGACGTCGAATCCCCGCGCCTCGATCCGGTCGAGCGTCGCGCGGTAGAGGCCCGCGAAGGTGGAGACGCAGGCGGCGCTACGAGAGTCGAGCGTCGCGAGCAGCCCGAGCCCCTCGTCCAGGTACGCGCGCGCCCGCGAGGCCTGAAAGGCCATCAGCGCCCGCCACTCCGGCCCCGCGCGGCCGGCGGCGATGTCCTCCTCGCCCACGCCGTAGGCGGCGAGCTCGTCCTGCGGCAGGTAGACGCGCCCCAGCTCCCAGTCCTCGCGCACGTCTCGCATGATGTTGATCAGCTGCAGCGCCACGCCGAGGGTCTCGGCCCGCTCCACGTCGTCGGAGCCGTAGACCGCGACGCAGGCGACGCCCACCGCGCCCGCGACGCGCCGGCAGTACCCGTGCAGCTCGGGGAAGTCCGCGTACCGGTCCTGCTCGGTGTCCTGCAGGCCGCCGGCGACCAGGTCGAGCAGGGGCTCGTCCGGGATCCCGAAGCGGGAGCGCGCGTCGGCGAGCGCGACGAGCATCGCGTCGGCCGGGGGGGCCTCGAGCGCGGCGCGCAGCTCGTGCAGGCGGGCGCGCTTCTCCCCGGTCGGCAGCGGCCCGTCGGCGACGTCGTCCACCCGCCGGGCGAACGCGTAGACGGCCGAGATCGCGCGCCGCTTCTCGCGCGGGAGCACGCGGATGCCGTAGGCGAAGTTGCGCGCCTCGCGCCGTGTCAGGCGCTCGACCTCGGCGTAGGCATCGGCGACGCTCACCGGATCGCCGCCAGCGCCAGCCGCGCGCGCGAGGGCCGCGGGCGCCCGTTGAAGATGTCCCAGTCGGCGCGCTCCAGCGCCGCCAGCGCCTCGAGCCCGCCGCGCGCGAAGAGCGCCACCGCGCGCCCGACCCGCCCGCCGCCGAGCAGCCGCCCGAGCCGCTCGCCCGACGCGAGCAGATCGCGCGCCCGCTCGGCCTCGAGCTCGAGCAGCGCGCGCAGCTCCGGGCTCGGCCGGTCGAGCCCGCCCACGCCGAGACGGCGCCGGTCGTCGGCCGGCAGGTAGACGCGCCCGAGCGCGAGGTCGCGAGGCACGTCCTGGAGGAAGTTGACGAGCTGCAGGCCGGTGCAGACGTCGTCGGAGAGCGCGACCGCCTCCGGCTCGGTGCGCCCGAGCACGCCGAGCACGAGCCGCCCGACCGGGTCGGCGGAGTGGACGCAGTAGTGCTTCAGGTCGGCCCAGGTCTCGTACTCGGCGATGCGCTGGTCCATCCGGTTCGCCTCGATCAGCCGCAGGAACGGCTCGCGCGGGAGCGAGCAGGCGCGGATCGTCGGCTGCAGCCGGCGCATCACCTCCCACTCCGGCCGACCGGTGTAGCAGCGCTCGATCTCGGCCTCGAGCTCGTTCAGCGCGGCGAGCCTGTCTGCCTCGAACTCGTCGCCGAGGATGTCCACGAGGCGCGCGAAGCCGTAGATCGCGCGCAGGTGCGGGCGCAGCGGCCGCGGGAAGAGCAGGGAGGCGACGGGGAAGTTCTCGGTACGCGCCCGCGCGGCGACGGAGCTCGCGGATGCCGGGTCCATGCGTCAACCTTGGCGCGCGGCGGGTCGCCGCGTCAAACCGCGTTCAGCTGTGGCGCACCGAAGCAGGTGCCGGCGGGCGCGCCGGGCTGCTCCCCGGCTCGCTCCGCCACACCTGCGTGAGCGAGACCCCGGGCCGGAGCCCGCGCCTCGCCGCCTCGCCCGCCCCCAGCTCGAGAACCGTGTGCGCGCCGCGGCAGGCCGCCATGCGCCAGGGGCGCAGGTCGGCGGCCACCTTGACCACGCGGTCGGAGCGGTCGAGGAAGACGGCGTCGATCGCAAACCGCATGAACGCGGTGTGGATGGACGACGCCGGCCGGAGCAGCATCCCCTCACCCGAGGAGAGGCCGCTCCGGCCAAGGAGGCCGCGGAGGCGGGCGAACGCGGTTTCGGCGAGGAAGCAGCGCTCGCAGACGACGTCACCGCCGTCGTTCGCCAGTGCGACCTGAGGCAAAGGCATCCCTAGAACCCCACGTGGATGTGGTCGTAGTGGTTGGCCAGCGGGAACGAGGGGCCGCCGAGGCCGAGCAGGGAGATCACCTGCGCCGGCAGCATCCCGCCCGGGAGCAGGAGGAGGCTGCGAACGGCCTTCTCGGTCAGCCCGCCGGGCTGCTGGTGCCCCGTGATCGGGGTGTTGTTCAGCGCGGCGATGTCGACGGCGCGGCCGTAGACGTGGGCCGAGACGACGCCCGGCCGCGCATACAGCCGGTGCCCGCTGACGAGGCAGGAGACCGTGACCTCGCGGTAGCTCTCCGCGAGGTACAGGATCGTTGCCAGCACGCGCACGTCCACGTGGCCCGCGGCGACGTCTTGCCGGCCGCCCGGGTACATCACGACGCGCGAGTCGTGGAGCACGCGGTCCTGCAGGTCGGCCTTCTGCGAGACCAGGCCGTGCACGAGGCTCGCGAGCCCGACCGCGCGGTAGAAGTGGCGCAACGCGACGACGCGGTCGGCGACCGTGGCGTCGCTCGAGTAGCCGAGCGCGGCGGCCCACGGGTTCACCCGCCCGCCGAGCGCCGAGAGCCGGAAGGCCAGCGTGTGCAGCGCCTGCCGGCCGGCCGGGGTGCGGCCGTTGTTGCCCTCGGCCCGTAGGGTCGCCAGCACGAGCGCCCAGTCGACGTGCGCCAGGCGCGAGTACGTGACGAGGTCGCGCGCGAACTGGATCTTCAGCCTCGCGGCGGGCGGCGTCGGGTCGGGGGCGGCCCGGTTCAGCCAGACGGTCGAGGCCGAGAAGCTGTGGACCTCGGGGTCGAGCGGCGGCGCCTTGGGGGCCGGGGCCGTGTGCCGGGCCGGGGCCTTGCGGTGCGGGCGCGCGTGCGTGCTCGCGGGGCGCGCGGTGTGCGTCCGGGCGATCGCGGTGCGCTGCTTGGTCGCGGTCGCGGCGGCGACGGGGCGCAGCGACGAGCGCGTCGCCTTCGTGCTCGCGACGGCGCTCCGGGTCGCGACGCTCGGGGTCGCGCGCACGACCGGTCGCGACGGCACGGCCTGGCGCGCCTCGGCGGTGCGGCTCGCCTGCGTGGCGAGCACCGTGCGTACCGGCGCGACCGGAGCTGCGGCCCCGGTCGGGCCGCTGGCGCCGCTCGCGCCCTGAGCGGCCGACGTGGCGCCGTCCTCCTCGAGCAGCGCGCGGACGCCGTTGCCGGCGCCGGCCGAGAGCGCGAGGCCCGCGAAGAAGATGGCGCCGAAGGAAAGGGTCTGGACGAAGCGGCGCTGGAAGCTGCCGTGCCGCTGCGCGGGCTCCACCAGCTTGCCCTCGTCCCACTCGTCCCACGCGCGGCCCCGGCCGATCACGGTCAGGATCGCCCGCGCGAGCGAGATCAGGAGGAGGTGCTGGAGGAACCGCCTGGTCGAGGACTTCCGTCGTGGCATTTGCCTAGCTCCCGTTCGGTCGGGCGCCGGTGGGCCGCCACTTCGGCGCGGATCTCGGTTTCACATCCGCGGGCCGCACGGACGTGTGAGCACTATCGAGCCGGCGGCGGGGCGGCTTCTCCCCCGAATTAGGGACTTCCCGCCGAGATCACTAGACCGAGGGATGCGCCAGGGGCTCGATCAGAACGATGAACGCGGCAATTGAGCCTCAGGCGGCGCGGCCACGCCGAGACATTTCGGAGGTTGTTTCCGACGTGACCCAGCGCACCGCCAGTTCGAACCCCCGGCTCCTTTCAGCTCGCCATTCCACTCGCACCACGGCTTTTCCCCCAGGGAAATCGCGCGCGACCGCGTGCGCATCGATCAGCGAAGGGAGGTGACACAGATGCTGAAGTTCTTCACCTTCGTGCAGATCGCCGCCGACTCGCTCCGCAAGCGCGAGGAGGGTCAGACGATGGCGGAGTACGGCGTAGTTCTCGCCGTGATCACGCTGGCCGTGATCGGTGCCATCACGCTCCTCTCGGACAACGTCCGCGCTGCGATCGAGAACGTCGCCGGCATTCTGCCCGGCTAGGAACACCGCAGTTCCTCCGGTAGGGGGCCCCTTCGCGAGAAGGGGCCCGCTCCCACTCCCCGACAGAAAGAACGAGCTCCCGTGACCAACGTAAGTCGCCGCAAAATCGAGATCCGGTCCGAGCAGGGTCAGGCGCTGACGGAATTTGCGCTCGCTTTGCCGATCCTCGCGCTGCTCCTGTTTGCGGTGATCCAGTTCGGGATCGCCTTCAACAACTACGTCACGCTCACGGACGCGACCCGCGCCGGCGCCCGCAAGGCGGCTGTCGGGCGGCGTCTTTCGGACCCCGTGGGCGCATGCCAGACGGCGATCCGCACGGCGGCGACCGACCTGAACGCGGCCGACCTGACCACGAGCTGCACGTCGACCTGGCAGCCGGGGGCCGACGTCACGGTGAACGCAACCTACCCCTACAGCATCAGCCTGCTCGGCCTCGTCGTGAAGTCGGGCCGGCTCACGAGCACTACCAGGGAGCGTGTCGAATGAACACTCGCAGCGACCGCGGCCAGGCAACAGTCCTGACACTCGTCTTTCTCGTCGTGCTGCTCGGAATGGCGGCGCTCGTGCTCGACCTCGGGTCGTGGTTCCGGGCCGACCGCGCCACGCAGTCGACCGCGGACGCCGCGGCCCTCGCGGGTGCGCAGGCCCTGCCCGAGAACCCCGGCCAGGCGACCACGCTCGCCCAGCAGTACGCAACCAACAACGGCGGGCTCGGCTCCGGGACCGTCTCGATCTCGACGAAGCTCGTCGACAACGACACGATCAGCGTCACCGTGAAGCGCTCGGCGCCGGGATTCTTCTCGAAGATCTTCGGACGGAAGTCGGTCACGGTGGGCTCGAGCGCGACGGCCCGGTCGGAGGGAGTCTCCTCCGTGAAGTACGTCGCCCCGATCACGGTGCACTACAAGCATCCCCTGCTCAACTGCAAGGGCCCCTCGTCGAACCCGACCTGCAACCCGACCTTCGGCACTGAGACAACGCTCGATCTCGAAGATCTGCACAAGTCGGGGGGCGGGAGCGGCGCCGGCGCCTTCGGGCTGCTGAACCTAAACTACGGCGACCCGAGCGGCACCGTCGGCGCGGGAACCCTCGCCGACTGGCTGCTCCGCGGCTACCAGGACTACCTGCCGCTGGGCACGTACTTCTCCGCCCCCTCGGCGAACTTCAACAACGGCCAGTTCATCGACGCGATGAACCAGGTGGTCGGGAAGGAAGTCCTCTTCCCCGTCTACCGCCTGCTCACCGGCCCGGGCTCGAACGCCAAGTACGACATCATCGGCTGGGTCGGCTTCGTCGTCACCTCCTTCGATCCGAGCGGGAGCAGCGGGACGATCACCGGCCACTTCACGAGCTACACCGCCGACGGGGTCCAGGTGACCACCGGCGGCAACCCCTACTTCGGCGTCAAGAAAGTCGAGCTCGTCGGTTAACCCCCTCACCCAGGAGAGAGAAACTCAATGGCATATCGAGCTAGGAACATCCTGATCGCGGTCGCGCTCGCCGCTGTGGCCGCGCTGCTCACGAGCTTCTACGTGACCAGCTACAAGCGGCACGTCCAGCGCGGCGAGGACCACGTGACGGTGCTCGTTGCCAAGAAGGACATCCCCGAGGGCACGAATGGGTCGGACGTGACGGGCCTGCTCCAGCCGCTCGACGTTCCGCGCAAGAGCGTCGTGCCCGGGGCCGTCTCCAGCGCCGACCAGCTCGCCGGCCTCGTCGCGACGCAGCCGACGATGGAGGGCGAGCAGGTGACCACGCGCCGCTTCAGCCCGCGCACCCATGTCGGCGTTCGGGCACAGCTGTCCGGCACGCTGCGCGCGGTCTCGCTCGAAGGCGACCAGAACCAGCTGCTCGCCGGCACGCTCAAGGACGGCGACTCGGTCGACTTCGTCGCAGCCCTGAAGAAGCCCGGCGACCAGGACATCTACTTCAGCCGCGTGCTCGTGCGCGACGTGAAGGTGCTCGACGCGCCCGACGCGCCTCCGGCCGGCAGCAAGCTCACCGGCGGGGCGAACTCCGACTTCAAGATCATGCTCGCGCTCAGCGACAGCCAGGCGCAGAAGATCCAGTACATGCTCGCGAACGCGGGCAGCGGCTCCGGCCCCGAGCGCTGGCACCTCGAGCTAAGGCCGGTCACGCACGACGCCGATAGCCCTGACCACCTCGACAGCTTCGAAAGCGTCCTCACGGGCGGCCTCAGCGCCTCCCAGCGGAAGACGCTCGGCCGCTAGGAGGCCACGATGAGCAACGGCAACGAATTCGCAGCGAAGAGCCCGAACCGGATCTTCATCACGGGCGATTGCGACGGGCTGCCGGACCTGCGGGACGCGCTCGCCGCGCACCCCGAGGTCGAGCTCGTCGGGTCCGCGACCCAGGTCGTGGAAGGCGCCGCCACCCTGACCGGCGGCCACCTCAACGTCGTGCTGCACGCGACACGTGCGGCGTCGCTGCCGGTGAACGAGCTGGCGGCGGTCCGCGAGTACACGCGGGCGCCGTTGATCCTGCTCGCCTCGAACGGCTCCCCTGCCCTGCTAGAGGAGGCGCTCGAGCACGACGTCGCCGACGTCCTGCTGCTCCCGCAGCTGACCGACAACGTCGTCTTCGCGATCCGCAAGGCCGGCCACGTCGGCAAGCGCCTCACCGGCGACCAGCGCCGCCACGGCCGCCTGGTGACGGTGTTCTCTCCGAAGGGCGGCACGGGCAAGACCGTGACCGCGACCAACCTGGGCGCGTCGCTCGCCAAGCACTGGGGCAAGCGGGCGCTCCTGCTCGACCTCGACCTGCAGTTCGGCGACGCCGCGATCATGCTCGGGATCGAGCCGGAGAAGACGATCTACGACCTCGTCACGGCTCCGGGCGAGCTCGACTCCGAGAAGCTCGCCGGCTACACCACCCGGCACGCGTCGGGCCTCGACATCCTCCCCGCGCCGTTGCGCCCCGAGGACGCCGAGCTCGTCACCGAGACGAAGCTGGCCCGGCTGCTGGAGGTCGCGCGCGAGTCCTACGACGTGATCGTCGTCGACACCTCGCCCTTCTTCCACGGGCCGATGCTGGCGACCCTCGACCGCACCGACGAGCTGCTGCTTCTCTGCGGGCTGGACGTCCCGACGCTGAAGAACGTCCGGCTCAGCCTGCAGACCCTCGAGCTGCTCTCGTTCCCGGACGACCGCGTCAAGCTCGTCCTCAACCGGGCGAACTCGAAGGTCGGCATGAAGCCGAAGGAGGTCGAGGCCGCCCTCGACCGCAAGATCAACTTCCAGGTGCCGAGCGACCGGATCGTCCCGCTCGCCGTGAACCGCGGGAACCCGGCCGTCGTCGCCGAGCCGAAGGCGGAGTTCTCCAAGGCCATCCGCGCGATGGCGAAGGAGCTCGTCGCCGCCCAGGCCGTGGCGAAGCAGAAGAAGAAGTTCATGGCGTCGCTGGCGAAGGCGTAAGGCGATGGGCCTCCACGACCGACTCCACCGCCAGGGCGGCACCGCCAACGGACACGGGCCCGAGCTCGACGTGCTCGTCGGCGGACAGGCCGACGCGCCCGAGCGCCGCTCGGATCCGTACGCCGAGCTCAAGGGCCGGATCCACCATGCGTGCATCGCGAAGCTCGGCCCGCAGCTCTACGCGGCCGGGCAGTCCGACGACGACGCCTCGACCGAGGACCTCGCCGAGAAGGTGCTCCGCGTGGTCACCGAGCAGCTCGCGCTCGACCGCACGCCTCTCACGCGTGAGGAGCGGCGGCAGATCACGCGCGAGATCACCGACGACATCCTCGGCTACGGGCCGCTGGAGCCGCTGCTCCGCGACGACTCCGTGACCGAGGTGATGGTCAACAACTACGACCGGGTCTACGTCGAGCGCAACGGCAAGATCGAGTCTGCAGACGCGGCCTTCGTCGACAACGCGCACCTGTTGCGCATCGTCGACAAGATCGTCTCCCAGGTCGGCCGCCGCGTCGACGAGGCCTCGCCGATGGTGGACGCGCGCCTGCCCGACGGCAGCCGCGTCAACGCGATCATCCCGCCCCTCTCCTTGCGCGGGCCGACGCTGACCATCCGGAAGTTCTCGCGCGACCCGTACACGATGGACGACCTGATCAACTTCGGCACGGTCTCGCCCGAGGCCGCGCAGTTCCTCTCCGCGTGCGTGCGCGGAAAGCTCAACGTCCTCATCTCCGGCGGTACCGGCACCGGTAAGACGACGACGCTGAACGCGCTCTCCGCCTTCGTCCCGAACGACGAGCGCATCGTCACGATCGAGGACGCGGCCGAGCTCCAGCTCCAGCAGGACCACGTGATCACGCTCGAGTCGCGCCCGCCGAACATCGAGGGCGAGGGCGAGATCCGCATCCGCGAGCTCGTCCGCAACGCCCTGCGCATGCGCCCCGACCGGATCATCGTCGGCGAGGTCCGCGGCGCGGAGACGCTGGACATGCTCCAGGCGATGAACACCGGCCACGAGGGCTCGCTGACCACGATCCACGCGAACTCCCCGCGCGACGCGCTCTCGCGGCTCGAGACGCTGGTGATGACGGCCGGCGTCGAGCTGCCGCACCGCGCGATCCGCGAGCAGATCTCGAGCGCCTTTGACCTGCTGGTGCAGATCTCGCGCCTCGTCGACGGCTCCCGCCGCCTCACCCACATCACCGAGGTGCTGCGGATGGAGTCCGACGTGATCACCCTCCAGGACGTCTTCATCGCGAAGCCGCCGGAGGAGAACGAAGGGGAGGCGGGCAAGCCCGTCAACCTGCTCAACCCGCTCGAGTGCACCGGCCTCAAGCCGCAGTTCCTCGAGAAGATGGCCGCCAACGGCGTCACCCTGCCGCCGAGCTTCTTCGGGAACACGTCGACCTTCCGGCCGAACTACGCGGCCGCGTCCTACGGCGGGTTCGAATGAGCCTGGGAACGGCGCGCCGTCTGCTCACCGCCGCCGTGATCGCCGCCCTGGCGGTGCCGGTCGGCGCAGATGCCGGCCTCGAGGTCCGCGGCGTCGACGCGAGCAACTTCCCGACGATCCGCCTGACCGTCGTCTCGCCGGCCGCGGCCTCCGCGCCGCCGACGCTGACCGAGGACGGAAACCGGGTCGTCGGCCTGAGCGCCGTCAACCTCGCCTCGGCCAAGAGCGTCGTGGTCGCAATCGACCGCTCGCGCTCGATGGCGGGCGCGAAGCTCGACGACGCCCTCGCGGCCGCCAGGCAGTTCCTGCACACGAAGTCGCCGTCCGATCGCGTCTCGGTGGTCGCCTTCGGCTCGCGGGCGGTGCAGCTGAGCCCGTTCTCGTCCTCGACGGCCGAGGCGGACGACGCGCTGCGCACGCTCACGGTGGACAAGCGCAACGGCACCGCGCTCTACGACGCGCTGCAGCTGTCGGCGAGCACGCTGCGCAACCAGGCCGACCGCTCGCGCGTGATCGTCCTGCTCACCGACGGCAAGGACGTCTCGAGCCAGGTCTCGCTGGCCCAGGCGCTCTCGACGGCGCACTCGACGGCCACCCTCGTCTACCCGATCGCGATCGGCGGCGACACGGCCACGACGGCGCCGCTCCGGCAGATGGCGAGCGAGAGCGGCGGCAGCTTCAAGTCGGCCGCCTCCAGCTCGTCGCTCGCAGCGGTCTACTCGTCGATCGCGGGCGAGCTGAGGCGGACCTGGCGCGTCGAGTACGCGACCGCGGCCCGCCCCGGGGAGAAGCTCCACCTGCGCGTGGCGCTGAACCCGGAGGGCGCGGCCTCGACGGACTTCACCGTCCCCGGCGACGTGCAGGTGCCCGACACCGGCGGCAGCCAGCTGCCCTCGCCGCTCTACTCGCCGCTCGGCGGGCTCCTGCTGACGATGCTCGTCGCGTTCCTCGTCCTCACCGCGTGCGGGTTCCTCTTCGCCTCCGCCAAGGGGTCGTGGGTGAAGTCCCGCCTCGCCCCGCACGTCGAGGGCACGCGCAAGCAGCGCAAGCGGCAGAAGGGCGAGCGCCTCGCCGCGCTGGCCGGGCTCTTCCGGGCCACCGAGCAGGCGTTCGGGCACCGGCGCGTGTGGATGAAGCTGCAGCGCAAGCTCGAGCGGGCCGACCTGCCCCTGCGCACGGTCGAGTTCGCGTACCTGATCGTCGGCTCCGGCTTCGTCCTCGGGGTGTTCGCGGCCCTGAGCGGCCGCCCGTCGCTCCAGATCCTGATCGCCTTTGCAGTCGGCGGAGCGATTCCCTACGGCTTCGTCGCCTTCAAGGCGCGGCGCCGGATGGCCGCGTTCGAGAACCAGCTGCCGGACCTGCTCGTCACGCTCGCGGCCTCGCTCAAGGCGGGCCACAGCTTCAAGCAGGGCATCCAGACCGTCGTCGACGAGGGCCAGGAGCCGGCGAGCAAGGAGCTCGGCCGCGTGATCACCGACACGCGCCTGGGCCGCCCGATGGACGAGGCGCTGGCCGAGACCGCCGAGCGGATCGGCTCGAAGAACTTCGCCTTCGTCATCACCGCGGTGACCATCCAGCGCCAGGTCGGCGGCAGCCTCGCGGGCCTGTTCGACATGGTCGCCGACACGGTCCGCCAGCGGCAGCAGTTCGCGCGCAAGATCAAGGGCCTGACCGCGATGGGACGCGCCTCCGCGTACGTCCTGATAGGGCTTCCGTTCTTCATCGCGTTCGCGCTGACGCTGCTCAACCCGTCCTACATGGCCCCGCTCTACAACACCTCGACGGGCCACAACCTGATCATGATGGGCCTCGTGATGATGGCGATCGGGTCCCTGATCCTGAAAAAGCTCGTCTCCTTCCGGGGGTAACCGCCTGTGTTCATGCTCATCGTGCTCGGAGCCTTCTGCCTCGCAGGGGCGGCCTACCTCGTCGGCGAGGCGGTCACGCTGCCCGCGCGGGAGCGCCGCACCTCGGTGCGCCGCGCCGCCAACTACGGCAGCGTGCGCAACCTGCTCGGCCAACGCCAGCTTCCGTTCTCCCAGCGTGTGCTGGCGCCGCTCGGCGACCGGCTCGCGGGCTTCACCCTGAAGCTGCACCCGAAGACGACCACCGAGGGCGTCAGCGCGCGCCTGCTCGCCGCGGGCCTCGGGCGGAAGATCGCCCCGACGACGTTCCTCGCGCTCAAGTCGGCGTTCGCGGTCGGCGGCGCGCTGCTCGGCGCCGTCTTCGGCGGTGCGGTGACAGGCCCGGGCGGCGTCCTCTTCTGCGCCATCGCGCTCGGCGGCATCGGCTTCATCGCGCCCGACTTCGTGGTCTCCGCGAAGGCGCGCCAGCGCAAGGACACCATCCGGGCCGAGCTCCCGGACGCGCTCGACCTGATGGCGGTCAGCGTCGAGGCCGGCCTCGGCTTCGACGGGGCGATCTCGAAGCTGACCGAGCACATGCACGGGCCGCTGGCGGACGAGTTCGCGCTCACGCTGAGCGAGATCCGGATCGGCGAGACGCGCCAGGTCGCCCTCAAGAAGCTGGCCGACCGCACAAGCACGCCGGAGCTCTCGAGCTTCGTGCGCTCGATCATCCAGGCCGACCAGCTCGGCATCTCCCTCGGCCGGATCCTGCGCGTGCAGGCGACCGACAGCCGCCTCAAGCGCCAGGCGGCGGCCGAGGAGAAGGCGATGAAGGCGCCGATCAAGATGCTCTTCCCGACGGTGCTCTTCATCTTCCCGGCCATGTTCCTCGTGATCCTCGGGCCGGCGTTCCTCAACCTCTCAAAGATCTTCTGAATCGGAGGCGACGATGTCCGACACACCCGAGAACCAGGGGGCCGAGACCGAGAAGGGGTTCGGCACCGGCCTGCGCGCCCAGCTGCAGCGCCGCAGGGAGGGTGAGGAGGCACCGGTCGATCCGCAGGGCCCTACGAACGTCGAGCTGCGCTTCGAGCTGACCGCGCGCCCGGCGAGCGGCGACGGCGTGGAGGCCGTCGTCGGCCCGGACCTCCAGGACTTGCGGGCGGAGCTCGAGGCGGCGCACGCACGCGAGGCCATGCTGCGCGGCCAGCTGCAGGAGCGCGCCGAGGCGTACGACCAGAACGTCGGCTCCGAGAAAGAGCTCGCCCA
>DATIFC010000017.1:0-7946 GCA_035455445.1 Gaiellaceae bacterium | reverse complement strand
CGGGAAGACGAGCTTCCTCGGGACGATGTACTCGTTCGGCGCGATGCTCTCGTTCACGGTCGCGCACGCCGCGGTCGTGCAGCTGCGGCGCCGCTATCCGGACGAGGAGCTCGCGTTCCGGGCGCGGCCCAACCTGCGCCTTGGGGGCGTCGACTGGCCGCTGTTCGCCGTCTTCGGCGGCCTCGCGACGATGCTGATCTGGCTCGTCGTGGTCGTGCAGAGCCCGGGGACGCGCTACGCCGGGCTCGGCTGGCTCGCGCTCGGCTTCGGCATCTACGCCTTCTACCGGCTCCGCATCGTGAAGGCGCCGCTGACCGAGACGCTGCGCGCGCCGGTCGTCATCGGGCCGGCGATGGCGCTCGAGTACCGCAACGTGCTCGTCCCCGTCGTGTGGCAGCGCGAGTCGGAGGCGGCCGTCGATCTCGCGTGCCGGCTCGCGACCGAGCGCGGCGGTTCGATCGTCGCGCTGACCGTGATCGAGATCCCCCTCGAGCTGCCGCTCGACGCGCCGCTCGACGACAAGACGCTGCAGGTGGCCGACGACCTGCTCGACGAGGCGCGCGCCATCGGCGATGCATACGGCGTGGACGTGGTCGGGCGGCTCGTGCGCGCCCGCCGCGCGGGCCGCGCGATCGTCGACGAGGCGGAGCGCCGCCACAGCGAGATCATCGTCATGGGCACGCCGAGGCGCGACGCGCGGCGCCCGCGCGGGCGGATCTTCGGCGGCACGGTCGACTTCGTGCTCAAGAACGCGCCGTGCCGGGTGATGGTGGCCGCCGCGCCGCGCGCCGCATGAAAGGCGCCTATCGCTCCGCGACCGCCGTCTTCGGCCTGATCGCGATCGGCCTCGGGATCGCGATCGTCGTCCAGACGGCGCGCCACGGCGGGGGCTTCGGGTACGCGATCGGCGTCCTCTTCGCCGCGCTCGGCGCCGGCCGTCTGTATCTGCTCGCCCGCCGGAAGTAACCTCCGCCCGTGGCGAGGAAGATCCCGGGGCTGCAACGCGTCCTCGACGCGCCCGCGCTGTTCTCCGTCGCGTACGGGGAGATCGCCTCCTCGATCTACGTCGCCCTCGGGATCATCGCGCTGCACGCGCTCGGCCTCACGCCCGTCGTGCTCGCGGTCACCGGAGCGCTGTTCCTCGTCGTCTCGCTCTCCTACGCGGAGGGCACGACGGCGATTCCCGAGACAGGCGGCGCGGCCACCTTCGTCCGGCGCGCCTTCAACGACCTGGCCGGGTTCCTCACCGGCTGGGCGCTGTTCCTCGACTACCTGATCGTGATCGCGCTCTCGGCGCTCTTCCTGCCGCACTACCTGGGTGCGGCGCTGCGCTGGCACTCGCTGGAACACAACCCGTGGGACGTCGTCATCGGTGTCGCGGTCGTGCTCGGGATCGCGGCGTTGCGGCTCGTGCGCCGCTCGGCCTTCTACAGCTACGGGATCGTCGTCGCGATCCTCGACCTCCTGACGCAGGTGCTGCTCGTGGTGCTCGGCTTCGCGTTCCTCTTCTCGGGCGACGCGCTGACGCGCGGCGTCTCGCTCGGGACCAACCCGACCTGGCACGAGCTCGCCTTCGCGCTGCCGCTGGCGATGCTCGCCTACACCGGCCTCGAGACGGTGGCGAACCTCGCCGAGGAGACGCGCGAGCCGGGCCGCGACCTGCCGCGCAGCCTCTTCTCCGCGATCGGCCTCGTGGTCGTGATCTACATCGCGATCGGGCTCGTCGCGCTGAGCGCCTTCCCTGCGGGCGGGGGCACGACCCGGCTCGGCACCGACTGGCTCCGCGCGCCGCTGATGGGCATCGTCGACGCGCTCGGCGGGCCGCTTCCGACGGCGGCCGCGGACGCGCTGCGGGTGTACGTCGGCCTGACCGGCGCGGTGATCCTGCTCGTGGCGGTCACGACCTCGATCTCCGGCTTCACGCGGCTCGCGCACTCGCTCGGGGAACACGGCCAGCTGCCTCGCTCGTTCGGGCGCCTCAACCGGCGGACGCTCGTCTCGCCGCAGGCGATCGCCGCCGCCGCGCTGATCTCGAGCGCGCTGATCGTCGCCACGTCGTTCGTGCACGAGGACGTCGCCTTCCTCGCGAGCCTGTTCAGCTTCGGCGTCCTCGCGGCGTTCACGGCGGCCCAGCTCGCCGTGATCAAGCTCCGCTTCGCCGAGCCCGAGCTGCCGCGCCCCTACCGCGCCCCGGCCAACGTCCGCCTACGCGGGGTGGCGGTGCCGCTCCCGGCGATCGTCGGGTCGGCGGCGACCTTCGCGGTGTGGGTCGCCGCGCTGGCGACGCACGCCGGGGCGCGTTACGGCGGGCCTGCGTGGCTGCTGGCCGGGCTCGTGGTCTACGGCCTGGTGCGGAGAACCCGCGGCGAGGGCCTGCTCGAGCACGTCCAGGCGCCGCCGGAGCGGCTCCCCGAGAGCGAGTTCTCCAGCATCCTCGTGCCGATGAAGCTCGGCGCGATCGGTGAGGAGATGATCGCCACGGCGGTGAAGCTCGCGGAGGACCGGGGCGCGCTCGTCGAGGCGCTCTACGTGATTCGTGTCCCGCTCGACCAGCCGCTCGACGCCGCTCTCGACGACCTCGAGGAGGCCGCTGCCGCCTCGCTCGCCGAGGCGCGCATCCTCGGCGCCGACCACGGCGTCGACGTCCAGGTGGAGACGATTCGCGCCCGCTCGATCGGCGACGCGATCGTCTCCGAGGCGAAGCGTCGCAACAACGACCTGATCGTGGTCGGCTCGGCGCCGCGCTGGCGGAGGCAGTCGCGCTTCTTCTCGCCGACGGTCGAGTTCGTGCTGCGCAAGGCGCCCTGCGAGGTGCTCGTCGTCGCCTTCCCGGAGGGCGTGATGGAGGAGGACGGCGCGGCCGGCTAAGGCATCGCTTGCGATGCCGCTGAAGAGACCGTGGCTGCTTGCGGCCACGGTCGTCTGACGCCTAGCTAAGGTGCGTGCATGAAGGCGATCGTCATCGGCTGCGGCCGTGTCGGCTCCGCGATCGCCCTCCAGCTCGATCGCGAGGGCTGGGAGGTGACCGCCGTCGACGAGAAGGAGGAGGCGCTCGGCCGGCTCGGCGACCACTGGGCCGGCGGCTTCGTGCTCGGGCACGGGATGGACATCCAGGTGCTGCGGGAGGCCGGGATCGAGGACGCCGACGCCGTGGTGGTCGCGACCGACGGCGACAACACGAACATCGTCATCGGCCAGGTCGCGCAGGAGCGCTTCGACAACCAGTGCGTCGTCGTGCGCGTGCTCGACCCCGCGCGCGCGGAGTTCTACCGCAAGCGGGGCCTGCGCACGGTCTGCCCGACCTCCGTCGCGATCGACGTCCTGCTCGACTCGGTGCGCGCCTGCGAGGTGCGACCCAAGGAGCCCGCCACCAGCTGATGTACATCCTGATCGCTGGCGGAGGGAAGGTCGGGGCGAACCTCGCGCGCGTCCTGCTCGGCGACGGGAAGCACGAGGTGACGCTGATCGAGCAGCGCCGCGACCGCTTCGAGCGCCTCGAGCACGAGTTCGAGCACCAGGTGCTGCTCGGTGACGCGACCGAGCTCTACGTGCTCGAGCGGGCCGGAATCGCGCGCCCGCCCGACGTGGTCGCGGCGCTGACCGGCGACGACGAGGACAACCTGATCATCTGCCAGCTCGCGAGGGAGAAGTACGGCGTGCCGAAGGTGATCGCGCGCGTCAACGACCCGCGCAACCAGGCGCATTTCGACCTGCTCGGGATCTCACCGACCGTCTCGGCCACGCGCGGCCTGATGGCGCTGATCGAGCACGAGGTCCCCGAGCACGACCTCGTCCACCTGCTCGAGCTCCGCCAGGAGAACCTGGAGATCGTCGAGGTGCAGATCGACGAGCAGGCCCCGGCCGCCGGCAAGCGAGTCGAGAAGCTCGACCTGCCGGAAGGCTCCCGCCTGATCTCGATCATGCGCAACGGCCGCTCGGAGATCGCGGTCGGCTCGACCGAGCTCCAGCCCGGCGACCAGGTGCTGGCGATCCTGCAGCCGGGCAAGGAAGACGAGTTGCGGAGGGTCCTGCTCAAGAGCTGATGCGCTGGCTCGGCCTCGTCGTCGCGCTCGCCGCCGTCGCCCTACCGGGCGCCGCCTGCGGCCAGAACGGCTCCGCCGTGGGCCAGGCACGCGAGCAGCTGCGGCTGCGGCCGTTCGTGTCGGGCCTCGACTCGCCGGTCTACGTGACCGCGCCGAGGAGCGACCCCGGCAGGCTCTACGTGGTCGAGCAGCCCGGCGTGATCCGCGTGGTCGTCAACGGCAAGCTGCAGCCCAGGCCTTTCCTCGACATCCGCAGCCGCGTGCGCAGCGGCGGGGAGCAGGGCCTGCTCTCGGTCGCCTTCCACCCGCGCTACGCGAAGAACCACCGCTTCTTCGTCTACTTCAACGACCGCAGCGGCGACGTGCGCGTGTACGAGTTCCGCTCGAACGGCTCGGTCGGGCTGCCCTCCACGGGGCGGTCGCTCCTGCGCGTCAACCACCGCGAGTTCTCGAACCACAACGGCGGGCAGCTGCAGTTCGGCCCCGACGGGCGCCTCTACGCCGGCACCGGCGACGGCGGCTCCGGCGGCGACCCGCACAACCACTCGCAGAGCCTGAGCTCGAGGCTGGGCAAGCTGCTGCGCCTGAACGTGGACCGGCGCGGCGCGCGCTGGCAGGTCGCCGGCTACGGGCTGCGCAACCCCTGGCGCTTCTCCTGGGACCGCCTGACACACGACCTCTACGTCGCCGACGTCGGCCAGAACGCCTGGGAGGAGGTGGACGTGCGCACGCCACGGCAGCAGCGCGCGCTGAACAACTACGGCTGGCGCGTCTGGGAGGGCCGCTCCCGCTACACCTCGGGGCAGCGGGTGAACCCGCGCGGGACGCTCGTCTTCCCGATCGTCGTCTACAGCCACTCGCAGGGCTGCTCGATCACCGGCGGCTACGTGTACCGCGGCAAGGCGATCCCGTCCTTCCGCGGCCGCTACATCTACGGCGACTACTGCTCGGGCACGATCTGGAGCCTGCGCTCGAGCGGCGGCAAGCTGCGCTCGGGGCCGCGGCGCGAGCCGTTCACCGTCTCGAACCTCTCCTCCTTCGGAGAGGACGCTGCGGGCGAGATCTACGCGACCTCGCTCGACGGCACGGTCTACAGGCTCAGCCCGTAGAGCGCCGTCGGCGCACCTGCGGCCCCTGCTGGCCCAGGGCGGCGTAGGCGAGCGCTTGGAGCGACTCGTTCAGGTTGCGCAGCTCGTGGGCCAGGGCGAGGTAGCCCTCGGTGTGGTCGAGCCGCCGGTTCAGCTGCTGGAGCTCGGCGCGCAGGGCGTCGAGCCGCTCGAGCACGGCGTCGAGCTGGCGGTCGTCGAGAGCCTTGCCGTCAGCCACGCTGCGATTGTACGGACGTCCAGCGCCACCTCGCCGCGTGCAGCAGGAGCAGGCCGAGCGCGAGCCCCGCCGCGTCCATCGAGACGTCGAACGGCGAGGCGTGGCGGCCCTTCACGAACGCCTGGTGCACCTCGTCGGTGACCGCGTAGGCCACGCCGACCAGGAACGCCGGCAGCTCGCGCCCGAGCGCGCGGTAGAGCAGCAGGGCGAGCACGGCGTACTCGGAGGCGTGCGCGAGCTTGCGCAGCACCGTGTCCCAGCCGCCGAGACCGGTGCCGAGGTCCGGCACCGCCGAGAGGGCGAAGATCAGCGCCGCCCAGAGGACGGCCGGAGCCCACAGCCAGAGCGCACGTCGTAGTCGCACGGCGCCAATGGTAGGCTCCGGCCCGAAGGCGAGCGGTGAGGGAACCCGGTGCGAGTCCGGGACGGTCCCGCCGCTGTGAGGGGAGACGCTCCCGCGCCGAGGTGCCACTGGCCGCAGGGCCGGGAAGGCGGCGCCGGAGGGAGCCCCGAGTCAGAAGACCTGCCGCCCGCCGCGCAAAGACATCGCTTGCGATGTCCGTAAGAGGCCAGGCCGGCTTCCCCGGCATGGCCGGCTCGACGAACCCCTCGCGGAAGGAGGATTCGTGTCACGGCGTCTCTGCACCCTCGTTGCCGCAGGCGTGGCGGCGCTGCTCGTCGTCCCTGCGGCCTTCGCCCTGCGCGTGCACGTGCGCGTGGAGGGCAAGACCCGCACCATCTACGGCTCGACCGAGCCCTCGCTCGCGGTCGGCGCCAACGCGCTCGACGCGCTCGAGTCGGCCAGCGTCGCGGGCGAGTTCTACTACCACGTGACGACCACGTCCTTCGGCCCCTACGTCGACCAGATCGGTCGCTACGTCGCCGACTCCTCGGCCGGCTGGGTCTTCAAGGTGAACGGCGCCTCGCCGCCGGTCGGAGGCGACGCCGTGCTGCTCCGCCCGGGCGACCACGTGCTCTGGTACTGGGCGACCTTCGGGCCGAGCGGCGGGCCGCCGACGCTCTCGCTGCGGGCCGGAGAGCGGCGTGGCTGCTACCGCGTGCTCGCCCAGGACGACGCCGGGAAGACGAAGCCCGCCCGCGGCGCGCGGCTGCACGTCGACGGGCGCACCGTCCCCGCGCGCAGCGGCTCCGCCTGCATCGGCCGCCATCGCGGGCTGGTGACGGCGACGCTGAAGGGCGCCGTGCGCTCGAACGCGCTCCGGTGAGGGCCTTCGCGCTTGCGGCCCTCGCGCTCGCGCTGGCGGGGTGCAGCTCGGCCTCGAGCAGCTCGGGCCGCGCGACCGTCTGGGTCACGCGCGACCGCGGGGCCGTGGTGATGCACGCGGCGAGCGTTCCCGCCGGGGCGTCGGTGATGCAGGCGCTCGACCGCGTCGCCGAGGTGCAGACGCGCTTCGGCGGGCGCTACGTGCGCTCGGTCGACGGCGTGGGCGAGCACGGCCGCCGCGCGTGGTTCTTCTACGTCAACGGCTACCTCGCCGACCGCAGCGCGGCCGAGTACCGCCTCCGCGCGGGCGATCTCGCCTGGTGGGACTACCGTGCGTGGCAGGACCCAGCAGAGGACCCGGTCGTGCTCGGCGCCTTCCCGCAGCCGTTCCTGAACGGCTACGACGGCAGGCGGCGGCCAACCGTGGTCGTCTCGTCCGACCCGCGGGCGCGGGCCGTGGCGCGGCGGCTGCACGCGCGGCTGCTCCCGGCCGGGACGAAGGCGGCGCTCGACGCGAACGCGCTCGTCCTGGGCGCGAGGGAGACCGGCATCACGCTGCGCGGCCCGTCGCCCGGCTCCCCGGTGCGGATCTTGTTCCACGGCGACCCGCGGCAGCTGCTGCGGCACTGGCCGTTTCGTTTCCGCTACGGGGCCTCGCGGTGAGCCCCGCTCCGGCCGCGGCGCTGCTCGCCGCCCTGGCTGCGGCGGCGCTGCTCGCCGACCACGTGGCCTCCGTCGCGGCGATCGCGGCCGTGCTGCTGGCGGCCTGCCTGCACGGCCCCGCCGGAAGGCGCAGGCTCTACGTCGCGGGCGCGCTGCTCTCCGGCCTCGCGGTCTTCCTGCTGACGCCGTTCGTGGCGACGGTGGGCTGGCACGTGATCTGGGCGGGGCCGACGGTGCCCGTGCTCGGGCAGCTCGACGTCACGCGCGAGGAGCTCCACAACGGGCTCTTCCAGGGACTGCGGCTGACTGCAGTCGCGCTTGCCTTCGCGGCCTATGCGCTGCTGCTCGACCATGACCGGCTCGTGCAGGCGGCCGGGTTCGCGCGCCGGTCGGTCCTCGCGATGGCGCTCGCGACACGGCTCGTGCCGACACTGGAGCGCGACGCGGCCGGCCTGGTCGAGGCGTTGCGCGGGCGCGGGGTGGAGGTCTCCGGCACCCGCGGGCGGGCGCGCCTGCTCACGCCGCTCCTGGCGGGCTCGCTCGAGCGCGCGCTCAACCTGGCCGAGGCGATGGAGGCCAGGGGGTACGGCCGGCCGGGGGCGACGCGTGCGCTGCAGCCGGCGTGGGGCCTCGCCGAGCGGGCCGCGCTCGCGGGCTCGGCCGCCGTCGTCGCAATCGGAGTGCTGTGG
>DATIFC010000016.1:0-2207 GCA_035455445.1 Gaiellaceae bacterium | reverse complement strand
CGCTCCTCTCCCCGCCAGCTCGTGCTCACGCCCGAGGCCGCGATTCGCCCCGGCCGCTACGCCTTCGTGGCGACGCACGAGGGGATGTTCGGAGGGCGCGACTTCGCCTACCTGCGTGTCGTCGCGCCCTCCGCTCCCGTCACGGCGATCAGCTCGCGCCCGCACGCGGCGGCGCCCGCCGTGCTCGACGCGCTGCTGCCGCTCTGCGCGGCGCTCGTCGCGCTCGCCTTCGCGGGGATGCTCTCGCGCTCGCTCCTGCGCCGCCGCTCGGGGGAGAAGGTGCTTTGGGCCTGCGGGTTCGTGCTCTTCGCGGCCGCGGCGACCTGCGAGGCGCTCGCGCAGCGGAGCGGCTGGAGCCCAGCGCTCTTTCGCGCCTACTACCTGGCCGGAGGCGTCCTCACGGTCGCCTACCTCGGCGCCGGCTCGGCGTGGCTGCTGCTTCCGAGGCGCGGTCGCGACGTGCTGCTCGGCGGTTTGGCGGCGGCGACGGTCGCCGCGACGGTGACGGTCTGCCTCGCCGGCGTCGACGGCGCGGCGCTGGCCGCGACGGAGCACGGACGCCCGCCGGAGAACTCGGCCCTGCTCGGCCACGCCTTCCTCTGGGCGGTCGCGCTGAACTCGGTCGGCAGCCTGTTCCTGATCGGCGGCTCGCTCTACTCGATCGTGCGCCGGCAGCGCGTGCGCGCGAACCTCTGGATCGGCGGGGGCGCGCTCGTCGTCGCGCTCGCGACCGGGCTCTCTCGGGCGGGCTCGTACGACCTGGTCTACGCCGGCGAGCTGGTCGGGATCGCGCTCATGTTCGCGGGCTTCGCGCTCGTCGGAAAGGCGCCTTCGCCGGCTGCTCAGCCTTCGACCCAGTCGCGGGTCAGGTACAGCCAGAAGGCCAGCCCGGCGTAGTCGCCGTAGCGGCGGAAGCGGCGCTCGATCGTCCGGTCGGCGGCCTTGCGTCCGTTGAGGCGCGCGTAGGTCGGCCGCGTCCACGAGTCGAGGATCAGGCGCGAGTAGCGGCCGAGCAGCATCATCATGTGGGCGGTCGCGTACGGGCCGCAGCCGGGAAGCGCGATCAGCCGGTCGGCGACCTCGTCGTCCGAGAGGCCGGGGTCGTTCAGCACCTCGAGGTCGAGCTCTCCCTCGGCGACGCGGAGCGCGAGCGAGCGCAGGTAGGCGCCGCGGTACCCGGCGCGCACGACGTCGCGGTAGAAGGCGTCGCCCGCCGCGGCCATCGCCCCCGGCGACGGGAAGGCGCGGCGCCCGTCGGGCGCCTGGGCGCCGAGGTGCTCGACCAGTGCCGTCGTCATCCTCACGGTGGCCGACCACGCGCAGTTCGTCGTGCAGATCGTCTTGACCACGTCCTCGAAGACCGTCGGGCTGCGCATCATCCGCCCGGCGCCGGCGCCGGTCCAGCTCAGGTCCGGGTCCTTGGCGGCCACTGCGTAGAAGGCGGAGAGGTCGGCGTCGAGGCGCAGCATGTGCCGGACCGTCTCGACGACGCCCGCGCGCGGCCCGCGCCCCTCGACGCGCGCAAGTCCCGAGCCGGCGGGGCCGACGCGGACGGTCGCCGCCCCGCGCGGAAGTTCGATCGTCGTCGTGAGCGTCACTGCTTCGTCGTCGACGACGTTCGGCGGCAGGTCGGCGACGCCGTGCGAGGCCAGCGTCCTGCGCAGGTCGACCGGCTCCCCGCCTGCCCCCTTCAACTCCAGCTCGGCCGACCACGCCTTGGACATCGAGTCGGTCAACGCGCGGCGGTAAGCCGCATTCCCGTTTGAGGCGGAGGCGCACGGCGTGCGCACGGCGATGAGGGTCGCCCGAGCCCGGCGGATCTGTCCGCGGCCGGCAATGGTCGAGGACCGGATATCGGTTTACTTCGAGGCGAGAACGGGGTCTGCGAGGTCTTCGACGACTCGGCGCCGAGAGGCGAAGCGCCGCTCGGAGGCTGGCAGTCGCAACGGCTGCTAGCCGAGGAGCTCGTCAGCGACGCGCGCGCCGATCGCGAGGCACGCGGTCGCCGCAGGGGAGGGGGCATTCACTACGTGCAGGGCCCCTCCCTTGCGCTCGAGCAAGAAATCGTCAACGAGCGTCCCGTCGCGCCCGACCACTTGCGCCCGGATCCCGCACGGGCCGAGCGAGACGTCGCCGGGATCGATCTCCGGAACGTAGCGCCGCATCTCGCGCACGGCCGCACGCTGGACGACGTCCCGCCACACCTC
>DATIFC010000015.1:0-12759 GCA_035455445.1 Gaiellaceae bacterium | reverse complement strand
GCGCATGGTCGGGCTCGGAAAGAGGTGAATCGGATGCTGAAGCTGTACGCCTTCTCGCAGGCTGCGGCCGACTCGGTACGCAGGCGCGAGGAGGGGCAGACGATGGCCGAGTACGGCGTCGTGCTGGCCGTCATCGTGCTCGCCGTGATCGCGGCAATCACGCTCCTGGCCGGCAACGTCAGCAGCGCCCTGAACGCCGTCGCCGGCGTACTGCCGTAGATGCTGCTCGACCCGGCGTTTCCCGAGCCGCTGAGCCTCTCCCGGGGCCACGCGGCTCGGGAGCGTCGAGCTGCATGAACTCTTGTCACGGTGTCTGACACCGATGCCGCGCTCGAGCCGCTGCAAGGGCGCCGGGTTGTGGACTACGCGTGACGCTCAGGTTTCTGTGTCTGGCACCGCCTTCTACGTGATCACGGGCTGCTCTTCCCTGCTGATCGGTAGGAAGCTGATCGGCGATGCCGTCTCCGGCTGACGGGAAAACGTGGTAGTTGGCGGCCCGCCTGCGCGGGCTACGCCGGGGCCGGCAGGCCCTCGATTGCCTGGAGCGCTCGCTCCATCTCCTGCTCGTCGAGGGCCACGTCCTCGAGCTTGCCGGCCAGGTAGTTGTCGTAGGCGGCCATGTCGAAGTGGCCGTGGCCGGACAGGTTGAAGAGGATCGTCCGCTCCTTGCCCTCCTCGTCCGCGGCCCGCGCCGCCTGCAGTGCCCCGTGGATGGCGTGGGCCGCCTCGGGAGCGGGGAGGATCCCCTCGCTGCCGGCGAAGACGACAGCCGAGGCGAAGACGTCGTTCTGGAGATACGCCTCGGCGCGGACGAGCTCGTCGCGGACGAGCTGGGAGATCAGCGGCGCGACGCCGTGGTATCGGAGCCCGCCGGCGTGGATCGGGGCGGGCACGAAGTCGTGCCCGAGCGTGTGCATCGCCACGAGCGGCGTCAGCTTGCTCGTGTCGCCGAAGTCGTAGGCGAAGACCCCGCGCGTCAGAGTCGGGCAGGCCGCGGGCTCGCAGGCGAGCACGTCGATCTCGCGGCCCGCGATCTTCTCGCGCAGGAACGGGAACGCGAGGCCGGCGAAGTTCGAGCCGCCGCCCACGCAGCCGATCACGACGTCCGGGAACGCGCCCGCGAGCTCCATCTGCGCCAGGGCCTCCTGGCCGATCACGGTCTGATGCAGGAGCACGTGGTTGAGGACGCTCCCGAGCGAGTAGGCGGTGTCGTCGCGGCCGGCCGCGTCCTCGACCGCCTCCGAGATGGCGATCCCGAGGCTTCCCGGCGAGTCCGGATGCTCGGCGAGGATCGCGCGTCCGGACTGCGTGTGCTCGGACGGGCTCGGGACGACGTCGGCGCCCCAGGCCTTGATCATCGAGCGCCGCGCGGGCTTCTGCTCGTACGAGATGCGAACCATGTAGACCTTGCATTCCAGGCCGAGGAGCCGGCAGGCGAAGGAGAGCGCGCTTCCCCACTGGCCCGCGCCGGTTTCGGTCGAGAGCCTCGTCCGCCCCTCCTTCTTGTTGTAGTAGGCCTGCGCGACCGCCGTGTTGGGCTTGTGGCTCCCCGGAGGGCTGACGCCCTCGTACTTGTAGAAGATCCGGGAGCCCGTGCCGATCGCCTGCTCGAGCCGGCGGGCGCGGTAGAGCGGCGTCGGGCGCCAGAGGCTGTAGATCTCCAGGACCTCGTCCGGGATCGCGATCTCCGGCTCCTCGCTCACCTCCTGGCCGATCAGCTCCATCGGGAAGAGCGGGGCCAGGTCGTCGGGCCCGACCGGCTCCCCGGTGCCCGGATGCAGCACGGGCTGGGGGGCCGAGGGCAGGTCGGGGCGGATGTTGTACCAGCGGCGCGGGAGCTGCGTCTCGTCGAGCAGGAACTTCGTCGGGCTCTCGGCGCGAGCGCGCGTCTGGTGCACACCCCGAGGATAGAGCGTCGGCGGCAGAGATGCAGCGGTCACGTTGATGCATAGGCATTGCCTAGTAGACTTTGGGGCGTGCCGAAGCAGTTCTACAACGCGAGCGAGGCGGCGAAGCTGCTCGGGATCAGCCTCGACACGCTCCGGCGGTGGGATCGCGCCGGGCGGATCGAGACGGCACGCGACAGCGGCAACCGGCGGATCGTCTCGGCGGCCGAGGTGCGGCGCCTGCGGGGTGAAGCCGACGGCGGGCAGCTCAGCGCGCGCAACCGGCTCCAGGGCACCGTCACGGACGTGCGCGTCGAGGGGCTGATCGCTCAGGTCGAGCTCGCGGTCGACCAGCCCGCACGCCTCGTCGCGATCGTGACCGCCGACGCGGTCGAGGATCTGGGCCTCAAGCCGGGGATGCCGGCGGCCGCGGTGGTGAAGGCGACCTCGGTGATGGTGGAGCACTCGTGAGGGCCCTCGCGGCCGTAGCCGTGCTCGCCGCGTCTCTCGGCGCGGCGGTCGCCCTTGCGCAGCGGGACACGCCGCGGGCCACGGTCTTTGCCGCCGCGTCGCTCACCGACGCCTTCCCGAAGATCGCGCCGCACGCCCGCTTCTCGTTCGGGGGCTCGAACGCCCTGGCCGCGCAGATCCGCCAGGGGGCGCCTGCCGACGTCTTCGCCTCGGCGAACATGAGGCTGCCCCTCGGCCTCCACGGCGACGGCTTCTGCTCGAGGCCGGTCGTCTTCACGCGCAACGCGCTCGTCTTGATCGTGCCGCGGGGCAACCCGGCACACGTCAAGACGGTCTACGACCTCCGGCGCCGGGGAGTGAAGCTCGTGATCGCCGCCGAGGGCGTCCCGGTCGGCGACTACACGCTCCAGGTGCTGCAGAAGCTGAAGCTCACGGGCGTGCTGCGAAACGTCGTCAGCCGCGAGACCGACGTGCGCGAGGTGCTGGCGAAGGTCGCGCTCGGCGAGGCGGACGCGGGCTTCGTCTACTCGACCGACGCGAGGACGGTGCCGCGCAAGGTGCGGGTACTGAGGGTCCCTCCGCGCGGGCGGCCGAACGTCGAGTACGGCGTCTGCGTCGTCCTGCACGGGGACAAGGCGGCCGGCCACCGCTTCGTGAAGCGCGTCCTTGGCCTCACCGGCCAGCGGATCCTGCGCCGCTACGGCTTCCTGCCGCGATGACCCGCCGGCAGGCCCTCGGCGCGCTGGCGCTCGCGGCCGCGGCCGTCGCGCTCGCGTTCCTGGTGCTGCCGGTCGCGGCGATCTTCCTGCGCGTGCCGCCCGGGCGGCTGCTGCACCAGCTGGCGAGCCCGGTCGTGAAGGACGCGCTGGTCGTGAGCCTGAAGACGTCGCTGATCGCACAGGCGGTCGTCCTGCTGCTCGGCACGCCGCTCGCGTACCTGCTCGCGAGCCGCCGCTTCCGCGGGCGCGCGCTGGCGGTGACGCTCGTCGAGCTGCCACTCGTGCTGCCGCCTGCGGTTGCAGGGCTCGGGCTGCTCGCGGCCTTCGGCAAGGCCGGCCTCCTCGGCACGAGCATCCCGTTCACGCAGACGGCGGTCGTGCTCGCGGTGGCGTTCGTGTCGAGCCCGCTCTACATCCGGCAGGGGATCGCTGCCTTCGAGGCCGTCGATCCCGAGGTCGTGGCCGCGTCTCGGACGCTCGGCGCCGGCCCGGCGAGGACGTTCTTCCGCGTCGTGCTGCCGCTGGCGCGCGGCGGTCTCGCCGCGGGGGAGGCGCTCGCCTTCGCGCGCGGGCTCGGCGAGTTCGGCGCGACGATCATGTTCGCGGGCAGCCTTCGCGGCGTCACGCAGACCCTGCCGCTCGCGGTCTACGAGCAGTTCTCGGTCGACTTCGACACGGCCCTCGCGATCGGCGCGCTGCTCGTGGCCGTCAGCGCGGCGCTCCTCCTCGTCCTGAAGCTGGTGCTCTCGTGGCAACCCTCTCGGCCGACTTCGAGCTTCCTCTCCGCGCGTTCGACCTGAGGCTCGCGCTCGAGGTCGAGCGGACGGTCGCGCTCGTCGGGCCCTCGGGGGCGGGGAAGAGCTCGGCGCTGCGCGCGATCGCCGGCCTGGCGCGGGCCGAGGGGCGGATCGCGCTCGACGGCGAGGTCTGGCTCGGCCCCGACGTCTGCCGCGCGCCCGACGAGCGGCGGGTCGGCCTCGTCTTCCAGGAGTATGCGCTCTTCCCGCACCTGAGCGTGCGCGGCAACGTCGCCTACGGCGGGAAGGAACGGGCCGACGAGCTGCTCGAGCGGTTCCGCATCGCGCACCTGGCCGGCGCGAGGCCGCGGGAGCTCTCGGGCGGCGAGCGGCAGCGGGTGGCTCTCGCCCGCGCGCTCGCGCGCGACCCCGGCGTGCTGCTGCTGGACGAGCCGCTTGCGGCCCTCGACGCGCACACGCGGGACGCCGTGCGCGGGGAGCTGCAGGAGCTGCTGCGCTCGCTCGGGCTGCCGGCCCTGATCGTCACCCACGACTACGAGGACGCGGCCGCGCTCGCGGATACGGTGGGCGTGCTGGTCGAGGGCGAGCTGCGCCAGCTCGGCTCGCCGGAGGAGCTCGTCGCGCGGCCCCGCGACCCGTTTGTCGCCTCCTTCACGGGCGCGAACCTGCTGCACGGCCGCGTCGAGGCGCACGAGCAGGGGCTGACGCGCATCCGGCTGCGGGACGGCGAGGTCGTCTACTCGACGGACGAGGCCGGGGGAGAGGTCGGCGTGGTCGTCTACCCGTGGGACGTCGCCGTCGGGCGCGTCCACGCCGACGACTCGGCGCTGAACGTGATTCGCGGCGAGGTCGCGTCTCTCACGCCCGTCGGCAACCGCGTCCGCGTCCGGATCGGGCCGCTGACGGCCGAGGTGACGGCCTCCTCCGCGGAACGGCTCGAGCTCGCCCGCGGCGGGAGCGCGTTCGCCTCCTTCAAGGCGACCGGTACGCGGCTCGTGCCGCTTTCCTCCTAGGCTCGCAGGCGGCGGATCGTCCAGCGGCTGCGGGCGGCGTCCTCGCGGTCGTTCTCGTCGAGGGAGAGCTGGAGCTCGCGCAGCTCGCGCTCGTGCTCGGGGATCCAGCGGCGCTCGAGGGCGCGCAGGCGCTGCGTGGTCAGGCGCAGCTCGCGCTCGGTGCGCTCCCGGGCGAGGTCGGCCGCGCCGAGCTCCGCGGCGGACTCGAGGGCCCGGCGGTGGGCAGCCGCGGCGAGCGCGAGCGCTGAGCTGCCGCCGGCGGGCGCCGGCTCGCCGGCCGGCGCGGAGACCTTCGCCTCGGCGGGGTAGACGACGCCGAGCGCGTTCCGCCAGGTGACCGTCACCTCCGCCGGATCGCGCGCGGCCGCGCGCGCGAGCTCGAGCGGACGCTCGCCTGCCAGCACCGCCGCCCGCTGCCACCACGCCTCCGCCGTGCGCGAGCGCTCCTCCCACTCGCGCCTCGCCTCCGCGAGCTGCGCCTCGACCCGCTCCAGCTCGCGCGCCAGCGCGATGCGCTTCTGCTCGAGCACGTCGCGGCCGCGGTTCGCGACCGCGAGGCGGCGGACGAGCCAGACGCGGCCGGCCCTACCCGGTGGGCGCCGAATCCTCATCGTCACCGCGGTAGTGGCCGGCGAGCAGCTTCTCGTCGACCATCGTCAGCTCGCGGCGCGGCAGCGTCGAGAGCACGCGCCAGGCACGGTCGAGCGTGTCGTCGAGCGAGCGCGACTCGGTCTGGTCCTGGTCGAGGAACTCGGAGCGGAAGGCGGCGTCGAGCTCGAGGAACCGCCGGTCCGCCGGCGTCAGGCCCGCCTCGCCGACGACGTCCGCGAGGTCGGTCAGCTGCCGCGCCCGTGCGAGCGCCGCGTAGAGCTGCGCGGCGACGGCGAGGTGGTCGTCGCGCGTGCGGCCCGGCCCGGCGCCGAGGCGCATCAGCCGCGAGAGCGAGCCGAGCGCGTCGAACGGCGGGTAGACGCCGGCCACGTGCAGGTCGGGGGAGAGCACGAGCTGCCCCTCGGTGATGTAGCCGGTCAGGTCGGGCACGGGATGCGTGATGTCCCCGGCGGGCATGGTCAGCACCGGCAGCTGCGTCACGGAGCCCGGGCGCCCCGCGATCCGCCCCGCACGCTCGTAGAGCGAGGCGAGGTCGCTGTACAGGTAGCCCGGGTAGCCGCGCCGGCTCGGCACCTCGCCGCGCGCGGCCGAGACCTCTCTCACCGCCTCGGCGTAGCTCGTCAGGTCGGCGATCACCACGAGCACGTGGCGGCCGAGCTCGAACGCGAGGTGCTCGGCCACGGTGAGCGCGATCCGCGGCGTCACGATCCGCTCGATCAGCGGGTCGTCGGCCGTGTTCAGCAGCAGCACGAGGTCGCCCTGCTCGGAGCGCTGCTCGAGCGCGTCGCGCACGGCCATCGCGTCCGCCTGGGTGATGCCGACCGCCGCGAACACGACCGCGAACGCCTCGCCGCCCGCGTGCGCCTGGGCCGCGACCTGGGCCGCGAGCTCGAGGTGGGGCAGCCCGCCGACCGAGAAGATCGGCAGCTTCTGGCCGCGGACGAGCGTGGCGAGCCCGTCCACGGCCGAGACGCCGGTGAGGATTGCCTCGCTCGGGGTCTCCCGTGCCCGCGGGTTGATCGGGCTGCCCGCGACGCTCGCCCACTCGTCGGAGAAGACGGGCGGGCCGTCGTCGATCGGCTCGCCGCGCCCGTTGCAGACGCGGCCGAGCCACGACTCGCCCACCGGGACCCGCAGCGGGCTGCCGCTGAAGGCGACCCGGAGCTCGCCCAGCCGGAGCGACTCGGTGCCCTCCATCACCTGCACGACCGCGAGATCGCGGTCGACGTCGAGCACGACGCCGTTGCGCGGCTCGCCCGAGTCGAGTCGGATCGTCGCCACCTCGTCCCATCCCACCCGCTCGACGCCCTGCACGACGAGCAGCGGGCCGCGGGCCGACGAGATCGACGAGTACTCGACCGGAGCGCGCAGGCTCACTCGAGCGCTCCCAGCGCCGGCGCGACCTGCTCGTAGACCCGCGCCACCTCGTCCACCTCGTCCGGCGCGGTGGCCTCGCGCGCGCGCGTCACCGCCGAGAGGTCGACGCTCTCGATCGCGGAGGCCGGGACGCCGCGGCCGACGAGCTCCTGGCAGCGGTCGAGCACGCGCAGCACGAGCGCGAGCAGCGCCGTCTGCTTCTCGGGCGCGCAGTAGGCGTCGTTCTCGCTGAGCGCGCTCTGCTGCAGCACGGCCTCGCGCAGGAGCCGTCCGCCGAGGAGCACGATCCGCTCACGGCCGGGGAGCGAGCCCGAGCCGACGAGCTGGGCGATCGACTCCAGCCGGTCCGCCTCCTGGAGGAGCGTGAGCGCCCGCTCGCGCTGCTCGCGCCAGGCCGGCTCGCGCCGCAGGAAATGCCAGTCGCCGACGGCCTCGGCGTCGCGCGTGAACGAGTCGCGCCAGCTCACAGCGGGGTAGTGCCGTGCGTAGGCGAGGTCGCGGTCGAGCGACCAGGTCGCGCGCGTGAAGCGCCGCGTGTGTGCGCTCACGGGCTCGGTCAGGTCGCCGCCCGGCGGGGAGACCGCGCCGAGGATCGTCACCGAGCCCTCCTTGCCGCCGAGCGTCCGCACCCGGCCCGCCCGCTCGTAGAAGGAGGCGAGCTCGGAGGCGAGCCCGGCCGGGTAGCCCTCCTCGGCGGGGAGCTGGTCGGTGCGGGAGGCGACCTCGCGCAGCGCCTCCGCCCAGCGCGAGGTGGAGTCCGCGATCAGGACGACGTCGTGGCCCATGTCGCGGAAGTACTCGGCCACCGTGGCGCCCGTGTGGATGCTGGCCTCGCGGGCGAGCACGGGCATGTTCGAGGTGTTGGCGATCAGGACGGTGCGCTCGATCAGCGGCCGGCCGCTGCGCGGGTCGGTCAGCGAGGGCAGCTCGCGCAGCACGTCGGCCATCTCGTTGCCGCGCTCGCCGCAGCCGACGTAGACGATCACGTCCGCGTCGCACCACTTGGCGATCTGCTGCAGGAGGACGGTCTTGCCAGTGCCGAAGCCGCCGGGGACGGCGGCCGCGCTTCCCAGCGCGAGCGGGAAGAAGAGGTCGAGCGCGCGCTGTCCGGTCGTGAGCGGCACCGAGCCGTGCAGGCGCTCCGCGGCCGGGCGCGGCCGGCGCACCGGCCACCGCTCGGCGAGCGCGATCTCCGTCTCGCCGACGCGCGCCACCGGCTGCTCGACCGTGTACGTCCCGGCCGGCGCGAGCCACTCGAGCTCGCCGTCGACCCCGGGCGGCACGAGCACGCGGTGCTCCACGCTGCCGGCGCCGGAGACGGTGCCGAGGCGGCGGCCCGACGGCGCGGGCTCGAACTCCCAGCGCCCGTCGTGGGGCAGGGTGCGAAGCTGAGCCCCGGCGCGGATCCAGTCGCCGGCTCCGTCGAGCCGGCGCAGCATGCCGTCGAAGACGCCGCCGAGCAGCCCGGGGCCGAGCTCTGCGCTCAGCGGCACGCCGGTCGGCGCGGCCGGCTCGCCGGGGTGCAGGCCGCCCGTGTACTCGTAGACCTGGACGGTCGCGCGCCCACCCTCGAGCGCGATCACCTCGCCGGGGAGGCGGCGCTCGCCGACCTCGACCAGCTCGAGCATGCTCACGTCGTCGAAGCCCTCGACCTGGACGACCGGGCCGCTCACCTTCACGACGCGCGGCTCCTTCACGACCACAGCCGCTCCACCTCCGCTCCGAGCCCGTTCAGGCAGCGCTCGACGAGGGCGTCGAGCGAGTAGTCCACCAGCCGGTCGCCGCGCGAGGCCAGGACGCCGCCCGAGGGCGGGGCGTTGCGGGTCACGGCCGCGTCCTCGCCGAGCTGGTCCCGGGCCGTGGCCTCCATGCGGTCGAGCAGCGCGGGGTACGCGGGCCCCGAGCGCAGCTTCTGGGCCGCGGCCCGTGCCTCCCGCCGCAGCTCCTCGTGGAGCGTGCGCCGGGCGGTCAGCACCGCCGAGCGCGCCGAGCGCCGCGCGTGAGCCTGCTCCTGCGCGCCCTCGAGCGCGGCCGCGGCCTCGCCCTCGATGCGCGCCTGCGCCACGAGTCGTTCTCCCTGCGCGTCGGCCTGCTCGAGCAGCTCGGATGCCCGCGCATCGGCCTCCGCGAGCAGCCGCTCGGTCTCCGCGCGCACGCTGTCGAGGAGCGACCTGCGAACCGGCTCGACCGTGACCGTCACGAGGGCACCACCGCCCGCAGGCACGCGGCTCGCTCGGCCCACGCGTCCGCGAGCGCGTGCTCCGCCTGCGGCGTCAGCAGGACGAGCGCCGTCTCCTCGTCCAGGCCCGCCCAGGCAGTCCGTGCCTCCGCGTCCGTCGCCGCCGGGAGCACCTCGACGCCCGCGAGCGCGTAGCCCGCGAGGCGGCGCTCGTCGCCGATCGCGACCGCGCGGCTCATGCCTTCCCGATCAGCATGATCGCGATGACGAGGCCGTAGATGGCGATGCCCTCGGCGAGGCCGACGAACACCATCGCGCGCCCGAACATCTCCGGCTTCTCGCTGATCGCCGCCAGCGCGGCCGACCCCGTGTACGAGACGCCGATGCCCGCGCCGATGCTCGAGCCGGCGACCGCGATCGCGGCCCCGAGCAGGGCGCCGCGCGGATCGGTCCCGTCGCCGGCGGCCGCGGCGTGCGCCGCCGAGGGCCCGACGAGGCCCGCGACGAACAGCCCGAGCGCGCCGAGCAGGATCAGCCCGTTCAGCACGAGCAGCCGCCGGAGGCCCGTCTGCGGCGAGCGGTGGAGCAGCCACGCGGTCGCGGCGGCGACCGCGACGATCACGGGGAGGCCGAAGAGCAGGGGTTCGATCATGACTCCTCCTTCTGGACGGCGACCGGGATGCGCCAGGGGGCGAAGGCACGCCCTTCCCCGGCGAAGATGCGCGAGAAGAGCTCGTAGTACTCGAGCCGCAGGGCCTGGACGCCGGCCACCAGCAGCTCGAGCGTGAAGGCGACGGCGTTGCCGACGACGAAGACGAGGATCGCGAGCAGCGAGCCGACGACGCCGCCCCAGGCGGCGGTGGCCGCGCTCCAGACGATCGCGCCGAGCGCGGCGTGCACCAGGCCGAAGGCGGCGAGGCGGGTGAACGAGATCGCGCTCGCACCGATCCGAACCACCGAGTCGATCGACTCGATCCCCGCCTGGACAGCGGCGAGCGGGCCGCGCCCGGCGTGCAGGACGTGGCCTCCGACGAGCAGCAGCAGGCCCGCCGCAGCCGGGACGGCGCCGACGTAGGCGAGCGCATTCGAGCCCAGGTAGAGCCCGCCCGCGGCGACGGCGCCGCCGAGGAAGACGAGCGTGCCCGCGAGGCCGCTGGGCGCGAGGAGCGCCTCGCCGGGCCCGCGCTCGCGCCAGCGGTTGACGCTTCCGATCGCATAGCTCTGCGCGAGCAGGAGCGCGCCGATCACGAGCGCGGCCGCGAGCAGCGTCGTGGGCTCGTCGAGCGGGTCCAGCCAGAGCGTCGGGACGAGGCCGGTCGGGCCGAAGCACTCGCCGTAGAGCAGCCCGAAGAGCGCCGCCGAGAGGCCCGCGCCGCACATCAGCGGCCAGACGCTGCGAACGGAGGCGACGCGGGCGCTGCGCGTGGCCCGGAGCCAGAGCGCCGCCGCGACGACGAGCAGCCCGTGGCCGACGTCGCCGAACATCATCCCGAACATGAGCACGAACGAGAAGGCGGCGAAGGGGGTGGGGTCGAGGTCGGCGTAGCGGGAGGCGCCGTAGGTCTCGACGAGCGGCCGGAAGGGGCGCGTGCGCCGCCGCTGTGCCAGCAGCGTCGGCGGCTCGAGCCAGGAAGGGGTCTCGAGCTCGAGGGCCGCGGCCCCGAGCGGCTCGAGCTGCGTCGCGAGCCGGTCGAGCTCCGTGGCGGGCACCCAGCCGACGAGCGCGGCGAAGCTCCCGCGCGCAACCGCTGCCGCCTCCCGCCGGGAGAGCTCGACCTCGCCGGCCAGCAGGTCGGCGTCCCCGGCTCGCTCGAGCTCCGCGAGATCGGGGGTGCGCGGCGAGACGACCGGGCGCACGGAGCCGTTGCGCGCGCGGTGCTGCAGGCGGCGCAGCGCCTCGACCGGCTCGCCGCTGGCCGCCGGGAGCGGCCCAGAGAGCTCGACGACGCCCGCGTCCGCGACGGCGACGAGGACGTCCCGCAGCCGCTCCTTCGGCGCGACGACGGCGACGCGCGCCATCCGCGCCGGCAGCGGCAGGGTGTGCGCGCGCTCATGCGGCGGCATCGAATGCCTCCTCGACCGCGGGCAGGCCGCGCCTCGCCGCAGCCGCCAGCGCGGACGACGCGCGATGTGCGTCCGCGGCCAGCAGGGCGGTCGCGCCGACCACGACCTCGGGGCCGGGCCGCGAGCCGCGCAGCAGCCGCGCGCCCTCCTCCTCGACGCGCGCCCACCAGCGGGCCTCGGCGCGCCAGAGCTGCTCGGGCGACTCGACGCCCTCGAGCGCCCAGGCCGCGTCCGCCGGCAGCGCCTCCCTGAACCTCGGGAACGTGCCCGCGGCCTGCCAGGCCGGCCCGAGCAGGCGAACCGGCGGCACGGGCAGCGCCTCGACCGGCAGGCCGGCCACGAAGAGGGTGCTCGCGACCAGCAGCGCGGTCGCACCCGCGGCCCAGGCGCCGGCGCCAGGCGCGGCGTCCGCGACGCGGTGCGCCCAGGCGAGCCTCAGCCCGAGCCCGAGCTGCGCGGGCGTCTCGCCGCCGGGGTCACCCCAGGCGGTCGGCGCCAGCGCCTGCCGAAGCTCCTCGAGGCTCTGGGCGCCGGCCGCGCGCGGCCACGCGCTCGCGAGGCCGCCGAGCTCGAACGGTTGCCGCAGCGGCGCGCCCTCGAGGTACGCGACCCGGTCCTCGACGTTCGCGAGCTCGTACCACCCCGCGAGCGCGCGCAGCAGGCTGAGCGCCTCCTGCGGAAGCCAGCCCGCGAGCAGTCGCAGGTCGAGCAGCGTCTTGACCGCGAGCGCGCGCTGGGCCTCTTCGAGCCCGAGCCCCAGCGAGATCTCGCGGCGGTAGGGCGTCCGCCCGAGGGCGACCAGCGCGTCGCGCACGGTCGCCGAGCCGCCGAGCTCGCGGGCACCCTCGGCACCGAGCCGCCGCTCGGCCACGAGCAGCCGGGCGCGGACGCTGCCCGAGACCCAGGCTGCGCTCACGGCGAGCCCCCCTCCGTCACGCAGGAGATCACGGCGACGACCAGCTCGGGGATGCGCTCGCGGCCGCCGCGCAGTAGCCGCTCGGCCTCGGTGCGCGCCACGTCCTCCACCGCTCGTGCCTCGGCGCTCAGCGCGCGGCGTCGCTCGTCCCGCGCCCGGTGCTCGTCGGCTTCGCGGCGGAGACCGGCTCGCTCGAGCGGGCCGCCGACAAGCTGCGGCGCAAGGGCGTGGACCTGCTGGTCGCCAACGACGTCGCCGAGCCGGGCTCCGGGTTCGCGACCGACACCAACCGGGTCGCGATCCTGGCCGCCGACGGGTCCCGGGAGGACCTGCCGCTGCTGACCAAGCGCGAGGTCGCCGAGCGCCTGCTCGACCGGGTCGCCCGGCTGGTGGACGCGCGTGACGCCGCGGGGCACACTGGCCGCACCACAGCGGAGATCAGCCGATGAGCGCGCAATCCGGGTCCGTCCGCCGCCTGTCCGTCGTCGACATCGCGAAGCTGTACGCCGACGGCACCCGGATCGCGATGATCACGGCGTACGACTTCCCCACGGCCGCGCTCGTCGACGAGGCCGGCCTCCCGATGGTCCTCGTCGGCGACTCGCTGGGCCAGGTGCTGCTGGGCTACGACACGACCGTCCGCGTGACGATGGAGGAGATGCTCCACCACACGAAGGCCGTGGTGCGGGGCACGAAGCGCGCGATGGTCGTGGGCGACATGCCGTTCCTGTCCTACGCCAACGAGCACGAGGCCGTCGCGAACG
>DATIFC010000014.1:0-14510 GCA_035455445.1 Gaiellaceae bacterium | reverse complement strand
TGAGCTTCGAGGAGACGGCCCGGATCGTGGGCGTGCTCGCGGCGATGGGCGTCGAGGAGGTGCGGCTGACCGGCGGCGAGCCGCTCGTGCGCCGCGACCTGCCCGTGCTCGTGCGGCTGCTGGCGGAGACGCCGGGCGTGAACGACCTCTCGCTGACGACCAACGGCGTCCTGCTCGACCGGCTCGCGGAGCCGCTCGTCGACGCCGGCCTGCGACGGCTGAACGTCTCGCTCGACTCGCTCTCGCACGTGCGCTTCGCGGAGATCACGCGCCGCGACGCGCTCGACCGCGTGCTCGCCGGGCTCGAGGAGGCCGAGCGCTACCCGCAGCTGCGGCCGATCAAGGTCAACTGCGTGGCCATGCGCGGCTTCACCGAGGTCGAGGTGCCCGCGCTCGCCGAGCTCGCGCGGCGGAAGCCCTACGTCGTCCGCTTCATCGAGTTCATGCCGCTCGACGCCGACGAGTCGTGGCGCGGCGACGACGTGCTGACCGGCGCCGAGATCCGGGCGCTGATCGAGAAGCGCTGGCCGCTCGAGGAGCTCCCGGCGAAGGCGTCCTCGACCGCGCGGCGCTTCCGCTTCGCCGACGGAGCCGGCGAGATCGGCTTCGTCAACCCGGTCTCGGAGCCGTTCTGCTCGAGCTGCGACCGCATCCGCCTGACCGCGGACGGCCAGTTGCGGACGTGCCTCTTCTCGCGGCGCGAGTGGGATCTGAAGACACCGCTGCGAGAGGGGGCCTCCGACGAGGAGCTCGCCAGCCTGTTGCGCTTCGCCGTCCGCCACAAGGAGCTGAAGCACAAGATCAACGACGCGGGCTTCGTGCGGGCGTCGCGCTCGATGTCGCAGATCGGCGGCTAGCTCGCTGGCCGCCGCTGGGCGGTCCGAAACGGCGGCCAGAGCCCGCCTTTCTCCAAGCGGCGCCTCGATCGCGCTCGATGTCACAAATGGGCGGGTAGCACGAGGAAGAAGCCGTCGCGCCGGGGCGTTAAAATACGGCAGTCCCGTGAGTGTGCTCGTCTCAGCAGGCCGTCGGGTCCTGCCCCGCGGGTGGGGAGACTTCGGGCGGCAGCTAGCAATCTGGTTCGGCTTCCTGGCGGCGTACCAGGTGGCCCGTGGCCTCGCGGACCGCAACCCGCCGAAGGCGTTCGACAACGGGCTGCACGTGATCGGGATCGAGCGCCACGCGAACGCGCTCTTCGAGATCACCCTCCAGCGCCTGGTGGACGGCTCGCAGGTGCTCGCGACCGCGGCCTCGTGGACGTACTGGAACTCGGAGTTCACCGTCCTCGGCCTCGCGCTGCTCTGGGTCTACTTGCGGCGCAACGAGGCGTTCGTCAAGTTCCGCAACACGGTCCTGCTCGCGAACGTGATCGGTCTCGTGGGCTACGTCGTGCTGCCGACGGCGCCGCCGCGGATGTTCCCGGACCTCGGCTTCAGCGACACGCTCTCGAACTTCAGCGAGCTCAACCACGGCAGCGGCGTGATCGAGTTCGCGGCGAACCCGTACGCGGCGATGCCGAGCCTGCACGCGGCGGACGCGCTGATCGTGGGCCTCGTGCTCGCGTCCGTCTGCCGGTCGCGTGTGGCGAAGGTGCTCTGGCTGCTCTGGCCCGCCTGGGTGTGGTTCAGCGTGATGGCGACCGGCAACCACTTCTGGCTCGACGTGCTCGGCGGCGTGGTCGTGGCGACGATCGCGCTCGTGCTCGTCTACCGGAACCCGCTGCGCCGCCCCCGCCCCACCGCGGCGTGAGCCGCACCGAGGCCCTCGCCTGGGTCAAGCGGGGCTACACCGACGGGACGCGCCGTCTGGCCAGCCGCTGGATCGGCGGCCTCGCGCGCACGCGCGTGACCCCGAACGCGCTCACCGCCGCCGGGATCAGCCTGTGCTTCGCCGCCTCGGTGATCGTCTTCTTCGCCCACGAGCGGCCGTGGCTCCTGTACTGGCTGGGGGCGGCGGTGTTCGTCGTCGGCTCGGTGCTCGACATCCTCGACGGCGCGCTCGCCCGCCACGGTGGCAAGGCGACGCCCTTCGGCGCCTTCGTCGACTCGATCTCCGACCGCGTCAGCGAGGGCTTCATGCTCACGGCGGTCGCGCTCGTCTTCGCCCGCGAGGGAAACGACGTCGCCGTCGGCTTCACGATCGCGGCGATGGCCGGCTCGTTCCTCGTCTCCTACGCGCGCGCGAAGGCGGAGCTGCTCGGGCTGAAGGGAGACGTCGGCCTCGGCAGCCGCGCCGAGCGCGTGGTCGTGATCACGGCCGGTCTCGTGTTCGCGCCCTGGGGCGGGCTCCAGTGGGCGATCTACTTCCTCGCGGTGACCGCCTGGTTCACCGTGCTGCAGCGCGTCTTCGCCGTGCGCTCGCAGCTGCGCCGGAAGTAGACGTATACTGCTAGCACTTCTGTGCTAGCACCTACTCGCAAGCACGTGCTCGTCCGGATGCCCGGCGAGCTCAAGCGGCTCCTCTCGGAGGAGGTCCGAAGCTCCGGCCGCAGCCTCAACGACGTCGCGGTCGGCCTGCTCGCTTCCCGCTTCGGCGTCTCCTTCGAGCCCAGCGGCCGCCCCGGCAAGGCGCCGGGCTCGAGCGGCTCGGTGCTCCTGCGCATGCCCGCGGAGCTGAAGGACAAGCTCGCGGCCCGCGCGCGGCAGCGCAGGCGCAACGTCAACGACCTGATCGTCGAGACGCTCACCGAGCGCCTCGCAGGAAAGGAACCCATGGCTTCGACCAACGGCAAGGCGCGGCGCTCGGACGACAAGGTCCGCGTCGCGATCATCGGCGTCGGGAACTGCGCGAGCTCGCTCGTGCAGGGCGTCGAGTACTACAAGGACGCCGACCCCGGCGACTTCGTGCCCGGGCTGATGCACGTCGACCTCGGCGGCTACCACGTCCGCGACGTCGAGTTCACGGCCGCCTTCGACGTCACCACGGACAAGGTCGGCAGAGACCTCTCGGAGGCGATCTGGGCGCACCCGAACAACACGGTCAAGTTCTCGGACGTGCCGAAGACCGGCGTGACCGTCCGCCGCGGGATGACGCACGACGGCCTCGGCAAGTACCTCTCGGAGGTCGTCGAGAAGGCGCCCGGCGAGACCGACGACGTCGTCGGCATCCTCCAGGACACGCAGACCGACGTGGTGATCAACTACCTCCCGGTCGGCTCGGAGGAGGCGACCAAGTGGTACACCGAGCAGATCCTCGCGGCCGGCTGCGCGATGGTGAACTGCATGCCGGTCTTCATCGCCCGCGAGAACTACTGGCAGCGGCGCTTCGAGGAGCGCGGCCTGCCGATCGTCGGCGACGACATCAAGTCGCAGGTCGGCGCGACGATCTCGCACCGCGTGCTGACGAGCCTGTTCAAGGACCGCGGCGTGCGGGTCGACCGCACCTACCAGCTCAACTTCGGCGGCAACTCCGACTTCATGAACATGCTGGAGCGCGACCGGCTCGAGTCGAAGAAGATCTCGAAGACGAACGCGGTCGCCGCCACACTGCCGTACGAGCTCGGCGACGAGAACATCCACGTCGGCCCCTCCGACTACGTGCCGTGGCTGACGGACCGCAAGTGGGCGTACATCCGGCTCGAGGGCACCTCCTTCGGCGACGTGCCGCTGAACGCGGAGCTGAAGCTCGAGGTCTGGGACTCGCCGAACTCGGCCGGCGTCGTCATCGACGCGGTGCGGCTCGCGAAGCTCGCGCTGAACAACGGCGTCTCGGGCACGCTCACCGCGCCGAGCGCCTACCTGATGAAGTCCCCGCCGGTGCAGATGCCGGACGAGGACGCGCGCGACAAGACGGAGACGTTCATCCGCAAGCACGCGCGCAAGCAGGTCAAGCAGACCACCGCGACCTGACCGTTCTCGCGCCGGGGCGCCTCCTCGCGCAGGCGCCCCGGCGCGTAGACTCGCCGCGATGGGCCTGCGCGTCTGCCTGGTCACGCCGTTCGCCTGGTCGCGGCCCCACGACGTGAACGAGCACGTGGCGGGAATCGCCCGCGAGCTGCGCGTGCTCGGGCACCAGGTGACCGTGCTCGCGCCCTCGACCCGGGCGACCGACCTGCTCGAGGGCCGGCGCGCGCTGCTCGGCGGCGACGGCGCCGAGGTGATCGCCCTCGGGCCGGCGCTGCCGGTCTCGCGGCGGAGCCGGATCGGCGTCCCGGTCGGCGTGCGGGCCAACCTCTCGCTCGCGCTCGCCCGCGGCGAGTACGACGTCGTCCACGGCTTCGAGCCCGGCCTGCCGAGCCTCTCGTACCTCGCGCTCCGCGACGCGCGCGCCTTCGCCGTCGCGACCTTCCTCTCGCCCGAGCGGCTCGGGTACCCGCCCGGACGAGCCCAGCGCGAGCGCCTGCTCGGCCGGATCGACGCGCTCGTCGCGACCTCCGAGGAGACGGCAGAGGCGGCGGCAGAGCGCCTGCCCGGCGACTACCGCGTGATCACGCCGGGGGTCGACCTCGACCTCTTCCGGCCGGGCGAGAAGCGGCAGCTGGTCGTCCTCGAGTGGCGGCCCGGAGAACGGCCGCTGACGCGCGCGGTCGTCCGCGCGCTGCGCGCGCTGCCGGACTGGGAGCTCGTATTCCTGCGCACGAAGCCGCTCGCCGGGAGGCCCGCGCTGCCGGGCGCGCTGCGCGGCCGCGCGCACGTGCGCACCCTTCGCGACGGGGAGGCGCGGGCCCGGCTGCTGAACGGCGCGGCGGTGTTCGTCCCCGCGCCCGACGGGCTCGACCGGGTCGCGCTCGAGGCCGCCGCCGCCGGGTGCGCGGTCGTCTCGCCGCCCGGCCTCGGCCGGCAGCCGGAGCTCGCCGCGGCCGCGCTCCTGCGCCTCGCCGAGGACGAGGCGTATCGCGGGCGCGAGCAGGCGCGGGCGCGAGCAGGCGCGGAGCCGCAGAGCTTCGCGGCGGCCGCGCGCGAGCTCGACGAGCTCTACGGCGGGCTGACCTCGCGGCGCAGGCGGGCCCGGGCCGTCGAGCCGCTGGCCGACCGCGACTGGATCGTCGCCGACCTGCACCTCCACACAAGCTGGTCGCATGACTGCCAGGTCCCGGTCGAGGACCTCCTCGACCACGCCGAGGGCGAGGGCCTCGGGGCGATCGCGGTCACCGACCACAACGTCTTCGGCGGCGCGCTCGAGGCAGCAGGGCTCGCGCGCGGCCGCGGCCTCGTGGTGATACCGGGCGAGGAGGTGAAGACGGCCGACCAGGGCGAGGTGATCGGGCTCTTCCTCTCCGAGGAGATCCCGCGCGGGATGTCGTTCGGCGAGACGATCGAGGCGATCCGCGCCCAGGACGGCATCGTCTACGTCCCCCATCCCTTCGACCGCCTGCACGCCATCCCCGGCCCGGCGACGTTGCACCGCCACCTGGCCGAGATCGACGTGCTCGAGGTGTACAACGCGCGGCTGCTCTTCGAGGCCTACAACGACGAGGCGCTGCGGTTCGCGCGCAAGTACGACCTGACGATGGGCGCGGGCTCGGACGCCCACGTGCTCCAGGGTGTCGGCACCGGCGCGTTGCGGATGCGCGCCTTCGAGGGCCCGGAGGAGTTCCTCGCCAGCCTGCGCACGGCCCACGTCCTCAGGCGGCCGCGCTCACTCCTCTACCTGCAGTCGCTGAAGTGGGCGGCGCAGGCCAAGGAAAGAGTGCGCTAGGCGAGAAGGTCCCTCCGCCCAGTGAACGCTACGCGTCCAGTTTCGCCGCAGAGAGCGCCCTGTGACACACGCCGTCGTCCCGCATCAGCTTCGCCACCAATAGGCACATGGCCCAGGTGACGGACGAGATCTTCGAGAAGTACCTGCAGAAGGCCATCGCCGAGACGAACGAGCTCGGCGACGAGATCGCGCGGGCGGCCGGCGAAGGGCAGGTGCCCGTGCTCGGCTCGGGCCACCCGCTCGCGGACGTCTTCCTGCTCAAGCACGACCCCAAGCAGGCCGAGGTGCAGGAGGGCGTCGCCTTCTACGGGCGCGCGGGGCAGGCGCTGCTGAAGTCCCTGCAGCGGCTGCGGGTCGACCCGCTCGCCGTCTACGGGACGAACTGCCTCAAGTTCGCCGGCGGCGACGAGGAGGAGGCCCGGCCCTGGCTGACGCGCGAGCTGCACATCGTCCAGCCGAAGCTGATCGTCGTCATGGGCGAGACTGCGCTCGCCTTCCTGAACGCGCTGGAGTTCCCGCTCGCCGACGCGCTGGAGCCGACGCTCGGCGAGCTGCAGCGGTTCACTCCGACGATCCAGGCCCTCTACGTGCCCGACATCGACGAGTCTCTGGACGAGGCGCCGGCGAAGACGCGCTTCTGGAACGCGTTCAAGGCCCTGGGACCCTGGTGGGCCGAGCTTCCTCCCTACTGAGCTCGCGCCGGATCGCGGGCTTCCTCGCGCTCGCGGTCGTCGTCGGCGTCTACTACGGCACCCACCAGTGGTGGTTCGAGATGTCGCTCTGGCCGTCGCTCGCGTGGATCTGCCTGCTGGTGATTCCGGCGGTGTTCGGCCTGGTCTGGTTTGCGCTCCCGCTCTGGCGCAGTCCGCTTCGGCAGCTGCTGCTGGTCGCGGTCGCGTGCGGCGTCGCTGCGGTAGTGCTCCAGTGGGCGGGCGCCGGAGTAATCGCGAACTTCGCGAAGCTCGCCGCGATGACGTTCGCGGGGTGGTGCTTCCTGCGCTTCTTCGAAGAGCTGAGCTGGGTCGTGCTCGTCGCGTGCATCGTGCCGTGGGTCGACGCGTATTCGGTGTGGCGCGGCCCGACGAACACGATCACGCACAAGCACGAGCACGTCTTCTTCACGCTCTCCATCGAGTTTCCGGTGCCGGGGTCTCACGACAGCGCACGGCTCGGGCTGCCCGACCTGCTCTTCTTCGCGCTCTACCTCGGCGCCGCCGCCCGCTGGAACCTGCGCGTCGGCTGGACGTGGGTCTCCCTCACGGCGTCGCTCGGCGCGACGCTGGCGCTCGCCACATGGCCGTGGCTGGGCGTCTCCGGCCTCCCGGCTCTCCCGCTGCTCTCGGTCGGCTTCCTGCTCCCGAACGCCGACCTGCTCTGGCGAGCGGTCAGGCGGCGACCGCGTCCTTCTGCGACCTGACGCAGGGACAGTCCCTGGGACGCGGCGTCTTGGCGATGCGTGAGCAGCGCGACCGACTCGACGTGCGGCGTGTGCGGGAACATGTCCACCGGCCGCACCCGCTCGAGCGTGTAGCCCCACTCCGCGCCGAGCTCCTTCACGTTCGCGGCGAGCGTCGTCGGGTTGCACGAGACGTAGACGATCCGCGAGGCCCCGAGGCGCGCGAGCCGCCGCAGCGCCTTCCCGGAGAGGCCCGCCCTGGGCGGGTCGACGACGGCCACGTCCGGCAGGCCCGCCCGCTCCGCGAGCTCCTCCAGCGAGGCCCCGACCTCCCCGGCGAAGAAGGCCGCGTTCGCGATCCCGTTGAGCTCCGCGTTCTCCAGCGCGCAGGCCACCGACTCCTCCGAGACCTCGACCCCCCACACGGTCAGCGCCCGCGCGGCCATCGTCAGGCCGATCGTCCCGATCCCGCAGTAGAGGTCGTACACCGTCTCCTCGCCGCTCAGCCCGGCGTACTCGCCGGCGACCTCGTAGAGCCGCTCTGCCATGCGCGTGTTCGTCTGCAGGAACGCGTTCGGCCGCACGCGGAAGCGCAGGCCGCAGAGCTCCTCCTCGATCGCCTCCTCGCCCCAGAGCAGCGTCGTCGGCAGGTTGGTCACCTCCGCCTGCGACTCGTTCACGGCCCAGTGGACGGAACGCACCTCCGGGAAGCGGCGCAGCACCTCCACGAGCTCGTCGCGGTCGAAGCGCTCGCCACCGGCCGTGACGAGCTGGACGAGCAGCTGGCCGGTGTTGCGCCCCTCGCGCAGGACGAGGTGCCGCAGGTATCCGGTGTGCTCGGCCTGGTCGTAGGCCTCCAGCCGTTCCGCGCGCGCCCAGTCGCGAACGGCGCTGCGGACGGCGTTGCCGAGCTCCGAGGTCAGCCAGCAGCGCTCGACCTCGAGCACCTCGTCCCAGCGGCCGGCCCTGTGGAACCCGAGCGCAGGCCCGGAAGGGGTCTCCGTGAACGAGTATTCGAGCTTGTTGCGGTAGTGAAAGACGTCCTCGGCCGGGACGATCGGCTCGAGCGGCGGCTCCGCGAGCCCGCCGATCCGCCGCAGCGCGTCGGCGACCTGCTCTGCCTTCGCCGCGACCTGTGCCTCGTATGCGAAATCCTGGAAGCGGCAGCCGCCACAGGCGGGGTAGTGCGCACAGGGCGCCTCGACCCGCTGCGGGCCGGGCTCGAGCACCTCGACCGCGAGCGCCTCCGCGTGGTTGCGCTTGACCTTCGTCACGCGCGCCCGCACGCGGTCGCCGGGCAGCCCGCGGCGGACGAACACGACGAACCCGTTCAGGCGCGCGACGCCGTTCCCGCCGTAGGCGAGCGAGTCGATCGAGAGCTCGAGTTCCTGGTCCCGTGAGACGGGCGCGGCCATCGCCGCCCCAGGCTACGAGAACGGCGGGTGCTCGGGGAGCAGGACGGGTGGCCGCGGCGTCTGCCGGAAGTCGAAGTCGTGCGCGAGGTCGCCGACCTTCGCCATGGCGTCGCGCACCGACGGCCGCGGGTCGGGCCGGCCGTCCGTCTTCGGGTCGAGCCGCGCGCCGCCGAGGAAGTCGTCCTCGATGAACTTCACGTAGGCGTCGAGGCTCGCGACGCGGTGGTCGACGAAGCCTCGGCGCGCGTACGGCGAGATCACGAGCGCCGGGACGCGGAGGCCGAAGCCGTTGCGGTCGACGTGCGGCGGCCGGACGTGGTCGTAGAAGCCGCCCCAGTCGTCCCAGGCGAGGAAGATCGCCGTCGAGGACCAGTCGGGGCTGCGCATGACCGCGTTGATCACGCTCGTCACGTAGGCCTGGCCGCTGCTGACGAGCGCCGGCGGATGCTCGCTGACGCGGTTGCTCGGCGTCAGCCACGAGACCGCGGGCAGCCTGCCCGCCTGCGCGGCGGTGAAGAAGCTCCGCATCGGCTCGATGTTGCGCAGCTGATGGTCCTGCCGCACGGTGTCGAACCACGGCAGCGGGTTCCAGATCCCCGGCGTGCCCGCGTCCTGCCACCCTTCGCGGCAGACCATGCCGCCGTCGGCGCAGTCCGGCTGCGCACCCGCGAAGACGTAGTAGCGCCAGGAGACGTGGTGGCGGTGCAGCAGGTAGGTGAGGTCGGTCCAGGCGTAGTCCGGCCTGCGGTTGGTCGGGTTCTGCGGCTCGTGCGGCGGCGCGAGCGGATTCTCGACCGCGTTCACGCAGCTCATCGCGTCGTGCGGGCGATGGCAACGGGCCGACCACTCGGAGACGGTGTAGAGCTTCTGCGGCAGGCTCCACGATGTGACGGACTCGAACATGTGGTCCTGCAGCACGAAGTTGCGTGCGTAGGCCCAGTAGTTCGGGATCTCGCGTGCGTCGTGGTAGCCCATCACGTCGGGCTTGGCTGCCCCGAGCGAGCACAGCGGCGAGTCGGGCGACCTCTTGCAGCCGGCGACGAGGCCGCGCCGCGCCTCGCGGATGAAGCCGTTCATCCTGCCGCCGTTCGCGTCGCGCACCGAGTCGAGGTGCTCGTGCGGGCCGCCGCTGTTGCGGTCGGTCGCGTCGTGGTAGGGGCGCACGCAGACGTGCCTGCGCGGGTCGGGCACACAGACGGTGAAGCGGCCATCTCTCTTGGGCAGCCCGTCGGCGCCCGGGTACGTGCCGAAGTAGGAGTCGAACGAGCGGTTCTCCTGCATGATCACGACGACGTGGCGGATCTTGTGGATTCCCGCCGGGCGCGCGTTCGGGTGCGAGGCCCGGCCGAAGAACGCGATCCCCGCCACGGCCACGATCGAGAGCGCGAACGCGAAGGGGAGCCGCCGTGGCACGCGCTCAACCTAGGCCGCCCGTGTTGAGTTTCGATGAAGCGGCGGTTGTGGCTCAGCTAAGCGCGGTCACGTAGACCTTGCGCTCGCGGGGGCCGTCGAACTCGCAGAAGAAGATGCCCTGGTAGCGGCCGAGGGCGAGCTTGCCCTCGTTCAGCGGCACCAGCACCTCCGGGCTCATCAGCGACGCGCGCACGTGCGACGGCGCGTTCGGGCCGTCGGCGTCGTCGTGGCGCCAGCTCCAGCCGTCCTCGACGATCTTCTCCATCGCCTGCTCGAGGTCGTTGGCCAGCACCGGGTCGATGTCCTCGTTGATCGTCACGCCGGCGGTTGTGTGCGGCACGTAGACGAGGGCCGCCGCGGCTCCGTTCGCCCCGTTCAGGGCGTCCGCGACCTGCTCGGTGATGTCGAGCAGTTGCGTCCGGCGCTCCGTCTTCAGGCTGATCTCGCGCACCGGGATATCCTACGGCCTGTGCCGAGCGCCCCGCCCGCCTCGCTCGACCTGGACGGCTACCGTTCCGGCGCCGACCGCTTCATCGCCGAGCTCGACGAGGAGTACTACCAGCACTACGCCGGTCTCAAGGACCGCCTCGAGCTCGAGGAGATCTACGCGCGGCACGCGTCGCTGACCGAGCTCGAGCAGGTGCAGGCCGTCGGCTCGGCGGTCGACGGCGACCGGCGCGTGCGCGAGCTGTGGCACTTCGGCTGCGAGGGCTACCTCGGCAACCTCACGCGGGAGCACGCGGAGAAGCTCGCCGCGATCGAGGCCGAGCTCGAGGTGACCGTCGACGGCGAGCAGGTTCCCTTCCGGATGCTGCGCCCGACGATGGCGAACGAGCCCGACCGCGGCCGCCGCGAGCGGCTCGACCGTGCGATGTGGGAGGCGACGCAGGAGCACCTCAATCCGATCTACCTGGACGGCGTCGAGGTCGTCCGCCGGGCCCTGCCCGCCCTCGGCGCCTCGAGCTACGTCGAGCTGTACGAGCGCTTCGGCTTCCGCCTGCGCGAGCTCGCGGCCCAGTGCGAGGCCTTCCTCGCCGACACCGAGCGGCTCTACGAGGACGTGCTCGGCCGCGCCGCCCGCGAGCAGCTCGGGCTCTCGCTCGACGAGCTGGCGCGCTGGGACCTGCAGCGGATGATCCGCTCGCCCCAGTGGGACGAGGGCTTCCCGGCCGACAGGCTGGTGCCGGCGCTGAAAGCGACGCTGAACGACCTCGGCATCGACCTCGACCGTCAGGAGAACATCCACCTCGACATCGAGCAGCGGCCACAGAAGACGCCGCGCGCCTTCTGCTCGCCGATCGAGGTCCCCGACAAGGTGATGCTCGTGATCCAGCCGATCGGCGGCGCCGACGACTGGCGCGCGTTCTTCCACGAGGCCGGCCACGCGGAGCACTTCGGCAACACCTCCTCGGAGCTCTCGATGGAGGAGAAGCGCCTCGGGGACGTCGCCGTCACCGAGGGCTGGGCGATGCTGATGCAGCACCTCACCGACGAGCCTGCCTGGCTCACGCGGAAGCTCGACTTCCCGCGCCCCGACGAGTACGCGGCCGAGGGGATGCTCTGGCTGCTGTTCTTCGTGCGCCGCTACTCGGCGAAGCTGCTCTACGAGCTCGAGTTCCACTCGAGCGACGACCTGAGCGGGATGGCGAAGCGCTACACGGAGATCCTCGGCGACGCGCTCAAGTTCGAGATCGCCGAGCAGAACTACCTGGCCGACATCGACTCCGGCTTCTACGTCACCGCGTACCTGCGCTCGTGGGCGTTCGAGTGCCAGCTCCGCGACCACCTGCGCAGGCGCTTCGGCAACGACTGGTTCGCGCGCCGCGAGGCCGGCTCCCTGCTGCGCGAGCTCTGGTCGCTCGGCCAGAAGCCGACGGCCGACGAGCTGCTGCAGGACGTGTCGGGCTCCGAGATCGAGATGTCCGCGGTCGGCGACCGCGTGCGCGAGCGCCTCTCCTGAGCCTGTCCGTTCTTCCGGCGCGCTGTCCTGTGTAGCTGCATAAGCTCTATGCATGAACAGGACCAGGGTGCTCATCGCGGGCGCGGCCGGCCGCGACTTCCACAACTTCAACCTCGTCTACCGGGGCCGCGAGGAGTACGAGGTAATCGCCTTCACGGCCACGCAGATCCCCGACATCGCCGGCCGCGTCTACCCGGCCGAGCTCGCGGGTGAGCTCTATCCCGGCGGCATCCCGATCGAGCCCGAGGAGGAGCTCGAGCAGCTGATCGCGCGCCACGCCGTCGACGAGGTCGTCTTCGCCTACTCCGACGTCACGCACGAGCACGTGATGCACGTCGGCTCTCGCGCGCTCGCCGCGGGAGCCTCGTTCCGGCTGATCTCGCCGGCCGACACGATGCTGACCTCGACGAAGCCGTGCGTGGCGATCTGCGCGGTGCGCACGGGCTCCGGCAAGAGCCAGACCACCCGCCACGTCGCGGCCCTGCTGCGCGAGTCGGGCAAGCGCGTCGCCGTCCTGCGCCACCCGATGCCCTACGGCGACCTGACGAAGCAGGCCGTCCAGCGGTTCGAGCGCTACGAGGACCTCGACGCCGCCGACGCGACGATCGAGGAGCGCGAGGAGTACGAGCCGCACCTCGCCGAGGGCAACCTCGTCTTCGCCGGGATCGACTACGCCGCCATCCTCGACCGGGCCGAGCAGGAGGCCGACGTGATCCTCTGGGACGGCGGCAACAACGACACGCCGTTCGTGAGGCCGAACGTCCACGTCGTCGTCGTCGACCCGCACCGGCCGGGCCACGAGTTCCGCTACCACCCCGGCGAGACGAACTTGCGCATGGCCGACGTCTGCGTGGTGAACAAGGTCGACAGCGCTCCGCAGGAGGGTGTGGACACGGTGCTCGACTCGATCCGTGCGAGCAACCCCGAAGCGAGGATCGTCCTGGCCGCCTCGCCGTTCGTGGTCGAGGGCGACGCCTCCGAGATCGCGGGCAAGCGCGTGCTCGCGATCGAGGACGGGCCGACGCTGACGCACGGCGAGATGACCTACGGCGCCGCCGTGCTCGCGGCGAAGGCCAACGGCGCGGCCGAGCTGATCGACCCACGCGCGGCCGCGGTCGGCTCGATCGCGGCGACGTTCGAGACCTACCCGCACGTCGGCGCGCTGCTACCCGCGATGGGCTACGGGCGCCGGCAGATGGAGGATCTGAAGGCCACGATCGAGGCCTCCGGCGCGGAGCTCGTGCTGATCGGGACGCCGATCGACCTGCGCCGGCTGATCGACTTCGACGTGCCGGCGCTGCGCGTGACGTACCGCCTGCAGGAGGTCGGAGAGCCGACGCTGGCGGACGTCCTCCGAGAGCACGGCCTGATAGGCGACAAAGCCCTGGTGTGACCGCAGTCGTCGCCCTCGGCGGGAACGCGCTCATGCGGCCCGGCGAGCGCGGCACCGCGGCCGAGCAGCGCGCGAACCTGCGCGAGGCCTGCGCCGCGCTGAGGCCGCTGCTCGGAGAGCAGCAGCTCGTGATCACGCACGGGAACGGCCCGCAGGTCGGCAACGAGCTGCTGCGACAGGAGCGCGCCGCCGCCGAGGCCCCGCCGCTGCCGCTCTACCTCGCGGTCGCGCAGACCCAGGCGGAGATCGGCGCGCTGATCGAGAGCGAGCTCGGGCCGGTGGCCGGGCGGCCCGTCGCCTGCCTGCTCACGCACGTGCTCGTCGCGGAGGACGATCCCGCCTTCGGGGAGCCGACGAAGCCGGTCGGGCCGTTCTACGACGAGGCGCGTGCCCGCGAGCTCGAGTCGGAGCGCGGCTGGACCGTCGTGCACGACGCGGGCCGCGGCTGGCGGCGCGTGGTCCCCTCGCCGATTCCGCTCGAGGTGGTCGAGCTCGACGCGATCCGCTCGCTGCTCGCCGCGGCGACGATCGTCGTCTCCTGCGGCGGCGGCGGCATCCCGGCGACGCGCCGTGGCGAGCACCTGGCCGGGATCGACGCCGTGATCGACAAGGACCGCGCCTCGTCGCTGCTGGCGCGCGGCCTCGGCGCCGACCGGCTCGTGATCCTCACCGAGGTGCCGGCGGTCTACGCGGGCTTCGGCACCGAGCAGCAGCGAGAGCTGCGGGAGCTCCGGCTCGCCGAGGCCGAGGCGCTGGCGCCGGAGCTCGCGGCCGGCTCGATGCGCCCGAAGGTCGAGGCGAGCGCCGAGTTCGTCCGGGCCACGGGCCACGAGGCGCTGATCACGTCGCCCGCGGCGCTCGGCGACGCGCTCTCGGGGACCGCCGGAACCTGGATCCGTAGCTAGCACGGTTGCCGCGCGGCGCGAGTCGCGCAATGTTCCCGCGTGCTCGGCCTCGACGACTGGATCGCCTCGCTCGCGCACGGCGGCGGGCTGCTCGTCGTGGCCGCGGTCGCCATCGCGCTTGGACTGCGGCACGCGACCGATCCCGACCATGTCGCCGCCGTCAGCGCGCTCGTTGCCGGCGACGGGGAGCAGCGCGGGCGGGCCGCGCGGCTCAGCCTCTGCTGGGGAGCCGGCCACGCCACCAGCCTGTTCGCGCTCGGGCTTCCGGTCGTGCTCTACCGCGCCTACCTTCCCGAGGGCCTCCAACGGGGAGCCGAGGGCGCCGTCGGAATCGTGATCTGCGCCCTGGCGGTCTCGCTGCTGCTGCGCCTACGGCGCTCTAGAGACGGCG
>DATIFC010000013.1:0-8641 GCA_035455445.1 Gaiellaceae bacterium | reverse complement strand
GGGTCGACGAGCGGCAGCCACGGCGTGCCGGTCGTGAAGCCGCCGTCCGCGTCCCACTGCATCGGATGGCGCAGGCGGTCGCGGCCGGCGCGGTCGTACGGCGGGTCCGCGCCCGGGCCGTTGGCGAGGCCGATCTCGTCGCCCTGGTAGACGAACGCCGCCCCCGGTAGCGCGAGCAGCAGCACCGCCGCCGCGCGCAGGTTCTCCGGGCCGACGCGCGTGGCCAGCCGGTCGAAGTCGTGGTTCGACAGCACCCAGGCGACCCGCTCGAGCTGCGCGGCCGGCTCGATCGCCGCGCGCAGCGCCTCGGCGTCCCAGGCGGCGAAGAGGAGCTCGAACCCGAAGACGAGGTCGAGCGTCTCGAGCCAGCGCGGGTACTCGCTCGTGGGGAGGTAGACCTCGCCGACCAGGAGGGCGTCGCCGGCCGCGTCGCGAAGCGCGCGCAGCGCGTCGGCCGCCTCCGGCCGGTTGTCGGAGTACACGTGGTCGAGCGCAGCGCTCTCTCGCGGGCGCGGGAACGGGAACTCGCCCGAGGCGGGCGGGTCGTCGCGGAGCTCCGCGTCCTTGACGATCACGTTCACCGCGTCCAGCCGGAAGCCGTCGACACCGCGGTCGAGCCAGAAGCGGACGACGTCCTGCATCGCCTCGACGACCTCGGGGTTGCGCCAGTCGAGGTCGGGCTGCTCCGGGTAGAAGCTGTGCAGGTACCAGCGCCCGCTCGCCGCGTCGCGGCTCCACGCGCCGCCTCCGAAGGCCGCGCGCCAGTTGTTCGGCGGCCCGTCGACCGGCGACCAGATGTAGCGGCCGGGGTGCTCGCGGAACCACGGGTGCTCGAGCGAGGTGTGGCACGGGACGAGGTCGAGCAGGAGGCGCAGCCCGCGTGCGTGCGCCGCGGCCACGAGCTCGTCCAGGTCGTCCAGCGTCCCGAGCTGCGGGTCGACGCCCGTGTAGTCCGCGACGTCGTAGCCGAAGTCCGCGAGCGGCGAGGGGTAGATCGGCGAGAGCCAGAGCGCGTCCACGCCCAGGTAGGCCAGGTGGTCGAGCCGTCGCGCGATCCCGCGCAGGTCCCCGACCCCGTCGCCGTCCCCGTCCTGGAACGACCGCGGGTAGACCTGGTAGACGACCGCGTCCCGCCACCACATCGCGAGCGCGAGGATAAAGGCGGGGCGACGCTAAGATCGTCGAAAACCCGCGCCCTCAGGAGGACTATCCAGCGATGCCAACCGAGCCCGGAAAGATCCGCAACGTCGCCGTCACCGGCCACCGCGGGACCGGCAAGACGTCGCTGGTGGAGGCGATGCTCTTCCAGGCCGGCGCGGTCAACCGGCTCGGCACCGTCGAGTCGGGGTCGACGACCTCCGACTGGGACGAGGACGAGCAGCGCCGCCAGATGTCGCTCGCCTCGTCGATCTGCCACCTCGAGTGGCAGGACCGCAAGATCAACCTGATCGACACCCCCGGGGACGCGGGCTTCGCGGGCGACACGGTCGCGGCGCTGCGCGTGGTCGAGGGCGCCCTCGTCGTCGCGAGCGCGGTGATGGGCGTCGAGGTGCAGACGAGCCGCGTCTGGGAGCGCGCCGAGGGGCTCGACCTGCCGCGCGTCGTCTTCGTGAACATGCTCGACCGCGAGCGGGCCGACTTCTACCGCGCGCTCGAGGCTTTCCGCTCCCAGCTCTCCGAGCACTGCGTCGCGGTGCACCTGCCGATCGGCAGCGAGCACGAGCTCACGGGAATCGTCGACCTGCTGCACATGACCGCCTACGCGAGCCCGGAGGGCGAGCGCGAGAGCGGTCCGATCGAGATCCCGGAGGAGCTCCACGACACGGTCGAGCAGTACCGGACGCAGCTGCTCGACTCCGTCGTCGAGACCGACGAGGGGCTGATGGAGCGCTACCTCGACGGCGAGGAGCTCGGCACCGAGGAGGTCGCGCACGCGCTCAAGGACGCCGTCACGCGCGGCGAGCTGTTCCCGGTCGCCTGTGGCGTGGCGACGAAGAACCTCGGCACGACGGCGCTGCTCGACCTGCTCGTCGAGGGCGTGCCCTCGCCGGCCAAGCGCCCGGCCTCGATCGACGTCGACGGCGCGGGCACGGCGGCCTTCGTCTTCAAGACCGTGGCCGACCCGTTCGCGGGCCGGATCAACCTCTTCCGGGTCATCAACGGCAGCCTCTCCTCGGACTCGACCGTCGTGAACGCCCGCTCGCACGCGAAGGAGCGCGTCGGCGCGCTGCTGACCCTGCAGGGCAAGGACCACGAGCCGGCCAAGGAGTTCGGGACCGGCGACATCGGCGCCGTCGCGAAGCTGAAGGAGACGACCACCGGCGACCTGCTGCTCGACGCCGAGCACGAGCTCGAGCTGCCGAGGCTCGACTTCCCGGAGCCCGTGATGAGCTTCGCCGTCACGCCGAAGGCGAAGGGCGACGAGGAGAAGGTCGCCTCCGGGCTCCGGCGCCTGGCCGAGGAGGACCCGACGCTCGTGCTGCGGCGCGATCCCCAGACCGGCGACCAGCTGCTCTCGGGCATGAGCCAGATGCACGTCGAGGTCGCGGTCGAGCGGCTCAGGAGCCGCTTCGGCGTCGACGTCGAGCTGCACCAGCCGCACGTGCCCTACCTGGAGACGATCCGCAAGGAGTCCCGCGCGCGGCACCGCTACAAGAAGCAGACGGGCGGGCGTGGCCAGTTCGGCGACTGCGAGATCGTGCTCGAGCCCCTGCCCGAGCGCGAGGGCTACGAGTTCGTGGACGAGATCGTCGGCGGCGTGATCCAGCAGGGCTTCCGGCCAGCGGTGGACAAGGGCATCCAGGAGGCGATGCAGCACGGCGAGCTCGCGGGCGCGCCGGTGCAGGGCGTGCGCGTCCGGCTCGTCGACGGCCAGCAGCACAACGTCGACTCGTCGGAGATGGCCTTCAAGATCGCCGGCTCGATGGCCTTCAAGGAGGCGTACGCGAAGGCCGACCCGGTGCTGCTGGAGCCGATCATGGAGCTCGAGGTAAGCGTCCCGGACGACGCCGTCGGGGCCGTCAACGGCGACCTCAACTCACGGCGCGGCCGCCTCCAGGGGATGGAGCCGCGCGGCGGGATGACCTCGATCAAGGCCGAGGTGCCGATGGCCGAGATCCTCACCTACTCGCAGGCGCTGACCTCGCTCACCGGCGGGCGCGGCGACTACCACATGCATTTCCTGCGCTACGAGGAAGTCCCCTCGCACATCGCGCAGAAGGTCATCGACGAGACGAAGAAGGAGCTGGAGGAAGCCAAGGTCTGAGCCGACCTGGCTCGTCTGAGCCGGCGACCAGGACCGCTGGCCGCCGGGAGATCCGCGCTAAGGTCCTCACGGACATGCGCATCACGCGGCAGGCAGTCACTGCGCTGCGCACGTGTGCGATCTGCGAGCGGACGCTGCTCGTCGGCGAGCGCGCGGTGCGCTACTCGCCCGACGGCGAGCAGTTCGTGGACGTCTGCGCGCTCTGCCAGGAGGAGGCGCTCGACCACGGCTGGATCAAGGAAGGCAGCCCGACGACCCCGCTGGTCAGCGAGCGAAGGCGGCGGCGGCAGTGGCTCGGCGGGCTGTTCGAGACGCGCAGGCCCGCGGTCGAGCCCGTCGTCGACGAGCCGATCCTGCGCCGGCTCTCCCACCACGAGCTGGCGATGGTCGAGGCGGCCGACCTCTTCAACGAGAGCGACTTCCGCCGCACGATCGCCGGGATCGCGAAGAGCCTCGGCGAGCCCCAGGCCTCGATCGTGCCGCTCTCGGGCACGAGCAGCGAGGTCGTGCTGACTGTCGCCTGGGACATCTCCTGGTACCAGTACCGCGTCTCCCCGGACTCGGCGCAGCCGGTCCGCCTCGCCGAGCGCGGCCACGATCCGCACGAGCTCGAGGGCATGTTCACGAGCTGGAACGCGAAGCTCACGCCCGACGGCCGGATCGTCCCGGACATCTCCCCGCTGTAGCGTCTGCGCCGGGCCTCCCTACAATCCGAGACAGGATGATCTACTGCGTGATCCCGCGCGAGCTCGAGGACGAGCTCTACGAGAAGATGGTCGAGTACTACAAGGACAACCCGAACGTGACCGTCATCGTCGACCGCCGCGAGGGGAACGATCGGCGCCAGGGCCGCTCCTTCGGCGGCAAGCGGGAGATCCGCGACCGCCGCCGGCGGCGCGCGGAGGGCACGTTCCCGAGCACGGACCCGCCCGACTAGAATCGCCGCCGTGGCGACGGCGACCAAGACCTTCAGGAACTTCATCGGCGGCGAGTGGGTCGACGCCGGCGCCGGCGAGACCTTCGAGACGACGAGCCCGGCGAACGGCGAGACGCTCGGCGTCTTCCCGCGCTCGGGCGCCGAGGACGTCGATCGCGCGGTCGAGGCCGCGAGGGCCGCGTACGAGGACTGGCGTCTCGTCCCGGCGCCGCGGCGCGGCGAGATCCTCTTCCGCTTCGGACAGCTGCTCGCCGACGCCAAGGACGAGGTCGCCCAGCTGATGGCGCACGAGATGGGGAAGGTGCTCCCCGAGGCCGCCGGCGACGTCCAGGAAGCAATCGACATGAGCTTCTACATGGGCGGCGAGGGCCGGCGGCTATTCGGCCAGACGACGCCGAGCGAGCTACGCGACAAGTTCAACATGAGCGTGCGCCAGCCGCTCGGGGTGATCGGCGTGATCACGCCCTGGAACTTCCCGATCGCGATCCCGTCCTGGAAGATCGCGCCCGCGCTCGTCTGCGGCAACACGATCGTCTTCAAGCCCGCGACGGACACGCCGCTCCTGGGCGAGCGCTTCGTCGAGCTGCTCGTCGAGGCCGGCGTCCCCGCCGGCGTGGTGAACATCGTCCACGGCGGTGGTGGCGCGGTCGGCGACCGGCTCGTGCGCCACCCCGACGTCCCCGTGATCACGCTCACGGGCTCCCGCGAGACCGGCGTCGAGGTGCTGCGCAACGCGGCCGAGAACCTGAAGCACGTCCACCTCGAGCTCGGCGGCAAGAACGCGATCATCGTGCTCGACGACGCCGACCTCGACCTCGCGGTCGAGGGGATCGTCTGGTCGGCCTTCGGCACCTCGGGCCAGCGCTGCACGGCCGCCTCGCGCGTGATCGTCCAGGACGGCGTCTACGAGGAGCTGCAGAAGCGGCTCGTCGCCGCAGCCGAGAAGCTGCGCCTCGGCCCGGGGTGGGAGCAGGGTGTCGACGTCGGGCCTGTGATCAACGCGCGCGCCCTCGAGAAGATCCACTCCTACACCGAGATCGGCGTCGGCGAAGGCGCGAAGCTGCTCACCGGCGGCGAGGTCGCAGGCGGCGACGGCCTCGGCGACGGGCACTTCTACCGGCCGACGATCTTCGGCGAGGTCGATCCCGGGATGCGCGTGGCGCAGGAGGAGATCTTTGGCCCGACCACGGCGCTGATCCGCGTGCGCGACGTGGACGAGGCGGTGCGGGTCTCGAACGGGATCAAGTACGGGCTCTCGTCCTCGATCTTCACCCGCGACGTGAACACGGCCTTCCGCGCGATGCGCGACCTCGAGGCCGGGATCACCTACATCAACGCCGGCACGATCGGGGCGGAGGTGCACCTGCCCTTCGGCGGCACGAAGGACACCGGCAACGGCCACCGCGAGGCGGGCCAGGCGGCGCTCGACGTGTTCACCGAGTGGAAGTCGATCTACGTCGACTACTCGGGGAAGCTGCAGAGGGCGCAGATCGACACCGCGGACTGACGGTGAACCGCAAGCTCGTGGTCTTCGTGCCGCGCGAGGCACTCGACACCGTGCGCGAGGCGCTGTTCGCCGCCGGCGCCGGGCGCATCGGCGACTACGAGCGCTGCTCCTGGTACACCGAGGGCACGGGCACGTTCCTCGGCGGGGCCTCGACCTCGCCGGACGTCGGACAGCCGGGGCGCGAGGAGCGCGTCGCCGAGCTGCGGCTCGAGACCGTCTACCCCTCCGAGCGCGAGGCGGAGGTGGTCAAGGCACTGCGGGAGGCGCATCCGTACGAGGAGCCGGCGTTCGACCTCTACGTGGTGGCCGACGCAGTGCGGCGCCACCACCGTCACGATGTCTGACACCGCGCGAAGGTCGCCCTTGCAGGGCCTGTGGACGCTCCGTCACGAATCCGTTTCGCTGTCTGACACCGGGGTTCGGACGTGAAGGCCCGGCTCTCGACCGACGGTGGCGCGCGCGGGAACCCCGGCCCCGCTGCCTACGGCTACGTGCTCGAGGGCGGCGACGGGACCGTGCTGGATGCCCGCGGCGAGGCCATCGGCGTGGCGACGAACAACGTGGCCGAGTACCGCGCGCTGCTGGCCGGCCTCGCCTCGGCGCTCGAGCGCGGGATCGAGGAGCTCGAGGTCGTCTCCGACTCCGAGCTGCTCGTCAAGCAGATGCGCGGCGAGTACAAGGTCAGGAACGAGACCCTGCGCGAGCTCGTCGACGAGGCCCAGGCGCTCGAGCGCCGCTTCGACGCGGTGCGGTACACCGCGGTGCGGCGCGAGCACAACGAGCTCGCCGACCGTCTGGTCAACGAGGCGCTCGACTCGGCTTCCTGAGCGCCGCCTCGCGGTGCGCGGGGGCGTAGAGCCCCTCCGCGTACTCGGCGACCATCCGGTGGCTCGTGAAGCGGCTCCCGGCCCGCTCGATCGCCGCCCGGCCCATCGCGAGCCAGGCCTCGCGCGCGCCGTAGCGCCGCGGCAGTACCTCCTCGCGGAGCAGCCGGAAGAGCTCGTCGGCGTCGGCGTCGTCCTGCCCGGCCTGCGTCGCGGCCCCGGTGCCCGGGATCGCCCAGCCGCACTCCGGCGAGTAGCCCTCGTCCCACCAGCCGTCGAGCACCGAGAGGTTGACCGTCCCGTTCAGCGCCGCCTTCATTCCGCTCGTGCCCGAGGCCTCCTCGCCGCGCCGAGGGAGGTTGAGCCACACGTCGACCCCCTGCACGAGCTCGCGGGCGAGCGCGAGGTCGTAGTCGGCGAGGAAGGCGACGCGTCCCTTCGCGGTCGAGCTCGCCGCGAGCGCGACGACCTCCTCGAGCACGCCCTTGCCCTCCGCGTCGTCGGGATGCGCCTTTCCGGCGAAGAGGAGCTGGAGCGGCCGCTCGTCGTCCGCGAGCAGCGCCGCGAGCTGCTCGGGGCGGCGGAGGAGCAGGTCGGCGCGCTTGTAGGCGGCGAAGCGCCGCGCGAACCCGATCGTCAGCGCATCGGGATCGAGCGCGGCGCCGGTGCGCTCGGCGACCAGCCGCAGCAGCTCGTCCTTGCGCTGCCGGCGAACGGCCGCGAGGGCGGCGAGATCGAGCTCGCGCACGCGCTCCCAGCGGGGCTCGCGCGCTTCGAGCTCGACGCCGCAGCCGTCCAGCAGTCGCGCGAGCTCCGTCGAGACCCAGGTGCGCGCGTGCACGCCGTTCGTCACGTGGCCGATCGGGACCTCGTCGACGGGCCGGCTCGGCCAGAGGTGGGCCCACATCCTGCGCGCGACCTCGCCGTGGAGACGCGAGACGCCGTTGCATCGCGCCGCGGTGCGCAGCGCGAGTGGCGTCAGCCCGAAGCTCGCGTCGCGTGCGTGCGACCGCGCCAGCGCCGCCACGGTCTCCCACGGGACGCCGATCCGCTCCACCAGAGGCCCGAGACGACGGCGCGCGAGCGCGCCGTCGAAGGTCTCGTTCCCGGCCGGGACGGGCGTGTGCGTGGTGAAGACGGTCGTGCGGCGGATGCGCTCGAGCGCGTCCTCGAACGGCACGGCCTCGTCCTCGACGAGCACGCGCAGCCGCTCGAGCGCGGCGAAGGCGGCGTGGCCCTCGTTGAGGTGGTAGACCGTCGGCTCGAAGCCCAGCGCCGAGAGCGCGCGGGAGCCGCCGACCCCGAGCACGAGCTCCTGCGCGATGCGCGTCTCGCGCTCGCCGCCGTACAGTCGGGCGGCGAGCCCGCGCGCCCAGCCGGGGTTCTCGGGCAGATCCGTGTCGAGCAGCAGCAGCGGCACCGCGCCGACGTCGAGGCGCCAGACCGCCGCCTCGATCTCCTCTTCGCCGATCTCGACTGGCACCGCGGCCGCAGGCGTCAGGCCGAGCTCGGCGGGCGCGTTGCGCGAGTACCGCTCGCGCTGGCGCCCCCCGGCGACCTCCTGGCGGAAGTAGCCCTGACGGTAGAAGAGCCCGACGCCGACGAGCGGGACGCCGAGGTCGGAGGCCGACCTGAGGTGGTCGCCGGCGAGCACGCCGAGCCCGCCCGCGTAGATCGGGAGCCCCTCGTCGACCCCGAACTCGAGCGAGAAGTAGGCGACCAGCAGGCCGTCGGGAAGACGCACGCGCGGCAGGCTACTGGCTCACCAGGCCGAGGCTATACTTCGGCCCGCCGGGCGGATGTAGCTCAGTTGGCTAGAGCGTCTGCTTGCCATGCAGAAGGTCGTGGGTTCGAGTCCCATCATCCGCTCCTCTCTCTCCAGCAGCCGCTCGATCAGTTCCCAGATTTCGTCATCGACTATCGGCCGCGACATTCGACCCCCTGGGAGTCTCGATTTCACTGGTCACCGTGCTCCTTTCGCTCTAGGCTTTCCCGATGGCCGCATGCCCGAGCTGTGGTACCGAGAACCCTGACGGGGTGAAGTTCTGCGGAAGCTGCGGCTCGCCGCTCGCGCAGGTCTGTCCTGCCTGCGGCGCTGCGACCGGCTC
>DATIFC010000012.1:0-13240 GCA_035455445.1 Gaiellaceae bacterium | reverse complement strand
CTGGCTCTCGCTCGGAACCGGTTACGCGCTCCGCCGGCCGGTGCTCGACGTGGACGCCGCGGCCGCGATGGGCGCGACCGGGCGCTGGCGCGTCCAGAACACGGCGAGCACCGACGCGAAGGTCGTGCTCCAGCTGACCTGCGGACGGCTGGGCGCCTAGAAGTTCTGCCAGTAGCGGCTCGGCGTCGGGCCCTGCTGGCCCTGGTACTTGGAGCCGAGCTCACCGGCACCGTAGGGCGTCTCCGCCGCCTCGGTCAGCTGCACGAACGAGAGCTGGCCGATCTTCATCCCGAAGTAGATCGTGATCGGCAGGTTGGCCACGTTCGAGAGCTCGAGCGTCACGTGCCCGTTCCAGCCGGGGTCGATGAAGCCGGCGGTGGAGTGGATCAGCAGGCCGAGCCGCCCGAGGCTCGACTTCCCCTCCAGGCGCGCGACGAGGTCGTCGGGCAGCGTCACGCGCTCCAGTGTCGAGCCGAGCACGAACTCGCCAGGATGGAGGATGAACGGGCGCTCGCCGTCGATCTCGACGAGCTCGGTCAGCTCCTCCTGCGGCTGCTTGACGTCGATGTACGGGTAGCGCGCGTTGTGGAAGACGCGGAAGAAGCGGTCGACGCGGACGTCGACGCTCGACGGTTGCAGCAGCGCCTCGTCGTAGGGGTCGATGCCGATCCGACCCTCCTCGAGCAGCCGCCGGATCGTGCGGTCGGAGAGGACCACGGGCCGATTCTACGAGGGTTTCGTCGTATGCTTGGCGACCTTTCGATGGACGAGCGCGACTCGAACGCCCGACTGCGCGAGCGCCGGCGGCGGCGGCGGCGCCAGGTACGACGGCGCCGGGCCGTCGCGGCGGCGGTGCTGTTCGCGCTCGCGGCGGGGATCACGCTCGGGGCGCGCTCGGTCGGCGGCGGCGGCACGCATGCGGCTGCGACCAGGGGTGAGCGCCCCCCAGCCCGGGAGCATCGGCCGGGGCCGGCCCACGCACCGGTGCCGCGCGAGATCCGCGGCGTCCACGTGACCATGTCGCTCGCCTCGCTGCCCGGGAAGCTACGGCAGTACCTGGCGCTGACGGGCCTGAACACGATCGAGCTCGACGTCAAGGACGAGAGCGGCAGGGTCGGCTTCGTCCCCTCGGCGGTGCCGCTCGCCCGCCGCACCGGCGCGGCGGGGCCTTTCTACAAGGCGAAGCGCGCGGCGCGCCTCGTCCACGCCCGCGGCGACTACCTGATCGGCCGCGTCGTCACCTTCGAGGATCCCGTGCTCTCGGAGCAGCGTCCCGAGCTGGCGATCCACAGGAGCGACGGCTCGCTCTGGACCACGAATGCGGGGCTCGGCTGGACGAACCCCTACGACCGGCGCGTGTGGCGCTACAACGTCGACGTCGCCGTCGCGGCGGCGAGGGCCGGGTTCGACGAGATCCAGTTCGACTACGTGCGCTTCCCGAGCGACGGCGACCTCTCGCTGATCCGCTACCCGGGCGCGCACCCGCAGCCGATGGCGTGGACGATCCCGGCCTTCGTGCAGTACGCCGCCGGGCGGCTGCATCCCCTGGGGGTGCGCGTGTCGGTGGACGTCTTCGGGCTCTCCGCCACGCGCGACCTCGGCATCGGCCAGCTGCCGCGACGCATCTCGCGCTACGTGGACGCGGTCTACCCGATGGTCTACCCCTCGCACTACAACCCCGGCGAGTACGACCTGACAGATCCCAACGCGGTGCCGGGCGAGACGGTGACGCGCTCGCTGCTCGACTTCCAGATCGCGCTGGAGGGCCGCAGGGCGCGGTTGACGCCCTGGCTGCAGGACTTCTCTCTGGGTCGCACCTACACGCTCGACGACGTCCGAGCTCAGGTTGCGGCGGCGCGCGCTCAGCACACCCACGGCTTTCTGCTCTGGAACGCCGAGGGCGTCTACAGCGCGCCCGCGCTGCTGCCGCCTGCATGACCGCTATTCACGTATGCACGCGGCCGGTTGCTCCGCTATCGTCAGCTCCATGGCGGTGACGCGGGCAATCGAGCTCCGGACGGAGATTCCGGGTCCGAAGTCGACGGCGATCCTCGAGCGCAAGGGGCGCGTCGTCGCCGACCCGCTGTCGGTCTTCCTGCCCGTCGTCGTCGACCACGCGCAGGGCGCGACGCTCACCGACGTCGACGGCAACACCTTCCTCGACTTCACCGGCGGCGTCGGGTGCCTGAACGTCGGCCACTCGCACCCGCAGGTCGTCGCCGCGGCGCAGGAGCAGCTCTCGCGCTTCGCGCACACCGACTTCACGATCGTTCCCTACGAGGTCTACGTGGAGCTCGCCGAGCGTCTCTGCGAGCTCGCGCCGGTGCGCAGGCCGGCGAAAGCGGCCTTCTTCAACGCGGGAACGGAGGCCGTCGAGAACGCGGTCAAGTTCGCCCGCGCGCATACCGGTCGCCCCGCCGTGATCGGCTTCGAGGGCGGCTTCCACGGGCGGACGCTGCTCTCGCTGACGCTGACCTCGAAGACGCACCCCTACAAGGCCGGCCTCGGGCCGTTCGCGCCGGAGATCTACCGCGTGCCCTTCCCGAACGAGTACCGCGGCCCGAGCGCGGACGAGGCGCTGCACGCGCTCGAGCGCTCGCTCGTGACGCAGATCGCGGCCGAGACGGTGGCCGCGATCGTGATGGAGCCCGTCCAGGGCGAGGGCGGCTTCGTGGTCGCGCCGCCGGAGTTCGTCGAGGGCGTGCGCCGCATCTGCGACGACAACGGGATCGTCCTCGTGGTCGACGAGGTGCAGACCGGCTTCGGCCGCACCGGCCGGATGTGGGGCATCCAGCACTACGGCGTGCAGCCCGACCTGATCACGGTCGCGAAGTCGATCGCGGCCGGGCTTCCGCTCTCCGGCGTGCTCGGCAACGCGAAGATCATGGACGCGCCGGGTGACTCTGCGGTCGGCGGGACCTACGTCGGCAACCCGGTCGCGCAGGCGGCGGCGCTGGCGGTGCTCGACGTGTTCGAGGAGGAGCGCCTGAACGAGCGCGGCGCGCTCATCGGCGAGCGCATCCGCGAGCGCATGCTGGCTTGGCAGGAGCGCTGGGACGCGATCGGCCACGTTCGCGGTCTCGGCGCGATGCTCGCGATCGAGCTCGTTCACGACCGCGCCACGAAGGACCCGGCCCCGGAGCTCGCCAGCGAGATTGTCGAGCAGGCCGCCGAGCGCGGGCTGCTGCTGCTCAAGTCGGGGATCTACTCGAACTGCATCCGCGTGCTCGTTCCCCTCGTGATCGACGACGCCGAGCTCGACGAGGCCCTGAGCGTCTGGGAGCAGGCGCTCGAGGCTTCCTTGGCTTAGCTCTACGCGGTGCGGGCACAATTGAGCGTTGTGGTCGGGGAGCTGATCGCGGACCGCTACGAGCTCGAGGAGCTCGTCGGCACCGGCGGCATGTCCAGCGTCTACCGGGCTCACGACACGCTGCTCGAGCGCGACGTGGCCCTCAAGGTGCTGCACGAGCAGTACACCGACGAGGTCGACTACGTCGAGCGCTTCCGGCGCGAGGCGCGCTCGGTCGCCCAGCTCTCGCACCCGAACATCGTCACCGTGATCGACCGGGGCGAGCAGGACGGGCGCCAGTTCATCGTCTTCGAGTACGTCGACGGCGAGAACCTGAAGTCGCTCGTCGAGCGGGAGGGGCCGCTGCCCGAGCGCGACGCGATCGTGCTGGCGCTGCAGATCGCGCGGGCGCTCGGCTTCGCCCACGAGCACGGGCTCGTCCACCGGGACGTCAAGCCGCAGAACGTGCTCCTGAACGGCGACGGGCAGGCGAAGGTGACCGACTTCGGGATCGCCCGCTCGCTCGACGTCCACGGCGGGCTCACGCAGACCGGCACCGTGATGGGGACTAGCGACTACATCGCGCCGGAGCAGGCGCGCGGCCAGCGGGTCGACGCCCAGAGCGACGTCTACTCGCTCGGTGCCGTGCTCTACGAGCTGCTCACCGGCGAGGTGCCGTTCCCGGGCGACAACTTCGTCGCCGTCGCCCTGCGGCACATCAACGAGCCGCCGCCGAGCGTGCGGGAGCGGCGGCCCGAGCTCTCGCCGCGCCTCGACGCCGCCATCAGGCAGGCGATGGCCAAGGACCCGCGCGAGCGCTTCGACTCGATGGACGAGCTCTGCAGCGAGCTCACCGCCTGTCTCGAGGGCGAGACCGACGCGTCGGGCGCGCAGACGATGGTGGTCGCGCCCAGGCGGGGACGGCACCGCCGCGACCGCCGGGCGCCGGCGCTGCCGCGCGAGCGGCCGAGCGTCTGGCCGCTGATCGTCTTCCTCGCGGGCATCGCAGTCCTCGCGGGAGCGCTGGCCGCCGTCTTCGCGTTCACCGGCCCCGGGGAGCACCTCAGGGAGTTCGTGAAGAAGAAGACGGGCGCCGCCGCCCCCGCCAGGCCCGTTCGCCTCACCGGCCTGCAGGCGTACGACCCCTACGGCGACGGGGCCGAGCACGACTCGGCGGCGGGCAGCGCCGCGGACGGCAATCCCGGGACGTACTGGAACACCGAGCACTACAACGGCGGCCTCGCGAAGCAGGGCGTCGGCCTCGTCCTCGACGCCGGCAGCCCGAAGCGGCTGACGCAGCTCACCGTGCAGACCGGCACCGCCGGATTCACGGCGAAGATCGAGTCCGGCTCGTCGCCGACGGGTGGGTTCAGGCCCGTCTCGAGCTCCCGGATGGTCGGCAGCCGCACGACGTTCTCCCTCGATGGGGCGGCCGAGCGCTACTACGTGATCTGGATCACCGACCTCGGCCCGAACTCGTCGGTCGAGGTCAACGAGGTGACGGCGAAGGGCCGCTAGAAACGGAGTCGTGAGCGGCGCTCGTGCCGCTCCAGGGCCAGCTGCACCAGGCGGTCGACGAGCTCGGGGTAGGGCACGCCGGAGGCCTCGAACAGCTTCGCGTAGACGCTCGTCGCGGTGAAGCCGGGGATCGTGTTCAGCTCGTTGACGAGCACCTCGCCGTCGGGCCTGACGAAGAAGTCGACCCGCGCCATGCCCTCGCACTCGCCCGCGACGAACGCCCTGACGGCCAGCTCCTGCACGCGCTCGATCGTCTCCTGCGGCAGGCTGGGCGGCACGAGCAGGTCCATGCCGCCCTCGTCGTACTTGGCCGAGTAGTCGTACCAGTCCTCGCCGCTGAAGCCGTGCGAGACGATCTCGCCGGGCAGCGAGGCGAGCGGCTCCTCGTTGCCGAGCACGCCGCACTCGACCTCGATCCCGTCGACGAACTCCTCGACGAGCACCTTCTCGTCGTGCTCGAAGGCGAGCGCGACGGCGGCCGCGAGCTCCTCCTCGTCGCGGGCCTTCGAGATGCCCACCGACGAGCCGAGCCGCGCGGGCTTGACGAAGACGGGGAAGCCGAACGGATTGTGAGGCTTTCCCCCCTGGCGAATCGTGACATTCCGCGTGACCGGGACCCCGCGGTCGCGCATCACGGCCTTGAAGACGTCCTTGTCCATCGCGAGCGCCGAGCCGAGCACGCCGGCGCCGACGTACGGCACGCCCGCGAGCTCGAGCAGGCCCTGGACGGTGCCGTCCTCGCCGAAGGGGCCGTGCAGGACCGGGAAGACGACGTCCACCTCGCCGAGCGTCGCGGGCACCTTCGCGGTCGGGACGGGCAGCGTCTCCGCCGCCGAGCCACCGTCGCCCGTGCCCAGCTCCCAGCGCCCGTCGCGGCCGATCTCGACGGTGACCGTGTCGTAGCGCTCGGGGTCGAGGGCGTCGATCACCGACCGGGCGGAGGCGAGCGAGATGTCGTGCTCGGAGGAGCGGCCGCCGAGCAGGACCGCGACGCGCACGCGCTCGCTCACGGCGTGAACGGCGGAGGCGGCGGGCTCGGCGCGACCAGGCGCCCGACGACGATCGTGACCGTCGAGCCCTGCTTCGCCTTCGTGTTGCCCGTCGGGCTCTGGCTCAGCACGATCCCCTCGAGGCCCGGGTCGCTCACGTCCTGCCGGCGGACCTGGACGACGAAGCCGGCGCCCTCCAGCATCGAGCGCGCGGAGGCCTCGTCCTGGCTCGTCACGTCGGGCACGGTCGAGGTCTTCGGGCCCTTGGAGACGCTGAGCGTGATCGTCGCGCCCTTCTGCGCGCGCCCGCTCGGACTCTGGTCGACGACCTCGTCCTTGGGCCGGTCGCTGTCGACGTCGCGCCGCGCGACCGCGAAGCCCTGGTTCTGGAGGGCGGTGCTCGCCTGGTCGAAGGGGAGGCCGATCACCGACGGCACGCCCACCTCGGCGGGGCCGGAGGAGTAGTTGATCCGCACGCGGCTGCCCTTCTCCACCACCTTGCCGGCGGGCGGGTCCTGGCCCACGACGGTGTCGACCGGTTGGCTCGAGGGCACCGGGAACGCGTGTGGCTCGAGGCCCGCGTTGATCAGCGTGCTGAGCGCGTCGTCCCGGGTCTTGCCCTTCACGCTGGGCACGGTGACCGTCTCCTTGCCCTTCGAGACCGTGATGTCGACCGTTCCCTGCTTCGGAAGCTTCTCGCCTGCGTCGGGGCTCTGGTCGATGACCGTGCCCTTCCCGACCGAGTCGCTGAACGCGCGGGCGACCTGCGGCACGAGGCCTGCGGCACGGATCTTCTCCACCGCCAGCGGCTCCTTGATCCCCGCCACCTGCGGCACGGTGACAGGCTTGTTCGCGTCCAGCTGGTCCTGGATCTTCGTGTAGGCGAACCACGCAGCCGCCCCCGCGGCGATCAGAAGCAGGATCGAGAGCACCCACGGCCACACCGGGCGCCGCCGCCGCGGCGGCCCCTCGTAGCCGTAGTAGCCGGCAGGCGGGGTGCGGCCGGGAGGCGCCGGGCGCGCGGGTGCGGCGGCCGCCGGCTTCGTCAGCACCGACGTGGGCGCGGCTGCGAGCACGCCGGAGCCCGAGAGGACGGCGGTGGCGGCGGTCTCGGTGTCGGGGTCGACCGGCAGCCCCTCGAGCACGCGCGCCAGGTCGGCGTCCATCTCCTCGGCGCTGCGGTAGCGCTCGGCGGGATCCTTCGCGAGCGCGCGCAGGACGATCGAGTCCAGGTCGTGCGGAACCTCCGGCCGCAGCTCGGAGGGCGGCTTCGGCACCTCTGAGAGGTGCTTCATCGCGATCTCGAGCGGCGTGTCGCCCGTGAACGGCACCCGGCCGGTGAGCATCTCGTAGAGCACGACGCCCACCGAGTACAGGTCGGAGGTCTGGTCGACGGGCGCGCCGCGCGCCTGCTCGGGGGAGAGGTACTGCGCGGTGCCGATGATCGAGCCGACCTCCGTCATCTGGCTCGCTCCCGAGCGGGCGATCCCGAAGTCGGTCACCTTCAACCGTCCCTCTGGGCCGACCAGCACGTTGTGCGGCTTGATGTCGCGATGGACGATCCCGTGCTTGTGCGCGAAGCCGACCGCGGCGAGGATCTGCCGCGTGTAGTCGATCGCCGTCTTGACGGGCGCCGGGCCCCGGCCGACGATCAGCTCCTTCAGCGACCGCCCGTCGAGGTACTCCATCGCGATGTAGTAGGTGCCCTCGGCCTCGCCGCGATCGTAGATCGAGACGATGTGAGGGTGGCTGAGGCCGGCCGCGTTCTTGGCCTCGCGCCGGAAGCGCTCGACGAACGAGTCGTCCGCGGCGTGCCGGTCGTTGAGGATCTTGATCGCGACGCGGCGGCCGAGCTCCTGGTCCTCCGCGAGATAGACGTCGGCCATCCCGCCGGCGCCGAGCTTGCGGAGGATGCGGTAGCGCCCGTCGAAGACGGTGCCGATCAGCGTGTCCGAGACGGCCATCTCTTCACCTTAGGGATTCGACTTTCCGGCGAGGATCGCCTGCATCACGGCCTTCGCGATCGGCGCGGAGACCTGACCGCCGAAGCCGGTCTGGTCCTGGAGCACGACCGCGACGGCCACGCGTGGGGCCTCCGCCGGGGCGAAGCAGATGAACCAGGACGTGTAGCGCCCGTTCACACCCGTCTCGGCGGTGCCCGTCTTGCCGGCGACGGAGATCCCGGGGATCTGCGCAGCGGTACCGGTGCCGCTCTGCACCGCTGCGACCATCATCTGCGTCAGCTCCTGCGCCGTCCGCGTGCCGACCGCGCGGCGAAGCTTCTTCGCCTTCGTGCGGGTGACGACGCCGCCGTTCGGATTGGTCACCCGGTCGACCACGTGCGGCTCCATCACCACGCCCTTGTTGCCGACGCCCGCCGCGACCATCGCCATCTGCAGGGGCGTCGCGAGCAGCGCCTCCTGGCCGAAGGCGAGCCGGCCGGGGTCGACCTGGGTCTGCGGGCTGTCGGGGCGGAAGAGCTTGGCGCCGTGGTAGAGGCCGCTCGGCGAGCGCTCGTTGGCCGGCGTCTCGAGAGGCGGGTCCTCGTAGAAGCCGTACCGCTTCGCGTAGCCGAGGATCTCCCCCGCGCCGAGGGCCTTGCCGATGTTGCAGAAGACCGAGTTGATCGAGTGCTCGAGCCCGGTGGCGAGGTCGACCGAGCCGAAGGTCTCGGGCGCCTCCGGGTTGCCGGCGTTGCGCACCTTCTGGCCGTACTCGATGCAGTAGCCCGGGTCGTAGAAGCGCGACTGCGGCGTGAAGCGGCCGCTGTCGAGGGCGGCGCTCGCGGTCACGACCTTGAACGTCGAGCCCGGGGTGTAGAGGCCGTCGGTGGCGCGGTTGAGCAGCGGCGCGGCGGGCCGACACGCGGCGCTGATGTTGTTGATCCGGGCGAAGTCGCGCTCGACGAGGTTCGGGTCGTACGTCGGCCGCGAGGCCATCACCAGCACCTTGCCGGTGCGCGGGTCGAGCGCCACCACCGAGCCGCACTTCCCCGCCAGCTGCTGCATCGCCAGCCGCTGGGGGCCCGGCCGCAGCGTGAGCCAGACGTCGTTGCCCTTGATCGTCGCGCCGCGGATCCTGTCGAGCGTGGTCTTGAGGACGGTGTCGAGGTTCCGGTTCGCCCCGGTCAGGTAGTCGTTCATGGACGACTCGAGCCCGGCACGGGAGCGCGACTGGGTCGAGTAGCCGACGACGTGCGCGTACAGGCCGCCCTGCGGGTAGCGGCGCAGGTAGAGCTTCTGGCCGCCGACCTTCTTGATCCGGTTCGAGGCGAGGATCGTCCCGTCGGCGGCCCGGATCAGCCCGCGCTTGATCGAGAACTGCGCCACGCGCTGGATCTCGTTGTCCTGCCGGTCGGCGAGGCCGGCGGTGGCCCACGTCTGCCAGTAGGTCGTCGCGACGATCAGCGCCGCGAGCAGTCCGACACCGACGAGCGCGAGCCTGGCGATCTGCCTGTTCACCCTCGCTCCGCGTTCGCCCGGTTGGAGATCAGCAGGAGGCCCGCGAGCAGGACGAAGTTCGCGACCACGCTCGACCCGCCGTAGGAGATGAACGGCAGCGTGATCCCGGTGAGCGGGATCAGGCGCAGGATGCCGCCGACGATGATGAACGTCTGGAGCGCGAACGCGAAGGTGAGCCCGATCGCGAGCAGCTTCGAGAAGCCGTCGTCGGCGAGCATCGCGATCTTGAAGCCGCGCGCGACAAAGAGCATGTAGACGAGCAGCAGCGCCGCCACGCCGACGAGCCCGAGCTCCTGCGCGAGCGCCGAGTAGATGAAGTCCGTGTTCAGGTACGGGATCAGCTCCCCGCCGCCGGTCGTGCGGAAGGTGCCCTTGCCGAGGCCGGTGCCGAACCAGCTCCCGTGCGCGACCGAGTAGAGCGACTTCACGAGCTGGTAGCTCGCGCAGTCCTGCCGCGGCAGCAGCTTGCCGTTGATCGGGCAGTAGACCGCGTGGTCGGTCCAGGGGTGGAGCCAGATCGTGATCCGCTCGCGCACGTGGGCGACGTAGTGGTAGACGGCGAAGGCGCCCGCCAGGAAGAGCCCGCTCCCGAGGGCCACGTAGAGCACGCGCCCGGTGGCGACGTAGAGCATCGCCAGGAAGATCCCGAAGTAGAGGAGCGCCGAGCCGAGGTCGTTCGTCTCTATCAGGACGAGCATCGCCCCGCCCCAGATCAGGAGCAGCGGCCCGAAGTCCTTCAGCCGTCCCTGCGCCAGCACCTCGCGCTTCTCGCGCAGGTAGCCGGCGAGGAAGACGATCAGGAAGACCTTCGCGAGCTCGCCCGGCTGGAACTGCAGCGAGCCCACGTGCACCCACAGGCGCGCGCCGTTGACGCTCGTCCCGAAGAACGGCAGCGCGGGCAGGATCAGGAGCCCGATCGCGCTCAGCCCGAAGAGGTACTTGTAGCTCTCGAGGCGCCGGTAGTCGTGCTGCAACAGGAAGAGGGTCACGGCGAAGGCCGCCAGCGCGACCACGATCCAGAGCCCCTGGCGAAAGGCGTCGGTCGGGTTCAGGCGGTAGATCTCCGTCAGGCCGATCCCGGTGAGCAGGCCCGCCATCGGCAGCAGGTAGGGGTCTGCGTAGGGGACGGTCAGCCGCCCGACGAGGTGCGCCGCGAGGTAGAGGGCGAAGAAGAAGCCCGCGTACGAGAGCGAGGCGGTCGAGACGACCTCCTGCCGGGCGATGTAGACGCTCGCGAAGCCGAGCGCGGTGAGGGCGCCGACGACGACGAGGTTCGCGAGCTCGCGGTTCCTGTAGCTCATCGGGCGACCTCGCGAGCGGTTCGTTGGGCAAAGCGAGGACGACCAGCTCGAGATCTCCAGCCAAACCAGAGGCGTAGCGTGCTCATCACTTCGCCCCGATTTGATCCTCGTAGCGCCGGACGACGCCGCGCGCCGAGCCGTCGCTGCGCAGCGTGTGGTCGAAGAGCTTGCGCCGCTCGGCCTGGCTCAGCTGCGCGGAGAGCAGCGGGCTGACGTAGACCGCGCGGTAGAGCTTCACGTTGCCGACGAGGTTCCAGGGCACGCCCTGGTAGACCGCGACGTGGCCGTCGGGCTCCGCCCCGACGAAGTGCGAGCGCCACAGCCCCCAGGCGGCGAACCCACAGGCGCCGACGAGGAGCACGAGCGCCAGGATGGCGAAGAGCACCCCGCGTCCGGTGTGGCGCTCCCGACGGGGCGCCTCGGTGCGGATCGCCGGCACGCCGTGGTGCTCGTCGAGCGTGTCCTCCTCGTCGGCCTCGACCGGCGGCAGCGTGACGGTTCGCGCGGTATCGCCCGCCTCGTCGCCCGCGATCTCGAAGAAGACGACGGTGATGTTGTCCTCGCCGCCCCCCTTGTTCGCGGCCCGGACGAGCGCCGTGGCGGCGGCGTCCAGGTCGGAGCGGTTGCGCTCGACCTCGCGCAGGATCGTCTCGTCGTCGACCATCGAGGTGAGGCCGTCCGAGCAGAGCAGGAAGAGGTCGCCGGGCCTGGTCTCCACGGAGAAGGTGTCGACGTCGACGTCCGGGTCGGTGCCGAGCGCCCGCGTGATCACCGAGCGCTGCGGGTGGGCCTCGGCCTCCTCGGGCGAGAGCCTGCCGCTGCGGACGAGCTCGGCGACCAGCGAGTGGTCCTCGGTCAGCTGCTCGAGGCCGCGGTTGCGGATCAGGTAGGCGCGCGAGTCTCCGACGTGGCCGATCGCGACGCGGCCGTCCTCGACGAGCGCGACGGTCATCGTCGTGCCCATCCCCTGGGCGGAGGAGTCCTGCGTCTGCCGCTCGTAGACGCGCCGGTTGGCCTCCTGGATCAGCTCGTCGACCCGTTCCTCCCCGCCCTCGCGCGAGCCCTCTCCGCGCAGCGCCGCGGCCGCGAGGTTGGAGGCGACCTCGCCGGCCTGGGCGCCGCCCATGCCGTCGGCGACCGCGAAGAGCGGCGGCTCGCAGACGAAGGCGTCCTCGTTGTGTCGCCGCCGCCGGCCGGTGTCGGTGACGCTCGCGACCTGCACCAGCATCCGCTCTGGCTTCATGTCTCGTACCTCAGCTCGGTCTCGCCGATGCGGACGAGGTCGCCGGGAGCGAGCTTCTTCGCCCGCGTCAGCCGGATCCCGTTCAGGTAGGTGCCGTTCGTCGAGCCGACGTCCTCGAGCCAGACGCCGTCGCGCCGCGGCTCGACGCGGGCGTGCTTGGAGGAGGCGTACTCGTCGCGGGCGAGGTTGACGTCGTTGCTCGAGCCGCGCCCGAGCAGCAGCGCCGAGGAGTCGAGGGCCAGCTCGTCGCCCTCGGCGAGGGCCGGGCTCTTCACGACCACCAGCCGGCCGCTCTGCACCTGTGGGCCCTCTCCGAGACCTGGCACCGACCCCGGGGCGAGCACGAAGCTCTCCTGCGGCATGCGCACGTCGCGCGCGGCCGAGCGCACGATCCGCCAGATGAACAGGTAGAGCAGGACGAGGAAGGCGAGCTTGAGGACGAGCAGCGCCTCCTCGACGGCGACCGAGGCGAGGGGCATCAGTCCGTCTCCGTCTCCCGCCGGAAGACGAGCTCTGTCGACCCGAGCGTGATCCGATCGCCCTGCCGCAGCTTCGCCCGCTTCTGACGGCGCCCGTTCACCTCCATCCCGTTCGTCGAGTCGAGGTCGACGACCCAGTAGGCCGCGCCCTCCTGCCGCACCTCGGCGTGCTTGCGCGAGACGTTGGGGTCCGGGAGCTGGATGTCGCAGTCCTTCGAGCGGCCGATCACGGCGCGCCCGGCGTCGAGCTCGTGCCGCGTGCCGTTCACGGTCAGGCTGACGATCTCGCGGCCGAGGCCCAGCTCCTCGGCGGAGACGGCCTCCGTCTCGACCGGCTTGCGGTAGACCATCGTGGCGCCCGGGGCGGCTTGCGGCTCCGGCTCGCCCGGCTGCGGGACCGCGCCCTGCACCATCCGCGTCGCGATCCCGAACTCGCCCATCTCGAGGTCGTCGTCGGTCTCGAAGAGGACCTCCGGCGGCGAGAGCATCTCGTAGCGCTCGCGGCGCGCGTTCTCGGCGATGTACTCCTGCAGCTCGCTGCGCAGGGACTCCTCGTAGTTCGCGAACTGCTCGCGGTCGGAGGGCGCGAGGTAGACGGTGTACTCGTTCGGCGCGTAGACGCGGGAGACCGAGACCACGCGGTGGTCCTCCATCTCCTTGACGAGCTTGCGTGCCAGCTCGACCGGCTGCACGTGCGTCCGGAAGGCCCGCCCGAAGACGCCTTCGAAGAGGCCTTCGATCTTGTGCTCGATGTTCCGCAGGACGCTCATCTGGGCCGGGTTGTACCCCGGCTCTGAATGCTAACCGCGGGCCTTCAGGGCCAGGACGGTGCAGGTGACCCAGGACGCGACGACCAGCGGGGCGGCGGCCACGGCCGGGGCGGGGAGAAGCGCGCAGGCGATCAGCCCGGCGCCGAGGCCGGCGATCCCCCAGAGGCCGCGTTCGCGCGCTAGCGGGATC
>DATIFC010000011.1:0-12189 GCA_035455445.1 Gaiellaceae bacterium | reverse complement strand
GTCGGCCCGGTCGTGCGCGCGGTCGCGCAGGACGAGCGCAGCCAGTGGCGCAACCGCGAGCTCGCGCTGGAGCGCCTCGCGGACGCGCTGCGCGAGGCCCTGCGCGTGGAACGCCCGCGCCGGCCGACGAAGCCGACGAAGGCGGCGGTCGAGCGGCGCCTCGAGCAGAAGCGCCGCCGCGGCAACGCCAAGCGGCTCCGGCGTCCTCCCGACTAGCGGCGGTCACACTTCCGTCACTGTGTCTGACACCGGCCCCGAAGCACGAACGCGCTGGTCATCGGGAGGTTGTGAGCGTCCGTGACGGTTGGTCGCGGTGTCGGGCACCGTTTCAGCCGCGCTCGGCCCGGCTGAGGAACCCGCGCACGAGCTCGAGCGTCCGTTCCGGCTCCTCGGCCTGCGCCATGTGCGAGCTCTGCTCCAGCACCACGAACTCCGAACCGGGGATGGCGCGGTGCGCGACCTCGACGCTCGCCGGCGTCACCTCGTCGAAGCGGCCGCAGAAGAGCAGCGTCGGCACCTGGATCCGCCCGAGACGGGGAGTGATGTCCCAGTCCCTGATCGTGCCGATCACGTGGAACTCCGAGGGCCCGTTCATCGAGTGGTAGACCTCCGGGTTCGCCTCGAGGATCTCGAAGCACTCGACGAGCCAGTCCGGCCACGGCTCGACGCGGCAGAGATGGCGCTTGTAGAAGACCATCACGGCCTCCTCGTACTCCGGGTCGGTGAACGTGCCGGCCTCCTCGTGCCTGCGCAGCGTCGCGTCCACCTCCGGCGGCAGCTCCGAGCGCAGCCGCGCGAGCTCGCCCATCCAGGCGGGCACGCTCGGCGGCGAGCTCTGGACGATCAGCGAGACGAGCCCCTCGGGCTGCGTCGCGGCGTACTGCATGCCGAGCATCCCGCCCCACGAGTGGCCCAGCACGTGGACGCGCTCGAGCCCGAGCGCCTCGCGCACGGCACCGACCTCCTCGACGTAGAGCTCCGGCGTCCACATCGAGGGATCGTGCGGCTCCGTGACGGCCGAGCTCCCAGCCCCGAGCTGGTCGTAGAAGACGACCGCGCGCTCGTCGGCGAGCTCCTCGTAGGGCTTGACGTGGAGCCAGTTCGCGCCCGGGCCGCCGTGCAGGCACAGCAGCGGCGTGCGTCCCTCGAGGCCGTCGTGCTCGACGACCCGGTACCACGTCTCGTAGCCGTGGAAGGGGATCCGCCCTTCCGTCTCCACGCGCGCGTTATATCTAGGCTGCATCCGCGATGCGCCTCTGGGGGTCAATCGGCGGCGGCCGCGACATGGCGGTCGACCTCGGCACGGCGAACACGCTCGTGTTCATCCGCGGGCGCGGGATCGTGCTCTTCGAGCCGTCCGTGGTCGCGATCTCCGAGGAGACCGGCAAGGTGCACGCGGTCGGCGCCGAGGCGAAGCGCATGATCGGCCGCACGCCGGCGTCGATCCGCGCCACGCGGCCGCTGCGGCACGGCGTGATCGCCGACTTCGAGGTCACCGAGGAGATGCTGCGCCACTTCATCACGCGCGCCGGCGGGTCGCGCTTCGCCTTCGCGCGCGTCGTGCTCTGCGTGCCGAGCGGGATCACCGACGTCGAGCGCCGCGCCGTCGACGAGGCGACGCGCGCGGCCGGCGCTCGCTCCGTCTACCTGATCGAGGAGCCGATGGCGGCGGCGATCGGGGCCGGGCTGCCGGTCGCGGACGCCGTCGCCAGCATGGTGATCGACATCGGCGGCGGCACGACCGAGGTCGCGGTCATCTCGCTCGGCGGGATGGTCGTCTGGGAGTCGATCCGGGTCGGTGGCTACGAGATGGACGACGCGATCGTCGACGCCGTCAAGAACACGCACAAGCTCCTGATCGGGCAGGAGACCGCGGAGGCGGCGAAGCTCGAGATCGGCTCGGCGTGGCCGGACGACGACGCCGCGGAGACGACGGTCGCCGGGCGCGACCTCGTCAGCGGGCTGCTGCGGCGCGTGACGATCAGCGCCTCCGACGTGCGGCGCGCGCTCGAGCCGCCGGTCGGCCGGATCGTCGCCGCGGTCAAGGACACGCTCGAGCGCACGCCCCCGGAGCTGGCCGCCGACGTGGGCGAGCGCGGGATCGTGCTCGCGGGCGGCGGGGCGCTGCTGCGCGGGTTCGACGAGAAGCTGCGCAACGAGGTCGGCCTGCCGGTGCAGATCGCCGACTCGCCCCTGACCTGCGTCGCCGAGGGCGCGGGTCGCAGCCTGGACGAGCTCGAGACGCTCGACCGCGCCGCGAAGGCGCAGCGCCGCTCACGCTCTCGGCGCTAGCCGTGGGCGAACGGGTAGAGCGCCTCGCTGCGCGCCCACTGCCCGCCCTCGACCCGGTCTCGCCGGATGGTGTACGTCGAGAAGAACGGCACGCCACGCTCGTCGCGCGCCTCGAAGAAGAGCGCCTCGTACCGATCGCGATAGCGCCCGTCGAGAGCCTGGAGGATCGTGCGCGTCGCGCGCGCGAGGCCGATGTAGTGCGTCGTCCGGACCACCACGAACGGTGCGAGCTGCCTGGGATGGAGCATCCGCACCGAGACCAGCTGGAAGTGATGCCTCTTCGCCTGGTGGCGCAGCTCCGGCAGCAGGTGCTCGAGCGGCGGGCTGTCGAACTGCTCGCCCGGGCGGTTTCGCGCGGCGACGCGAATCTGGCGGAGGAAGTAGCCGCGCGCGGACCCTGCCTGCCGTGCCGCCTCGCGGGAATCGACGCGGTGGAGCTCGCCGAGCGAGCCCGGTCGCACACCCGCAATCAGCACCGAGCGGTCGGTCGACCCGTTCGTGCAGCCGGCGGCCGCGAGCGCGACGAGGCAGACGGCGACGAGGCGCATCACCGTAGGTACGCCGCGGCGCGCCTTCTCAGCACACGCGTGAGCGACTCGCGCTTCGGCGCCGGCGCGGCCAGGAACGCCGCGAGCCGCTCTGCTTCCTCCTCCTCGAGCGACACCGCGGCCTCGGCGACGCCGTCCGGGCTCCAGACGCTGAAGCGGACGTGCGGCTCCTCCGTCAGGTAGCGCGAGACCCGCAGCGCCTTGCCGGCGTCGCGCGGGTGGGCGCGGAAGAACTCGACGAGCTTGCGGCGCTGCGGAGCCGCGCACCAGGGGCAGAAGCGGTACGACATTTCCAGCTCCCCACCGCATTCGGCACAGGCTCGCATCCTGCCTCCTGTCGCGACCGTCCCATCCTAGTGGTGGTCATGCGCGTGCGCGTGCTCCGCGGGCGCGGGTGCGCCGGAGAGGTAGCGCTCCGGGTCGGCCGCGAAGCGGTCGCGGCAGCCCGGGCCGCAGAAGTAGTACCGGGCTCCGGCGTGCTCCAGCGAGAGCGCCTTGCCGCGGTCGACGGTCATCCCGCAGACCGGGTCCTTCGCGCCGCGGCGCATCGTCAGCGCGAACAGCGCGAGGAAGACCAGCGTGAAGACGATGTTCAGCACGGCGGTGTAGTTCCAGGTGATCCCGCGCTCGGCGATCGACTCGATCGTGGGCCGCTCCTGCGGGATCAGGCCGGCGGCGTCGAAGATCCCGTCGATCGCCAGCGCGGCCACGACGATCGCGCCGAACATCAGGGTCACGATCACGCCCGTGATCTTCCAGCCGTAGTAGCGGCGGTAGATCAGGACGAGCGGGATGATGATCAGGTCGGCGTAGACGAACGCGATCACGCCCGAGAACGAGATCCCGCCGGCCCAGAGGACGGCCGCGAGGGGGATGTTCCCCACCGAGCAGACGAACGAGAGCACGGCCACGAGCGGCCCGACGAGCACGTTCTCGACCAGCTGCAGCGCGCCGCCGGTATCCGTCAGGAAGAGCCCGTTGAAGAAGTCCATCGGCAGCAGCGCGACGAAGCCGGCGATCACGAACCCGAGCGTGATCTCGCGCCAGAGCATCCCCCAGTCGCCGCGGAAGTTGTGGGCGACGTCGCTCCAGCCCTGGAGCGAGAGCAGCCGCGAGCCGCCGGCGGAGTGGTGCTCGTGCCCGGTGTCGGCGGCCCGCGCGTGCTCGCGGGCCTGCTCCTCCTCGCGGCGCGAGACGAGCAGCCGCACGCCGAGCCACATCATCACGATCAACAGGAGCCCGCCGAGGAACTCGGCCAGCGTGAACTGCCAGCCGAGGAAGATCCAGATCACGATCCCGATCTCGAAGACGAGGTTCGTCGAGGCGAACTGGAAGGCCATCGCCGAGGCGAGGCTCGCGCCCTTCTGGAAGAGCGACTTCGCGATCGCGACGGCGGCGTAGCTGCAGGAGGACGAGGCCGCCCCGAGGCCGGTCGCGAGCGCCATCGAGCCGGGCCCGCGGCCGCCGAGCGCGCGCTCGAGCGGCTCGCGCGGCACCCACGCCTGCACGATCCCCGAGAGCACGAAGCCGAGCACGAGCGCCCACCAGACCTCCCAGAACATCCGGAAGGCGTTCCAGAGCCCGTCCCCGATCTGCGCCAGCACGTTCACGCGGCGGACGGTAGCGAGCCGAATGGAGAGGAGGCTCCGGGAAAGGCCCGGTGCTCGGGCAAGCCGCCGTGCGCGGGCGGCCACGGGCTAGGGTGCGCCACGTGCACGTCGTCGTGAATCACCTGTACCTGCGCGAGCCCCTGGCGGACGACACGGTGCGCGCGGTGGGCGACGCTGTGCAACAGGTCGTCGGTGCCGGTGGACACGCGGCTCGCGTCGTCAGGGTCGACGAGAGGCATCTCATCCTCCTGCTCGAGTTCGGATCTGCGGAAGACGCGGACCGGGTGTCGCGCGAGATCGGAGGCCCCTGGATGCGCGAGCACATCGTGCCGCTCCTCGCCCGCGAAACCGAGCGAAGCGTCGGCGAGGTGATCGCCTCGGCTCAGGCCTGAGCCCGACGGGCCGGTCCGGGCCTGCAGGTCGTCCTGGAGGTCGCATTCGACGTGCGCTGGTCGCTGAACCGGGCGACGGCATGGCCCTCGACCGCCGGACGTTGGGCGCTAGCGCTCGGCTGCGACGCGCAGGCCGAGCGCTACGAGCGCAAGGCCGGTCAGCGCGTCGAGGGCTCGCCGGACCGGTGGGCGTCGCAGGACGCCGGTCGCCTTGGCGACGGCGACGGCGTAGACGCTCAGCCAGGCGAGCGTGAGCGAGGCGAAGACCGCCCCGAGCACTAGCATCCCGGCGAACGACGAGCCGAACTGCGGCAGGAGGCTCGTGAAGAAGACCGCCATCTTCGGGTTGCCGAGGTTGCTGAGCACGCCCTGGCGGTACGGCGCGCGTCGTCGCGCCCCAGCGGGCTCTGCCGCGTCGTGCGCTCCCCGGATCGCGGCGGCGAGCGCCCGGGCACCGAGCGCGACCAGGTAGGCGGCGCCTGCGATCCGGATCGCCGTGAAGACCGGGGCCGAGGCCAGCAGCACGGCGGAGAGCCCGGCGCTCGCGGCCAGGGCCCACACGAGCTGCCCGCTGACGACCCCTGCCGCCGTGGCCACGCCGCCTCCGCGCCCGCCGAGCAGCGTGTTGCGGATCGTGAGCGCGGTGTCCTGCCCGGGAGTGACGATCACCACCGCGGAGACGCCGAGGAAGGCGGCGAGCTGGGCGGCGCCCACGGCTACTCGACGGTGACGGTCTTGGCCAGGTTCCGTGGCTGGTCGACGTTCAGCCCGCGCAGGCGCGCGATCCGGTAGGCGAGCAGCTGCAGCGGCACCACGGCGAGCACGGCCTGCAGGAAGGCCGGCGAGCGCGGGATGTAGATCACGTCGTCGGCGTGGTGCTGGATGTCCTCGTTGCCGTCCGTCGCGATCGCGATCACGTGCGCGCCGCGCGCACGGGTCTCCTGGATGTTGGAGACGACTTTCTCGTAGATCACCTTCTGGTCGGTCGCGACGCAGACGACGGGAGTCCCCTCCTCGAGCAACGCGATCGGCCCGTGCTTCATCTCCCCGGCGGAGTAGGCGTCGGTCGGGATGTACGAGATCTCCTTCAGCTTGAGCGCGCCCTCGAGGGCGACCGGCAGGCCGATGTGGCGGCCGAGGTAGAGGAAGAACTGCTTGTCGAAGAAGCGGAGCGCGATCTCGTCGATCGGGTGGTCGCCGTCGAGAAAGCGCTCGATCTTGTCCGGAAGCTCGTAGAGCTGGTCGAGGATGAACTCGAGCTCGTCGGCCTGCATCGTGCCGCGCACCTGCGCGAGCTTGAGGCCGATCAAGGCCAGCAGTGCGACCTGCGCGGTGAAGGTCTTCGAGGCGGCGACGCCGATCTCCAGGCCGCAGCGCGTGTACAGCACCGACTCGGCCTCGCGAGTGATCTGCGAGCCCATCAGGTTCGTGATCGCGACGGTGCGGGCGCCGAGCTCGCGCGCGAGCTTGATCGCGTTGACGGTGTCGCGCGACTCACCCGATTGCGAGATGCCGATCACGAGCGTGTCCTTCGAGAGCACCGGGTTGCGGTAGATCCACTCGCTCGCGATGTCGGGCTCGACCGGCAGCCGCGCCCACTCCTCGATCATGTAGCGGCCGACGACGCCGGCGTGGTACGAGGTGCCCGCGGCGACGACGACGATGCGGCGCAGGTTGCGCAGCTGCTCCTCGGTCATGCCGAGGCTCTCGAGCACGAGCTCGCCGTGGCGGATCCGGTCGCCGAGGGTCTCCGCGACGGCCTCCGGCTGCTCGTAGATCTCCTTCAGCATGAAGGTCTCGTAGCCGCTCTTCTCGGCGGCGTCGAGGTCCCAGTCGACCTCGATCACCTCGCGCTCCGCAACCTCGCCGTCCTCGACCGAGACGAAGCGCGAGCCCTCCGGCGTGATCGCGACCACCTCGCCGTCCTCGATCAGCTGCACCGAGCGCGTCTCGCAGATGAAGGCGGCGGCCATCGAGGCGAGGAACATCTCGCCGTTGCCGACGCCGACGAGCAGCGGGCACTGGTGCCGCGCGCCGACGAGCTCCCTCGGATGGTCGTGGTGGATGACGACGAAGGCGTAGTGGCCCTCGAGCTGCCGGTAGGCATCACGCGTGGCCTCGAGCAGGTCGCCCTGGTAGTGGCGCTCGATCAGGTGCACGACGACCTCGGCGTCGGTCTCGGTGTGGAAGACGTGGCCGTCGGCCTCGAGCGAGGCCCTCAGCTCGCGGTAGTTCTCCACGATGCCGTTGAGGACGATCGCGATCTTGCCGCCGTCGCAGCCGATCAGCGGATGCGCGTTTTGCAGGGTGACGGCGCCGTGGGTGGCCCAGCGCGTGTGGCCGAGGCCGGTCGTCGCCCCGGAGCCGTTCGAGCCCGCCTCCTGCTTCAGCACCTGGAGGTTCCCGACGGCGCGGACGTAGTCGAGCTCGCCGTCCTCGCGCAGCGCGATGCCCGCAGAGTCGTAGCCCCGGTACTCGAGGCGCTCGAGCCCCTGGAGCAGCAGATCCTTACAGGCCCTCTGCCCGACGTATCCGATGATCCCGCACACGCCGAAACCTCCCTTAGAACGCGAAAGGCCCGGCTGCTCCCCCCGGGCCCCTCGTCGGGCCGGGTCAGCCGAGCTCTCGTCTCACGAGAGCGGAGATGGTACCACAGGCTTCTTCGGCCTCCGGTCGAGTTTCCGCCTCGGCCAGCACGCGGATCACCGGCTCTGTGCCCGAGGGGCGGACGAGCACGCGACCGCGGCCCTCGAACCGCTTGTTCAAGCCGTCCACGGCCTCGAGCAGCTCCCGGGGGAGCTCCTTGCGGCCTACGGGGACGTTCTCCTTCGCCTGCGGGAAGCGCTGCATGACCGCGGCCGCCTGTTCGAGCGTCCTGCCCTCGAGCGCCGCGCAGAGCAGCAGCGCCGCGGCAAGCCCGTCACCGGTGACGTGGTCGCGCAGGTAGATGATGTGGCCCGACTCCTCGCCGCCGAGGAGCCCGTTCTCGCGCCGGAGCGCCTCGAGCACGTAGCGGTCGCCGACGTCGGTGGTGACGACGCGGATGCCGTGCTCCTCGGCGAGGCGGTGCAGGCCGAGGTTCGCCATCACCGTGACGGCGACGAGGTCGACCCCGAGATGCAGCATCAGGATCGCGAGGATCTGGTCGCCGTCCACCACCCCGCCGCGGGCGTCGACGGCGAGCATCCGGTCGCCGTCACCGTCGAAGGCGATGCCCAGGTCGGCACCCGAGCTAGTAACAGTCTGTTGCAAAGTCCGCAGGTCGGTGGCGCCGCAACCGACGTTGATGTTCGTGCCGTCGGGGTCGGAGCCGATCGCGCTCACCTCGGCGCCGAGGTGCTCGAACGCCTTCGGCGCGATCCCCGAGTAGGCCCCGTTCGCGCAGTCGACGACGATCCGCAGGCCCGAGAGGTCGCTGCCGAAGCGCTCGACGATGTGCTCGAGGTAGCTCTCTGTCGCGACGCCCACGCGGTCGATCTCGCCCGCGGCGCCCGCGTACGGCGCGTCGAAGAGCGCCTCGATCGCCTCCTCGGCCTCGTCCGTCAGCTTGCGGCCCTCGCCGTCGAAGAGCTTGACGCCGTTGTACTCGGGCGGGTTGTGCGAGGCGGAGACGACCGCACCGAGGTCGAGCGCTAGCAGGGCGACCGCGGGCGTGGGCAGCACGCCGGCCAGCACGGCGTTCCCGCCCGCCGCGACGACGCCGCGGGCGAACGCCTCCTCGAGCTCCTCGCCGGAGCCGCGCGTGTCCCGCCCGACGAAGACGCGCCCGCCCCTCGACCAGAGCGTCGCGGCGCGGCCGAGCCGCTCCACGAGCTCGGGCGTGAGGTCCGCTCCGACGACACCGCGGACCCCGTCCGTTCCGAAATAGCGTCTGGGCACGGCGGCGGAGCCTATCCTGCGCACCGGGTCGCGCCGCGCGAGGCGCGGCGGGCCGCCTGTCCGACGGCTGCCCGCCGCGCAGAGGAGCGCTCGTCAGCCGGTCGGCTGGAAGAAGTGCTCCGCCACGTAGCCCCCGACCCTGCGGCCGAGGCTCGCGCCTCTGAGGTCCGAGGTGCGGAAGTGGAAGCCGACGAGCACGCGCGCCAGGTTGACGTCGTCGACCACGTCGTGCAGGCGGGCGTAGGAGGCCGTCGTGTGAGTGATGCGGCTGTCGAGCGAGAACGCAACCCTGTCGGTGCCGAAGAACGAGTCCAGCGCCTGGACGACCGCCCCGCTGTGGCAGGCGTGCGCCGACGGGTACTCGGGGAAGTTCGGCGTCGCGCCGAGCGGCAGCCAGCTAGGGTCGGCCTGCGTGGCCGGGTTCCCGTCGGCACCCGCCTGGGGGATCGCCTGGAACGGGCGCCAGAACCAGTAGTGGTACTTGGCGTCGAAGCAGCCGATCATGGCGTCGCCGCCGGCGACGTGCGCCATCGCCAGCATGCGCGCGGTCTGCAGCAGGCCGAGGCCGCGGTCGGCCGCCAGCCGGAGCATCCCGTCGTTCCACTGGCGGATGTCGTGGTCGGTCCAGAAGCGCGCCTCCACCGTCTGCTCCGGCGTCCGGCTCGTGCTGGTGTCTCGACCCAGCTCCTTGACCTGGTCGAAGTCGGCCGCGTACGCCCGGCTGGTGAGGCGGAAGGGCGGCCGCGGGCGGAACTGCGACGCGCTCCGAAGCGCGAGCGGGCGCATGTCCGGCAGGCAGAGCCCCAGCACGGGGCCCGTGGGATTCGGCTGCCACACGCCCGGCGCCGGCGCCGGCTGGCCGAGGTCCTGCAGCGTCGTGCTGCACCCGCGGCCGTCGTTCACCCGGCGGGCGAGCACCGCCTGGGCGGCCTGCGCCCCGACCGAGATCCCGTTCAGCTTGGCCGCGTCGTCGGGGACGGACGCCAGGTAGGCGGCGAAGTCGCCGTCGAGGATCGCCAGCTGGCCCGGGCCGAGCCCGAGCGCAGGCTGCAGGCCGATCAGCGTGCCGTAGGCGGCCGTCGCGACCGCGGCCTCGGGCGAGGTGTCCGCCGGGGCCCGAGGCGTGGGAGCGTAGGGCCGGTAGCCGCCCTCGATCGCGACCGCCGCGTCGTAGATCGCGGCGTGGACGATGCCCATGTAGACGGCCGCCTCGCCGGGGAACTTGTTGCCGAAGTTCTCCGCCCCGAAGACCCCGCCGGGGCCGGCGGGGACGATCGCGCAGCGGGCCTCGGTGCTCCAGAAGGCGACCGGTGTCGCCGCGGCGGGGTAGCTCGCCGCGGGCGCGCACTGGGTCGTCGGCGCGCCGGCGCCCGGCGCCGCGCCGACGAAGGCGAGGGCGCCGAGCAGAACGGTCAGAAGTGCCAGTCTCGATCTCATGACTCCTCCTTTCGCGAGTGGATCGCCTCGACGACGCGGAGCGGTTCCAGGGCGGCCAGATGAGCCACGACGGCGGCGACACGGCCGGACGGAGCCGCGAACGTGAAGAAGCAGACCTCGTCTTCGGGGACGTGGATCGATCCTTCGAAGCAGACGCACGTCCCCTCCCGCGTCATCGCCTCGGCGGCCGAGCACGCACGCCGTTCCCGGGCCAGGCGCTCCCCTGCTGCGCCACGGGCGAGAAAGGTCTCGACGAGGTACCTCGGCACGCGACCGACGCTACGGCGCGCGCCTCAGCTTGAAATCGTGAGACCCCCTGAACTTTGCTCGTCCGTTCGGTAGGTCCTGGCGAGCTCGGCCCGTGAGCGCACGCCGAGCTTCGCGTACACGTGCGAGAGGTGCGTCTCGACGGTCCGCTCGCCGAGGAACAGCGCCGCCGCCACCTCACGGTTCGTCCGCCCCTCGGCGACGAGCGCGGCGACCCGGCGCTCCGCGGCGGTCAGGCCCTGCTCGCGGGCGCGTCCGCCGATCCGCCCCCGCTCGGTGCGCGCCCTGGCGGCCCACCCGGCGGCGCCGATCGCCTCGAACGCCTCGGCCGCGGCCTCGATCGCGTCGCGGGCCGCGCGCTTCTGGCGTGCGCGGCGCCTGAGCGCTCCCAGCGCGAGGAGCGCGCGGGCGCGGCCGAACGGATCGCCGACGGCCTCGTGCCGGGCGACGGCCTGCGCGAGCAGGTCGAGCGCCTGCTCGACGTCTCCCAGGGCTGCGGCGGCGAGGCCCCGGCAGCGTGCCGCGTGGGCGAGAACCCACTCGAGGCCGAGCCGCGTCGCGTCCGCCTCCCACGTGTCGAGCAACGCGAGGGCGTCGTCGAGCCGGTCGAGCTCGAGCAGCGCCTCGACCTGCTCGGCCCGCCACCAGTACGTCCCCGGCGCCCGGAGGCCCGCCTGGTACCTGAGCGCGTCCGCTACCGAGAAGTGCTCGACCGCGTCGGCCGGTCGCCCGGCCCAGGCCGCTGCGAGCCCGAGGACTCCCTCCTGGCCGGCGACGACCTGCGGCTGGCCCTCGGCGAGAGCGCGACTCCGCTCCGCGAGGGCCCGCGCGCGCTCGAGCTCCCCGCGATGGGCGGCGATGCGCGCCACGACCCAGAGCGCGAGCGGGTTCTCCCGGTCGTCGGTCGCGTACAGACGCGCGATCTCGCGCTGGCGGTCGGCGTGGTCCGCCGCCTGCGCCAGCCGGCCGGCGCCCAGCTCCACGAGGCTCAGGTACCAGAGGGCCTCGCCGGTTGCGACCTCGTCCCGCGGGCTCAGCTCGGCAAGGAGGCTCTCGAGCAGCGTCCGCGCGCGGTCGAATTGCGCCGACCAGAGGAGCGCGTGGGCGAGACCGAAGGACGCCTCGACGCGTCGTTCGGGCCGCCCGGAGGCCGTTGCCGCCTCGAGGGCCCGATCCGCCAGGTCGACCGCCTCCGGCGCCCCGGCGTTGAAGCGCAGGATGCTCAAGGCAGTGAGCGCGCCCGCCCGCAAGCCGTCGTCGCCGACGCGCTCGGCAATCCGGTGCGCGGCGCGAGCGTGCGCCTCAGCCGCGTCCAGGCCCTCGGTCACCCGCACGGCCTTGGCAAGCCACGTGTGAATCGAGGCTTGCAGGGCCGGGTCGGAGTCGACGGCGGCGAGCGCCTCCTTCCGCAACGCGATCGCCCGTTCGGCCTCGCCGGTCTCCTCGACGTCGCTGAGGACGAGCAGGACGTCGGCTCGCTCCCTCGGCGCCAGCGGGGCCGCCAGAAGGCGGTCTGCCTCGGCCCGCGCCCGGGCCGCATCGCCCGCGCGGAGGTGCAGGCGGACGGCGGCAACGGCTCGGCGGTGGCGGGCCTCCCCCTCGCCGGGAGGCGTGAGGCGCACCGCGTGCGCGCCAAGCTCCGCTGCGGCGACGTTCGCAGCCTGGCCGGCGGCGAGGGCCGCCGCCTCCTCCACGGCCGCCGCGACCTCCGCGTCCGGGGCGCTCGTCGCGAGCGCGAGGTGTCGCGCTCGCGTGAGCGGGTCG
>DATIFC010000010.1:0-9688 GCA_035455445.1 Gaiellaceae bacterium | reverse complement strand
AGCCCGGCTCCACCGCCGTCGCCGTGGTCGCGCGTGCTGTCGGCGCGGGCGAAGCGCTCGAAGATCCGGTCGATGCTCTCCGCGTCGATGCCGCAGCCGTGATCGACGACGTCGATCACGATCGCGTCCCCCTCGGCCCGCGAGCGCAGCGCGACGACCTGGGCGGGCTCGGTGTACCGGACGGCGTTCTCGAGCAGCGCGTCGAGCGCGGCCCGCAGCGCCTCCGGGTCCACCCTCAGCGTCCCCCGAGCCAGCCGACCGAGCCGCCACGCGCGCTGCGCCGTCCCGGCCCAGCGCATGAAGACGTCCTCGAGGAACTCGTGCAGCTCGACGTCCGAAGCGACGAAGAAGTCGGGCTCGGCGGCCTCGGCCAGCAGCAGCAGCCGGTTGACGATCGTCTCGATCCGGGCGAGCTCCTCGAGCGCGACGTCGATCTCGGGCGTCGGCTCACTGCCCTGCACCAGCTCGAGATGGCCGCGGGCGATCGTCACGGGCGCCCTGAGCTCGTGGGAGGCGTCGTGGATGAACCGCTGATGGCGCTCCGCCAGGCGGGTCCTGGCCTCGAGCGCCTGCTGCCGGCGCCCCGCGTGCCAGGCGATCCCGAGCAGCAGCGCCGAGACGAGCGGCGTCTCGTAGCCCTCGCCCCAGAGCCGCAGCCCCTCGGACACGTCGGCGAAGGCCGCACCGCTCGCGACGCCGGCGACGACGATCATCAGTGCGGCGGCCGACGACAGCCGCCGGATGTGCAGCGCGTAGAGAAGCGTCACGCTCACCCAGACGACGTGGACCGGGATCGTCTCCCATCCGGGACGCCCCAGCATCACGACGAGCGTCGCCCCGACGGCGGCGGCCCAGGCGAGGTCGAGCCGGCTAGGCCGCGGCAACCCGATAGCCGACATGGTGAACCGTCTCGATGGGAGCGCGGGGGCCGAGCTTCTTGCGCACTCGGCGGACGCAGACGTCCACGACGTTCGACCCCGGATCGAACGTGTAGCCCCAGACGGACTCGAGCAGCGACTCGCGGCTGACGACCTCGCCGGCGTGCTCGACCAGCGTGTGGAGCAATCGGAACTCGCGATCGGAGAGCACGACGACCATCTCGCCCATCACCACCTCGCGGCGAGCGACGTCGAGGACGAGCCCCGCCGCGCGCAGATGCTGCGAGCCGGCCTCGTGCTCATGCGCGCGCAGGTGCACGCGTACGCGCGCGAGCAGCTCCTCGAGCGAGAAGGGCTTGGCGAGATAGTCGCGCGCGCCCAGCTCGAAGCCGCGCAGCTTCGTGGGCAGGTCGCCGCGGCCGGAGAGGATCAGGACCGGGAGCTCGGGGCACTCCTCGTTCAGCTCCTTCAGCACGCTCAGCCCGTCCAGCCTGGGCAGCACCAGGTCGAGCACGACGAGGTCGTACGGCCCCCGCAGCGCACGCGCGAGGCCGCGTGGCCCGTCCTCGGCCAGGTCGACGGTGTACCCCTCGCTCTCCAGCTTGCGGAGCAGGAAGTTCCGGACCCGCTTCTCGTCCTCGATCACCAGGATGCGCACTCGGCCCTCGCAGCGCTTGCCACATCGGATCGCGATAGGACGCCGAATCTACCGCCGAGAAGAAGCCGGGGCAACCTACAACCGCAGGCCCTCCGAGCGCAGGGGTCGATGAGAACTTCATCAGGTTCGTGACACCTTGGTCATCTCGGAGTCCGCCCTCCCCCCGCCCCCGGTATATGAGCGGGCGGACATGGGGGCGAGGGCTCTGAAGCTGTCCGGGATCGCTGCGGCCGTGGCACTCGTCGGTGTCGCGATCGGCCTCTACATCACCGAGTTCCTGATGAGCGGCCCGCCGGCCACCAGCCCGCCGGTGCGCGTCTCGGCGCAGACGAAGAGCGTCCGCCTGACCATCCAGACGGTCGCGGCGGTCGGGCCCTCGCTGTCCGCGCATCCCGACTGGGTCTCCTACCTCGTCCGCCACCAGGGGAAGTGGGTCAGGTCGACGATCTGGACGGTCCCCGCGCACGCGCTCGTCCATGTGACCGTCTACCAGTTCGACGGCAAGAGCGGCCTGCGCAACCCGTTCATGTCCAGGGTGCGCGGAACGATCGGCAGCACGATGACCGTGGACGGCAAGACGCTCGGCGTGATCAACCCCGACGACGCGTCGCACACGTTCGCGATCCCGCAGCTCCACCTGATCGTGCCGCTGAAGGGCGTCGCCGACGAGGCGAAGAACCAGTGCGGCTACGCGCCGTGCTCGCTGAGCAACGCGCACCTGACCATCAGGTTCACCTTCAGGACGCCCGGCAAGGGCCGGTACCGCTGGCAGTGCTTCGTGCCCTGCGCCGCCGGCTGGATCTACGGCTTCGGCGGGCCGATGCAGACGCTCGGCTACATGGACGGCTTCCTCAACGTCGTCTAGTGGAGCGCGCCGCGTGACGAGGCTCGGGGACTTCGGGCGGATCGCCGTCATCTGGCTGGTGACCTCGACCGTCGGGATGGTGCTGGTCGCGACCGTCCTCGCCCCCCACCTCCCGCCCGGCGGCGCCAGCACCGAGGCGTCGGGCCAGCGGTTCGACAACGAGGTGCTCACGCTCGTGTCGGTCCCGATCGTCGCGATGATCGTCGTCTACTTCGGCTACGTCCTGATCGCCTTCCGCGAGCGCGAGCCCTCCGTCCTCGCCGACGGCCCGCCGATCCGCGGCCATATGCGCACCCAGACGATCTGGATCGTTGTCACGACGCTGACCGTCCTCTTCCTCGCGGCCTTCGGAACGTACGAGCTGCTCGGCGGCTCCGGCGGCGGTCAGGGCCCGAACCCGGCCTTCGTGCCGGCGGCGCAGACGACCGCCGCCGGCGTGAAACGCGAGCCGCTGCAGGTGCAGGTGATCGGGCAGCAGTGGCAGTTCACCTTCCGCTACCCGAGCTTCGGCGGGTTCGAGACGGCACAGCTCGTCCTGCCCGTCGACCGGCAGATCGAGCTGCACGTCACCTCGCTCGACGTGATCCACTCCTTCTGGGCCTACAAGCTCGGCGTCAAGGCCGACGCGAACCCCGGCGTCGACAACATCGCCTACGTGACGCCGAAGCACCTCGGCAGCTTCGACCTTCGCTGCGCCGAGCTGTGCGGCCTCTTCCACGGCTACATGTTCGACACCGGCCGGGTCGTGAGCGGCGCCGACTTCGCGAAGTGGGTTGCCGGCCAGCGGGCGTTCATGCAGCCGGTGCTCAAGTACCTGCCGCCCTTCGAGCACAGCTACTTGCCCGAACCGACCATCCGCGGCGGCTGAGACGAGGAGGCGAGCAGTGAGCGCGACGCAGACCGAAGCGCAGCCGGCCGGGCGACCTCCGCTCTGGAGGAGGCTCGTCGGCTTCAACCTGCTGACCGCGGTCCTGCTCGGGATCGGCGGCTATTACCTCGGCTGGTTCGCCGGCCACCACATCCACGCGGCGAGCCTCGGCTTCTTCGCCGACACCGACCAGAACGACGTCTCGCTGTTCCTGGGCTACGTGCTCGGCGTCGTCGGCTTCCTCGTCGGGCTCGGGTTCGCGAACTACCCGCTCTCACGGCTGCTCGGCAAGCCGGCCTCCCTGCGGGAGAAGGAGACCGAGGGGGTCGGCCGCTACTTCGGCCTCTGCACCGACCACAAGGTCGTCGGGATGCAGTACTTCGTCGGGATCGGGATCTTCTTCTTCTTCGCGGGCCTGAACGCGATGCTGATCCGCTTCGAGCTGCTGCGCCCGGAGCCCAACGTGTGGCCCGCGGGGAACTACCTGACCCTCGTCGGCCTGCACGGCACGATGATGAGGGGGATGATGACGAGCGGGATCCTGGGCCCGTTCGCCAACTACCTCGTCCCGCTGATGATCGGCGCCCGGCGGATGGCCTTCCCCAGGATCGAGTCTCTGACCTTCTGGCTGCTGATGGCCGCGGGCGTGATCCTGACCACGACGATCTTCTTCGGCGGCTTCCCGACCGGCTGGACGGGGTACCAACCGCTGAACGACCAGGCCCAGGCGGGGATGGACTCCTACATCGTCTTCTTCGCGCTCGTCGGCCTCTCGATGATGCTGCTCGGGCTGAACATGCTCGCGACGGTGATCACCCTGCGGGCGCCCGGACTGACCTGGACCCGGCTGCCGATGTTCGTCTGGGGCGTGATCTCGACCGCCGTGCTGATGCTCCTCGCGGCCCCCGTGCTGATCGGCGTGCTCTCGATGGCGGCGCTCGACCGGACCGCGCAGACGAGCTACTTCGTCGCCTCCGCCGGCGGCTCGAGCTACCTGTTCCAGAACCTGTTCTGGGTGTTCGGCCACCCCGAGGTGTACATCCTCGCGCTGCCGGGCTTCGGGATCGTGCTGGAGCTGCTGCCCGTCTTCGCGCGCAAGCCGCTGTGGGGCTACCGGCTCGCCGTCGCAGGCTTCCTCGGCGTCTCGCTGCTCAGCTGGACGGTCTGGCAGCACCACATCTTCGTCAGCGGGATCAACTCCGACCTGCGGCCCTTCTACATGCTCTCGACCGAGCTGATCTCGATCCCCACCGGCTTCACCTTCCTTTGCGCGATGGGCACGCTCTGGCGAGGACGGATCCGCTTCACCGTCCCGATGCTGTTCTGCCTCGGCTGGGTCTTCAACTTCCTCTTCGGCGGCCTCTCGGGGATCTTCCTCTCGGACGTGCCGAGCGACGTCACGTCCCACGGGAGCTTCTTCTCCATGGCCCACTTCCACTACACGATCATGGGCGGCCTGATCTTCACCTTCTTCGCGGCGATCTACTACTGGCTGCCGAAGATGACCGGGCTGATGCTCAACGAGCTGCTCGGGAAGGTGCACTTCTGGATGATGTTCGTGGCGTTCAACTCCACCTTCGCGCCGCTGTTCGCGTTGGGCTTCATGGGCATGCCGCGCCGGGTGGTCACCTACCCGTCGAACCTCCAGGCCCTGAACGTCTGGGTCTCCGCCTCGGCCTTCGTGCTCGGCCTCTCGATGCTCGTCTTCCTCGTCAACCTCGTCTACTCGATGCTGTTCGCGCGCGTGCCCGCGCCGGCGAACCCGTGGGGCTCGAAGTCGCTCGAGTTCCAGCTGCCCTCGCCGGTGCCGGTGCACAACTTCGACCGGATCCCGGTGATCACGGGCGATCCGTACGGCTACGGCGAGGACACGACCGTGATCGGCGCGCCGGCCCTGGTGCCGGCGGGAGAGTGATGCCGCGATGAGCACACCCCTCGTCCACGACCGGACCGACTACACCGTCGTCGAGCAGGAGCCGCCGGAGCTGCTCGCCCGCAACCTCCGGACCGGGAGCCACCTCTGGTCGACGGCGACGGTCTTCTTCTTCGTCGGCTTCCTGTTCGCGTTCTTCTACCTGCGGATCCTGAACAACGCCGGCCTCTGGCGGCCGAAGGACGTGACGCCGCCGCTCGGCCTGGGGACGGCGATCGTCGTCGCGATCCTGCTCAGCGTCGCGACCGGATGGCTCGCGGTCCGCGAGCGGCGTGCGGCCGGCCTCGCCGCTCCGCTCGACCAGGCACGCCTCAAGGCCTGGCGCCTGCGCGGCTTGCTCACGTTCGCGCTCGGCGCCGCCGCTCTCGTGCTCCAGTGCGTCGAGTACGCGACACTCGGCTTCGGCCCTTCGAGCGGCGGCTACGCGAGCGTCTTCGTGGGCTGGACAGGCCTCTACGCCGTCTTCCTGCTCGGCGGGCTGTTCTGGCTGGAGACGCTCCTCGCGACGTCGTTCCGATTCCGGAAGCGAACGGCGGTCGAGGCCGGAGAGGCCGCCGGCGACAGCTACCGTCTCGGCCAGGACGTCTCCGACCCGCTCGCCCTCGTCCTGCCGGGGCTCGAGGCGTTCTTCTTCTTCTGGGTCACGCTCGCGGTCATCGGCGTCGTGACCTACATCCTCCTGTACGCAGTCCGATAGGCGGTTCCGCAGTCGTGGGCGTCCTGACGAGCGCGGCGAACTGGCCGCTCGAGCCGCCCCTCGCGGCTGTCGTGCTCGCCGCCGCCCTGTACGCGACCGGCTTGCGGCGACGCGCGTCGTCCCGTCGGCGGATCGAGCGGCGCTGGCGCGCGGCCGCGTTCTTCCTCGGGCTGCTGGCGGCCGCGGCGGCGCTCGACTCGCCGATCGCAGCGTACGACGACCGGTTCTTAGCGGTGCACATGACCCAGCACGTGGTGCTGATGATGGTCGCTCCGCCGCTGATCGTGCTCGGCCGGCCGTGGGCGTCGAGCTGGCAGGTGCTGCCGCTCGCGCTGCGCCGCTCGGTGGCCGGCGGGCTCGCACGCGGCGCGTGGGCGGCGCCGCTGCGAGCGTCCGCCCGCCTCGTCGCGCGGCCCGTCCCGACGTGGATCCTGGCGAGCGCCACGATGGTCGCCTGGCACGTGCCGCGGCTCTACGACGCGACCCTCACCAACCCCGCCGTGCACGACCTCGAGCACGCGCTGCTCTTCTCGACGTCGCTCCTTCTCTGGCTGCAGCTGATCGAGTCGCCGCCGTTCCACGGCCGCCTCGACCGCCTCCAGCGGGCCGTGTACGCGACCGCCGCGCTCGCCGTCGGCTGGATCCTCGCGATCGTGCTCGCCTTCGCCTCGACGCCGCTCTACGGGGCCTACGCCGAGCAGGCGCGCGGCTCGCGCCTCTCCCCGGTGGCCGACCAGCAGCTCGCCGCGGGCGTGCTCTGGGTGCCGGGCTCGATCGCTCTGACGGTGGCGATCTGCATCAACTTCTACCTCTGGCTCGATCCCCTCGACGGCCGCCGGGCACGCCTGGCCGGCCAGCACTGAAGGAGGTGCTGTTCGTGTTCCTCGCCAGCTTCGTCGCCAGCGGGATCCTGACGTGGGCGATCCCCCTGGCGGTGCTGCTCCTGGTCTGCATCTACTGGGCGCTCGCGATCCGCCGGCATCCCGACGAGCTCGAGTGACCGAGGAGGCCGCCGCCGGGTCGGGTCGGAGCTCCTCGCTGCGGCTGCTCTGCGGCGCTGCGGCCATCGCCGCGGCGATCGGGGTCGGCGCCGGGGTGGCGATCCACCTCGCGGCGCGCTCGTCCGCGGCCAGGGCGGCGCCTCGACTGCCGGCGCTCGAGGGTCAGGCGGTCTGGCCGGCAGGAAGGCGGCCCGCGCCCAACTTCGTGCTGGTCGACCAGCGCGGGCGACACGTCTCGCTGCGCTCGAGCCGGGGCCGCACCGTCGTGCTCGCGTTCATGGACTCGCTCTGCCACCAGGTCTGCCCGCTCGAGGGGCGCACGCTCGCGCAGGCGATGGCCGCCGTGCCGCGGGCCGCGAGGCCGACGCTGCTCGTGGTCAGCGTCGATCCGTGGGGCGACACACCCGCCAGCGCCCGTGCCGCCGCCGCGAAGTGGCGCCTCGCGGGGAACTGGCACTGGCTCCTCGGCTCGAGGCGCGAGCTGGCCCCTGTCTGGCGCGCGTACCGGATCTACGTGAGGCGGACGAGCGGCGACATCATCCATTCCGACGCCGTCTACGTCGTCGACCGCAACGGCTTCGAGCGCGCCGGCTACCTCTATCCCTTCCTCCCGGGCCCGGTCGCGCACGACCTGCGCGTGCTCGCCCGGCCGGGGTCCGCGTGACGGGCCCGACCGGCTGGCTCCGGGCCTGTGCCCTCGTCGCCGCGGCGGGGACGACGCTCGCCGTCGTCAGCGGCGCGGTGGGCCTCGGGGGAGCGCACCGGATCGTGGCGGCGCTCGCTGCGCCGCCCCTCGTCGCCCTCGCGGTGGCGGCCGTCCTCCGGCACCGGGCGCTGCTTGCGCCGACGGCGGCCGCCGGGGCACTCGTCGCCGCAACGGCTGCCACCCCGGGCCGTGCGCCGCACGCCGTCCTGTCGGCGCTGGCGCTCGCGGCGGTGCTGGTGACCGCGGCCGCGACGTTCCGCGGCGAGCCCGGGAGGGCGGCCAGCGTGCGCGACTACGTGGTGCTCGTCAAGCCCCGGATCATGTCGCTGCTGCTCGTCACGGGCTTCTGCGGGATGGTGGTCGGCGCCCGGGGCTGGCCGGGAACCGGAACCGCGGCCGCCGCGATGGCCGGCCTCGCGCTCGCGTGCGGCGGCGCGAGCGCGCTCAACCACGTGCTCGACCGGGACATCGACCCGCTGATGGGGCCGAGGACGCGCACGCGGCCGGTGGCGGCGGGCCGCGTCGCGCCCACACGCGCGCTCGAGTTCGGGCTCGCGCTCTCGGCATTCTCGTTCGTGCTGCTCGCGAGCGCGGTGAACGTGCTGACGGCGACGCTCGCGCTCGTGGGAAACCTGTTCTACGTCCTCGTCTACACCCGCTGGCTGAAGCGCTCCACGACCCAGAACATCGTCATCGGCGGCGCGGCCGGCGCGGTTCCGCCGCTCGTCGGCTGGGCCGCGGCTACCGGCGACCTGTCGCTGGCCGCCCTCTGGCTCTTCCTGATCGTCTTCCTGTGGACGCCGCCCCACTTCTGGTCGCTGGCGCTGCTCCTGCGCGACCGGTACGCCGCCGCGCGGATCCCGATGCTGCCGGTCGTGCGCGGAGAGGTCACGACGATCCGCTGGATCGTCGCCTACAGCGTCGCGCTCGTCGCCGCGACCGTCGCCCCCTTTGCCGCCGGAGAGCTCGGCGCCGCCTACCTCGTCTCGGCGCTCGCGCTGGGCGGCGCCTTCCTCTGCCTCGCGCTCCGGCTCCGCCGCGACCCGACTCGACGGCGAGCGCTCCTGCTCTTCCACTACTCGCTGCTCTACCTGGCCGCGCTCTTCGTCGCGGCGGCGATCACGGCCGCCGCCTAGGGCCCGGGGCGCGCGCGGATCGTCGGCCGCCCTGACCGGACGACCTCGAGGAGATCCCACATCCGTGCCTCCTCGTGCCCCGGGACGAGGCACGCCAGCCGATAGGCGCCGACCCTCGTCGCCGTGAACGAGAAGCTCGCGGACTCGCCGCGACCGAGCCCGAGCCGCGGGTGCGGGATCGTGGCGCCGCGGAACGCCGGCCGGGCGCTCATCGGCCCGCGGACGACGGCGCAGGAGTGCCGCACCGGCGAGCGGTTGCCGCAGCGCACGACGACGCGCCAGCGGCGGGGCACGACCACCTGCAGCTCGCCGCGGGCATAGCCGTCGAAGTTGAAGCCGGAGTTCTCGTCGTCGTACCCCGCGATCAGCACGATCCTCGCCGTCCGATCGCGTCTGTCGACGCTGAGAAAACGGCGTGGCGGCGGCTTCGGCGCCGCGACCGTCAGCGGCACCACGGCTGCGAGGGCGACCGCCATCCTGCTACAAGAATACGCTCCGTGACCTTCTCGACGATCCTCAACCTCGTCTTCTCGACCGGCGCGATCCTGGCGACGGGAACGGTGCTTCTGATCGTCTCGCGATCCCGACACCGCGAGGACGAGTCGCCCGGGCCCGGCGACGGGTCCGGCCGACGGCCGCGGGCAGCCGGCCCGCGAGGGCCGCACGCCCCGGGCGGAAGACGGGGCCCGGCGCGGAGCGCACCTGCGCGATCCAGGGCGCGGCGGCGGTGACGCCTCGGAGGCGCTTCGCCGCCCCGGCGACGCGCTCCCACCAGAAAAGGCCCTGTCTCCAGGGCCCTTCGAGGTGGAGCTAGCCGGACTCGAACCGGCGACCTCCTGGGTGCGATCCAGGCGCTCTCCCAGCTGAGCTATAGCCCCGGGCCGGCACAGTGTAGCCGCGTCGCCAGGCGGGCTCCTCAGCGCACGGCGGATTCCGCGAGCCGCCC
>DATIFC010000009.1:0-18807 GCA_035455445.1 Gaiellaceae bacterium | reverse complement strand
GCCCAGCGCGCGAGCCCGTAGCGCCGGGGGAGTCGCCGGGCCCGCGAGGCCTCGCTCCAGCCAGCGTCGCGCCTCGGGGAGATGGCCTCGGATCAACCAGAAATCCTCCAGCGCGCTCGTGATCGCAAGCGCGAGCTCCCTGGACGAGCCGAGCGACCACGAGATCGCCTGTCGAACGTTGTCGACCTCGTCGTCCAGCAGCCCGAGGACAACTCGCTGGGAGGCCGTGAGCAACCGCGGCCTCGCCCATTCGGCGAGCTCGCCGAAGTACTCCGCGTGCCGTCGCCGGACGTCGTCCTCCTCGCCGGATCCTTCGAGCAGCTCAAGCGCGAACTCTCGGATCGTCTCGAGCATCCAGACGCGCGGCTCGCGCGCCAATCCCGTGCGCCGGCGGAGGAGGCTCTTGTCGAGCAGCGACTGGAGCGTGTTCTCGTCGGCGTAGCAGATCGCCGCCGCCGCCTCGTAGGTGCACCCGCCCGCGAAGACGGAGAGCCGGGCGAAGAGCTGCTGCTCCCCCGGGGCGAGCAGGTCATAGGACCACTCGATCGTGGCCCGCAAGGTGCGCTGCCGCGGATCGGCGTCGCGTCCGCCCTTGAACAGATCGAGCCGCTGGCCCAGCCGCTCGACGAGCTGCGCCGGCGTGAAGAGCTTCGTCCGCGCGGCAGCGAGCTCGAGCGCGAGGGGCAGGTTGTCGAGCCGCTCGCACAGCTCCCTTGCCGACTCGCCGTCGACGTCGGCGCCGAGAGCGCAGGCGCGAGCCGCGAAGAGCGCGAGGCCGTCGGGCGGCGCCATCGCGGGGACGGCGTACTCGTGCTCGCCGCTCACCTGCAGGCGCTCGCGACTCGTCACCAGCAGCGTCAGGTTCGGGCAGGCTGCGACCAGCCTCGCAACGTCGGGCGCGGCGTCGATCACGTGCTCGAAGTTGTCGAGCAGGAGCAGCAGACGCCTGTCGCCGATCTCGGCCGCGAGCTCCCGCTTCGACCCGAGCACCTCGGCGGCGGTCGGCAGCACCAGCGCCGCATCGGTCAGCGGGGCGAGCGGCACCCACCAGACGCCGTGCTCGTAGGCATCCCCGGCCGCCGCGGCAGCCTGAAGCGCCAGCCGCGTCTTCCCCGTGCCGCCCGGGCCCGAGAGAGTCAGGATACGCACGCCCCCGATGAGCAGCTCGGTCGCCTCGGCGAGGTCGCGCTCGCGTCCCACGAACGGCGTCGCCGGCAGAGGCAGGTTCGTCTGGAAGAGCGTCTTGAGGCGCGGGAAGTCGCGCTCGCCGAGCTGAAAGATCCGCTCCGGCCCGCTCAGGTCCTTCAGCCGGTGCTCGCCGAGGTCGCGCAGCCGGTCCTGCCGGACGAGCGCGGCGGTCGCGGCCGAGACGAGCACCTGACCGCCGTGGCCCACGGCCGCGATTCGCGCGGCGCGATGCACGTCGGCTCCGACGTAGCCCTCATCGGTGAGGAGAGGCGTGCCGGTGTGGACGCCCATGCGCACGGGAATCGAGAGCTCGCCCTGCGCCTCGCTCGCAGCCGCCAGCGCACCCGGCGCGGTCGGGAACGCGACGAAGAAGGCGTCGCCCTGGGTGTCGACCTCGATTCCGCCGTGGCGGGCGAAGGCCTCGCGCAGGGCGCCGCGGTGCGCGGCGAGCTCCTCGGCGTAGCGCTCCGGGCCGAGCTCCTGCAGCAGCTTCGTGGAGCCCTCGATGTCGGTGAAGAGGAACGTGACGGTGCCGCTCGGTAGCTGCCGCACGCGGTCATCATGCTCCGGATGCGCGTGTACGTCACGGGAGCATCCGGATTCGTCGGCTCGCACGTCGTCCGCGAGCTGCGGGAGCGCGGGGCCGAAGTGCGTGACGAGTTCGTCGAGCTCGGCGACCGCGAGCGGCTCGGGCGCGCGCTGCGCGGCTGCGACGCCGTTTTCCACGTCGCGGCGCTCTACGACTTCGACGCTCCCGCGCGCGAGCTCGAGCGGGTGAACGTCGAGGGCACGCGCAACGTGATCGACGCCTGCCGCGCGCAGGGCGTGCGAAGGCTCGTGCACACGAGCTCCTCCGCGACGTGCGGACCCGTTCCGGGACGCGTCGCGACCGAGGAGGACTCGCCGCCCTCCTGGGAGCTGGCGGTGCCGTACAAGCGGACGAAGCTCGAGGCCGAGCGGCTCGTGCTCGCCTCCGGGCTCGAGGCGGTGGTCGTCAACCCCACGACGCCGGTCGGCGAGGGAGACCTGCGGCCGACGCCGACCGGGCGGATGATCCGCGGGGTCGCGAGCGGCCGCTACCGCGCCTTCCTCGACATCGGCCTCAACGTCGTCGACGTGCGGGACGTCGCCCACGGGCACCTGCTTGCGCTCGAGCGCGGCCGGAGCGGAGAGCGCTACATCCTCGGAGGCGTCAACCTCCCGCTGGCGGAGCTCTTCGCGGCGGTCGCGGACCTGGCCGGGCGGCCCCGGCCACGCGTGCGCGTCCCCTACGCACTCGTCCGAGCCGCCGCGCTCGCGGGCCTCGTCAACCGTCACGAGGCGCTCCTCGCGCGCCTGCCGGCGTACTTCTCCTCGGCGAAGGCCGAGCGCGAGCTCGATTACCGGCCGGGGCCGGTCGGGCCGGCGCTCGCGCGCGCCGTCGCTAGTGCTGCCGGTGCCTGAGCCACTTGGTCAGCTCGCCGAGGACGATCACGGCGAGGAAGATCAGGCCGACGACGAGCATCGCCCTGATGACGTCGAGGCCTTCTTCGGCCGCGGTCTTCGCAGCGAGCGGCAGCATCGGCGGACTCTACCCGACCCGGCGCCGGTGCTTCTCGAGGGCCTGCGCCGCCTCGGGCCCCGGCCGCCAGCCCACGCGCGCCTCCTCGCCCCGGCCGAGCGTCGCCGCGGTCGAGGCCCACGCCTCGCCGTCACCGGGCAGGCCGTCGGCGCGCAGCCGCGCGCAGAGGGAGATCAGCGCCGCGAGGTCGCTGACCGCCTCGACCGGCCCCGCCTCGGCCACGCGCACGAGCCCGTGCGCGTACAGGTAGTCGCCGAGCAGAAGCCCCGTGTCGGCGTCCCCCGGCTCGAACAGCCGCGGGCGACCGTAGTGCAACAGGTAGCCCTCGTAGATCGTCTCCAGCCCCAGCGCATAGCGCTCCTCGCCGAGCGGCGAGAACACGGGGTCGTGCTCGGGCTCCGCGCTGCGAGCCTCCTCCCAGAGCCTGCTCTCCTGCGCGGCCTCGCGGACGATCGTCTCCCACAGGTCGACGGCTACAGCCACGCGGCGAGGTCTTTCGTCCAGTAGGAGACGACGAGATCGGCGCCGGCGCGGACGATCGCCGTCAGCGACTCGAGCGCGGCCTGGCGCTCGTCGAGCCAGCCGCGCGCCCCCGCGGCCTTCAGCATCGCGTACTCGCCGGAGACGTTGTAGGCCCCGACCGGGAGGTCGAAGCGCTCGCGTGCCGCGCGGAGGACGTCGAGGTTCGGGAGCGCCGGCTTGACGAGCAGCGCATCCGCGCCCTCGGCCACGTCGAGCTCGCACTCGCGCAGCGCCTCGCGCACGTTGGCGGGGTCCAGCTGGTAGCCGCGGCGGTCGCCGAAGGCCGGGGTCGAGTCGGCGGCCTCGCGGAAGGGGCCGTAGAACGCGCTCGCGTACTTCGCGGCGTAGGAGACGATCGGCGTCTCGCCGTGGCCCTCCTCGTCGAGCGCGGCGCGGATCGCCGCGACGCGGCCGTCCATCATGTCACTCGGGCAGACGCCGTCCGCGCCGGCGGCGGCGTGGCTCACGGCGGTCCGCGCCAGCAGCTCGAGTGTCGCGTCGTTGTCGACCTCCTCGCCGTGGAGGACGCCGCAGTGGCCGTGCGAGGTGTACTCGCAGAGACACACGTCCGTCAGGAGGACGAGACCCGGGCTCGACCCGCGCAGCGCCCGCAGCGCGCGCTGGATCACCCCCTCCTCGTCCCACGCGCCCGAGCCCTCCGCGTCCTTCTCGTCGGGGATCCCGAACAGCAGCACCGCCCGCACGCCGAGCCGCTCGGCGTCCGCGGCCTCGACTACGAGGTCGTCGACCGAGACGCGACCGAGTGCCGGCAGGTCGGGATTCGGCTCGGTCGCCGGCCCGACGAAGAACGGCAGGACGAAGTCGTCGAGGTCGAGGCGCGTCTCGCGCACGAGCGCGCGCAGGCGGTCGCTCCGGCGCAGGCGCCTCATTCGAGTCACAGGGAACACGCTCACGCCAACAATCTACGCGCTTCCAGCCGCGCGAGAATGCCGAAGATCCCGCCGAGGAGGAGCAGCCAGAGCGCCTGGCGCACGACCTCGCTCCAGGGGTCGAGGTCGTAGAGCGCGGAGCGGAAGAAGCTCACCGCGTGCGTGAAGGGCAGCAGGGCGCTGAGCCAGCCTGCCAGCGGCACGACCTCCTGCGGGATCAGGCCGAGGAAGACGATCGGCATCACCACGAGGACGGCGACCAGCGAGGCGGAGCGCGCCTCCCGCGCGAGCGCTCCCACCAGGGCCCCGAGCGCGCCGAGCGCCCCTCCGGCGAGCACGAGCCCGACCGCGAGCAGCGGCAGCCGCCGCCACGGCTCGCCGCCGGTGACGCCGCCGACCTCGATGATCACGCCGAAGGCGAGCGCGATCGCCAGGCCCAGCCCGAGCGCGACCGCCGCCGCCAGCGCCACCTTCGACCAGACGAGCTGCCCGAGGCCGACGAGCCCGCGGGCGAGCCGCCCGACGACGTTCTCGTCCCGCTCGGCCGCGAGCGACCCCGCGGCGAGGAGCAGCGCGAGGAAGGTGATCGTCAGCCCGAGCGCGTAGGCCTCGACCTCGGCCGAGAGCGCCCAGGTGCGGCCGCGGCCCGGCGCGCGCACGAGCTCGATCGGATGCGCCGTCGAGCGGAGCGCGTCGTCGGTGTTCGCCAGGGCGACGCGCGCGTCGTGGAGGAAGTCGAGCAGCTTCTCGGTGCGCGGCGTCCGCGGCATCGCGGACAGGATCCGCTGGGCCTTGGCGATCCCGAGCACCGTGATCGGCGCGCCCAGGAAGCTGCCGTCGCCGCCGTGCAGGAGCAGCGTCATGTAGCGGAGGTTGCTGGCGATGTACGCCCGCTGGAGCTGCCGGTTGAGCGAGTAGACGAGCGCCTGCACCTGCTGCTCGACGCGCGAGGAGATCGTGCCGGTCGAGAGCTGGAGCCGCAGCTCAGGGCTCTCGACCATCCCGCGCAGAGTCGAGACGAAGCCGGGCGGGACGGTCACGACGGCGACGACCCGCCCGTCGCGCAACTGCCGCTCGGCCTCGTCTGCGTCGAGGCGGACGAGCTTCACGTTCTTGCTCACCTCGCGGATCGTGCGGTCGACGTGGAAGACGTGGCCGCCGAGCTCGAGCGTCGTCGGCAGGTTGTCCTCGTCCACCAGCGCGACGCGAGGCTTCGAGCTGCCGTAGCTGGCGACGAGTCCCACGAGCACGGCGATCGCGAGCGGGTAGGCGACCAGGATCCCGAGCAGCAGCGGCGAGCGCCGCAGCACGAGCAGGTCCTTCCGCAGCAGCAGCGTGACCCGCGTCACGCGCCCCGACCGTTCACGCCGAGAGAGTCTCGAGGTGCGAGCGGTCGTACTCGGCGACCGACCCGCTGAAGACGAGCCGGCCCTCCCGCAGCGCGGCGACCCGGCCGGCCGCCCGGTCGACCTCCTCGAGGTTCTGGGTCGAGAAGACGATCGCTCCGCCGGCGGCGCGCAGGGCGGCCGCCCGCTCCCACAGCCGCCGCCGCTGCTCCGTGTCGAGCGCGGCCGTCGGCTCGTCGAGCAGCAGCACGTCCGGTGAGCCGAGCAGCGAGATGGCGAGGTTCAGGCGCTGGCGGTTGCCGACGGAGAGGTTCGCGCTCGGAGCCGCCTCGCCGGGAAGCTCGAAGTCGGCGAGCAGCCGCTCGGCCGCGGCCCGCGGGTCGTGCTCGCCCTCGAGTCGCGCGAACAGCTCCAGGTTCTCGCGCGCGGAGAGCCGGCCGTACTGCGCGGGCCGCTGCGGCGCCCAGCCGACGCGCACGCCCTTGCGCCGCTCGATCCCGCCCGCGCTCGGCCCGAGCGCGCCCGCGAGCAGGGCGAGCAGCGTCGACTTGCCGGCGCCGTTCGGGCCGACGAGCGCGATCGCGTCGGCGTCCCAGATCTCCAGCTCGACCGGCTCGAGCGCGGTCGTCTGCCCGAACCTGCGAGCGACCCCTCGGGCGGCGAGCAGCGCTGTACCGGTCGTCAACGGCTGGCCGCGGCCGGCGGGTCGGCCGGGGGCACGGGCGAGACCGGACGCGTCTCCTCGATCTCGACCTCCACCGGCACCGTCCCGCCCTCTGCCCACGGCTCCAGCGACACCCGCTCTCCGAAGAACTCCCAGATCGCCCGGCCCGCGGCCAGCAGCGGCAGGGCGACGAGGGCGCCGGGGAGGCCGTAGATCTCCCCGCCCGCCAGCAGTCCGAAGATGACGAGCAGCGGGTGCAGACGCAGCGCGCTGCCCATCACGTTGGGCACGACCACGTGCCCCTCGATCTGGTGGATCGCGAGAAAGAGCAGCCCGACCCAGATCGCCGAGACCGGGTGCACGACCAGCGCGTAGATGAACGGCGGGATCGCGCCGAGCCACGGGCCGATGTACGGGATCAGCTCCGTCACCGCGACCCAGGCGCCGAAGAGCACCGCGTACGTGTCGGCGCCCGGGACCCAGCCGAGGGTCCCCAGCACCCACAGCCCTAAGCCGGCGCTCGTCCCGATGATCAGCGAGAGCAGCAGCTGCCCGCGGACGTAGCTGGCGAGGGAGTGCTCGATGCGCGGGAGCAGCGCCAGCGAGCCGGGATGCGGAGGGAAGCGTTTGTCGACTGCGCGGCCCAGCCGCGGCATGTCGAGCAGCATGTAGATCGAGACCACGATCACGAGCACGAGGCTGAACAGGAACTTCACCGTCCCGATCGCCGCGCCCTCGACGAAGTTGATCACGTCGCCCGTGTACTTCGAGACGTCCTTGTCGCGGATCTGCTTGACGAGGTCGTGACCCTGCTTCTGGACGTCGATCCCTCCGAGACGGTGGGTGTCGAGCCAGTGCTGGAACCGGTCGACGTCACGGTCGGCGTCCGTGCGGGGAGGGTGTCCGTGGGACACCGTAAAGTAGTCGTTGACTCGGTTCGCGCTCGACTTGGTCTGGTCGACGACCACGGAGCCGATCGCGACCGCAGCGGCGAGGACGATGGCGGCGAAGCTCAGGTACACCAGCGCAACGCCGAATCCGCGAGGGATCCAGACACGCGTCAGCGTCCGCACGAGCGGGTTCAGCAGGAACGCGATCAGCGCGGCGACGAGGAAGAGGAAGACGACGTGACGCGCCGCGCCCGCGACCACCCACAGGAAGAGGAGAAGGAGCGGCAGGCCGACGAGCTGAATCCAGCGCGGGATCTGAATCTTCGCGGCCCCGGCGGAAGGCCCGGCCATGGCTCGCATGCTACCTCCCGGGTCGTACAGCTTCGCCCACCCGACTGGGACTGGGACTTCGGGCTCGACGGAGCGCTCGCGCTCGAGCCGCGCCGGGTCTCGTTGCAGGAGGAGTCAGGCTTCGTTACCGTGCCGCCGATGCCACGCGCCTCCGCGCACGCGCATGCGAGGCGGCGACGGGCGGAAACGGCACTCGCGCGCCGGAAGCGGCGACTGGCGGGGCTGGTCTTGCTCGCGTCGGTCGCGCTCGTCACCTTGCTGCTGACCGCCTTCGGGTCCGGTGGTGGTCGCGCGGTCCGAACCGCCGGGCCCGCGCCCGCGACGCGCCTCCTGCCGGCCGGCCCGCCGAGGCCGCAGGTGGTCGCGCTGCAAGGGTCGATCCGGCTGATGCTGCCGGTCTCGCGCGTGACGGCGATCGGCTACCACGCCTCGGCCGACGGCGCGTTCGCGCTCCGGCCGGTCGGGCGCCAGGTCAACCAGGGGCTGGTCGGCCGGGTCGCGCGCAGCCTCTTCGGCAACAGCGGCAACGGCCTCCGCTACTACGTGCTCGGCGGCGGCGCCGGTCCCGCGACCGCCTCGCTCGACGTCGGCGCGCCGCCCGGGACCGACGTCTACTCGCCGGTGGACGGGACCGTGGTCGGGATCACGCCGTACGTCCTCGCCGGCAAGCACATGGGCGCGCGGATCGACATCCAGCCGAGCGGCAACCCGTCGCTCATCGTCTCGCTCACGCACCTCCGGCCGGACCCGAACCTGACGGTCGGCGCGACCCTCGCGGCGACGACCTCGAAGGTGGGCACGATCCTCGACTTCGCCAAGGTCGAGCACCAGGCGCTCGCGCGCGCGACAGCCGACGCCGGCAACCACGTGGCGATCGAGGTGCACCCCGCCACGCTGTCGCTGCCCTAGACCGCCCTGAAGCTCCTCTTCGTAGCGGACGTCTTCGGGACCCCGGGGCGCAAGGCGCTCGAGGAGCGGCTCCCTGCGCTGCGCGAGGAGCTCGGCGCGGGCTTCTGCGTCGTGAACGGGGAGAACGCGGCGGACGGCGCCGGGCTGACGCCGCGCCTGGCGGACCGCCTGCTCGCGGCGGGCGCCGACGTGCTCACCCTCGGGAACCACGTCTGGCGGCGGCGCGAGATCGGGCCCTACCTCGAGAGCTCGGAGCGGATCGTGCGGCCGGCGAACCTCGCCACGAGCTCGCCGGGGCGCGGCCTCGCGGTCGCGCCGGCCGACGACGGCACCCCGGTCGCGGTCCTGAACCTGCAGGGCTCGCTCTTCATGTCGACGCCGGTCAGCCCGTTCGAGGTCGTGGACGAGCTCGTCGAGCAGGCGCGCGCGGCAGCGAAGGTCGTGCTCGTCGACTTCCACGCCGAGGCGACGAGCGAGAAGGTCGCGATGGCACGGGTGCTCGACGGGCTCGTGACCGCGGTGATCGGGACGCACACGCACGTGCAGACGAGCGATGCGCGGGTGCAGCCGGGCGGCACGGCGGCGATCACCGACGCGGGCATGACTGGCCCGCACGACTCGGTGATCGGCGTCAAGGCCGAGCTCGCGATCGGCCGGATGCGCACCGGGATGGGCGTGCGCTTCGAGCCGGCCGAGGGCGGCGTGCGGATCGAGGGCGCGCTCGTCGAGTGCGACGCCGACGGTCGCGCGCTCAGCTGCGAGCCGGTTCGCGTGCAGGTGCCGTGAGCACGGCGAGCAGCGCGAGCAGCACGAGGTCGCGCGCGAGCAGCACCCACGAGGGGAACGCCTCGAAGGCGACCAGGTCGAAGTAGCGGATCGGGAACCAGACCTGCGTCAGCAGGAGAGCGAGGCCGAGCAGCGCCGAGGCCGCGAGCCCCCGCCGGCCGCGCACGAGGGGCACGACCGGGAGCAGCCAGATCAGGAACTGCGGCGAGAGCACCTTGTCGAAGACCATGAAGGCGGTGAGCGACGCCGCCGCGTAGCGGACGAGCCGTTCCGGGGTTGCGGGCGCGCGTGCGGCGGCGACCCAGATCGCTGCGAGCACGGCCGCGAGCAGCGCGCTCGAGACGCTGCCGACGGCGTGCGGCAGCGACCCGACGAGGTTCTGGGAGCCGTGGCTGGACTCCATGGTCAGCGCGAGGCCCCACGTGTGGTGCGCGGCGAGGAGGAGCGCCGAGCCCAGGCTCTCTATCTGCAGCGGGCGCGTCGACTGGCGCACGACGCTCTCCCAGACCCCGTGCGGCGCGAGCGCCAGGAACGGGACGGTCACGGCGAGCGCGACCGCGAGCGCGACGCCGAGGCAGAGGAGCGCCTCGCGCCGGCCGCGGGTCCTCCAGACGTACGCGACCGCCGGGGGGACGACGGCCGCCGGGAACGCCTTCGCCGCGACCCCGAGGCCGATGGCCGCGAGCCCGAGCCGCTCCCGTCGCAGGAGCACGGCCGCGAGGCCGGCCACGGTCAGCGCCGCCGGCCAGAGGTCGTAGCGGTAGAGGATCACAGAGCCGAGCACGAGGGGCGAGAGCGCGAAGAAGCCGAGCGCGGCCGCCGTGCGCTGGAGCGACGCGCCAAGCGCGCGCAGCGCGAGCGCCATCGCCGCCAGCGCGCCGACCCCGCAGAGCGCCATCAGGATCTGGAACTCGCGGTTGTAGAGCGAGAAGCTCGGGTTCCCGAGCGCCGGGAGCCCGAATGCCGGCAGCGCGCCGGGCGGGTACTCGACCGCGAAGTCGCGGTAGGGCACATGGCCGTTCACCATCGCGTCGCCGTAGCGGTGGTACTCGACGGTGTCGAGGATCAGCGCGTGCTGGTACCAGCCCCAGTGGAGCAGCGTCATCGAGACGAGGAAGAGGCCGACGGCTCCGACGAAGAGCCGCCGGGGCTCAGTCGACGCCGACCAGCTCTTGGCGAGGACGCTCAACGGGCGCTCTGACCGCGGCCCGCAGCGGCTCGGGCGCGGGGGCGAGCACCGCGAAGGCCGCGAACGGGAAGAACCAGGGCAGGTAGAGGTAGAACCAGTGGGTCAGCACGAGCTGGAAGCCGACCAGCAGCGCGGCGGTCAGCGCGGCGAGCTGCAGCGGCGACTTGCGGCGCGGGACGAAGTACACGGCGGCGGCCCCCAGCAGCAGCAGTCCCTCGAGCACCCACTGCAGCACGTGCAGGTCGGGGAGGCCGGCGTGGTACTGGCGCCAGTCCCAGATCGAGAACGGCGACTCGCGGCCGATCTGCCAGCCGAGCGTCCGGTCCCAGAAGACGCGTGCCGCGTGGGCCGGGCTCGGCTCGAGCAGCAGGATCGAGAACGCGGCGAGCGTCGCGGCGAGGAAGCCGGCCGCGAAGACGAGCGCCGGCCGCAGCCGCCGCTCGGGGTAGGAGGCCCAGAGCGGGGCGACGAGCAGCGGCGCGAACTTCGTCCAGCCCGAGAGCGCCACGCAGGCGCCGCGCGCGGCCGGCCAGGTCGCGAGCCAGAAGCCCCAGATCAGGAAGAGCGGCGGCAGCGCATCGTTCGTGTTCGAGCTCGAGACGTACTGCGTGAAGGGGTAGGTCGCCCAGGCGAAGGCCAGGGTCGCCCCCAGCCGCGGGCCGCCGAAGCGCAGCCCGACGAGCGCGAGCCCGAGCAGGCAGAGCAGGTCGAACGCGATCGAGGAGAAGTGCGCAGCGGGGAGGTCGTCCCACTTCCCCGTCCAGCCGAGCGAGAGGTACCCGGGCAGGTACGCCTCGTAGGCGACCGGGCCGTAGGTGTCGCCCTGCGGGTTCGCCGACTCGCAGCGGCCGTTGGCCTGGATCCGCTCGCGCGTCTCGCCGTCGGTGTCGGTCGGCCCGCACGCCCTGCCGAGCTCGACCGGGAAGTGGCCGTAGGGCGACTGCCCGTTCGCGATCCGCTCGGCGCCGATCACGCCCGAGTAGCCGACGTCGATCACGTTCGAGGCGCGCACGTTCAGCCCGAGCCGGAAGCCCGCCGCGAAGACCGTCGCCGCGGCCAGCAGCCAGACCGGCCAGACCGGCACCGCGCCGGTGCGAAGCCGCCCGCGCCAGGCGCTCCAGGCCATCCGTCCCAGCAGGTAGAGCAGCGGCGGGTAGGCGAGCGGCACGCTCGTGAAGATGTCGCCGCGGTTGAAGAACCAGAGCGAGACGCTGAACGAGAGCAGCACGAGCAGGTCGAGGTTGCGCATGCTCAGCGGGCGGCGCAGGTCCGCGAGGCCGAGCAGGAAGAGCGCGCAGAAGCCGAGCCACACGGGCGCGCTGTTGATCTCCCTGCCGCCGAAGGCCCCGTCGTAGCCGCGCGCCATCTTCCACGCGACCTGCGGGCCCGTCCACGCCTCGGTGACGGCGCCGCTCGTGTCGTCGACCTTGCCTGTCGCGATCTCGCCCGCGGCTCCGGCCCAGACGTTCACCCGCCAGAGCTTGTGCTCGGTGTCGAAGGTGGCGTCGGTCTGGCGCAGGCGCTTCGGGTAGCGGCCGATCCAGTCGGCGACCTTCTCGTTCCGGAGGAAGATCGCCTTCGCCTGCGCTGCGGTCAGGCGCTGCTCGGGCGGGCCGAGCGGCTTCGGCTTGCCCGGCGCGGCGAGGGCCGGCCCCGCCAGCAGGAGCCCGACCGCGGCCGCGACGAGGACCCGCCTCATCGGCGCCAGCCTAGCGCCCGTGCCTGAAAGACCAGAGCTTGTTGCCGAGGAAGTTCAGGGGCGTCACGAGGACGACGGCGATCGCCTGGGCCGCCACCTTGTCGAGCCCTGCCGCGATGAAGCCGCTCAGCAGCAGCAGGTTCGCGGCGTAGGCGATCAGTGCCACGACGAGGAAGCGCAGGCCCTGCCAGGCGACGTGGCCGCGCTGCGCGTGGAAGGTCCAGAGCCGGTTCCAGGTGTAGTTGTTCGTCACCGCGACGACGAACGAGCACGTCGCGGCGGCCGTGTAGTGCCAGCCCGCGCCGCGCAGGAGCGCCGTGTAGACGGCGAGGTTGATCACGTACCCGCTCGCGCCGACGACGGAGAACTTCGCGAGCTGCACCCAGTTGTGCGGCCGGCTGAGCGCGCGGCCCGCACGGGTCCTGGCGAGGGTGGTCGCGGGCGAAAAAGCCATCGGCGCGCGAGCGTACCCGACGGCCGTCAGCGTGAGCGGCGGCGACGGCGCCCGCGGGGCCGCGGGAGCCGGCTCGAGCGGCGTTCAGGCCGCCCGGGAAGGACGATGCCGTCGAGCGGGACGCGCTCCCCGTCCAGGACGAGCTCGACGACCGCCCAGCCCGGGCCGAGCACGACGTCCTGCAGAGACCCACCCTCGAGCGGCGTCCCGCGCAGCCGGCCGAGCGCGCGCGCCTCGCGGCGGTAGAAGGAGTCGTCGCGCAGGTCGAGCAGCGCCAGCGGCGACGAGGCCTCGACGTGGTCCTCGCGCAGCGTCGCGGCCGAGCAGGGCAGGAAGCGGTGCCGGTCGTCGCCGCAGAGCACGTCGAGCCCGAGCGCGTGCGGCTCCGTCGGGTGCAGCAGCAGGTCGACCGCGCGGCCGAGCTGGATCCCGCGCATGCGAACGGGCCGCCGCAAGAGATCGTCTCCCGTGACGCCGCTCACCGCACGCCGCTGTGCCCGGCCCGCCCGGCGGCTAACCCCGGAACCCCTCCTCGCCCACGAGCGGGACGAAGCGGCACGGCACCGAGTGGACGACCGCGGGACCCTCCGGGCTGCGGACGATCACCTCCAGGCGCTGCGCCCACTCGCCCCCCACCGGGACGACCAGCCGGCCGCGCGGGCGCAGCTGGTCGTACAGGGTCTGCGGGAAGGCCGGCGCGGCGGCGGCGACGGCGATCGCGTCGAACGGCGCGAGCTCGGGCACCCCCAGCGTTCCGTCGCCGACCCGGACGTCGACCTGCGGGTAGCCGGCGGCGTCCAGGCTCTCGCGCGCGCTCTCGGCGAGCTCGGGGATCCGCTCGATCGTGACCACCTCAGCGCCCAGCTCCGCGAGCACGGCCGCCTGGTAGCCGGAGCCGGTGCCGACGTCGAGCACGCGGTCGCCGGGACGCAGCGAGAGCGCCTCCGCGATCCGCGCGACCATGTACGGCTGCGAGATCGTCTGGCCGTGGCCGATCGGCAGCGCCGCGTCGACGTAGGCGAGGCGCCGCTCGGACTCCGGCACGAAGCGCTCGCGGGGCACCCGCGCCATCGCCGCGAGCACGGGCTCGTCCGCGATGCCGCGGTCCCGCAGCTGCCGCTCGACCATCCGCAGCCGGTCAGGCGGCATCGGCGTAGGCCGGGAGGGCGACCCCGAAGTGCTCGAGCACGAGCGGCGCCAGGTCGACGATCCGGCGCGGCTCGCCCTCGACGCCGACGGTCAGGATCGGCACCTCGGAGTCGCCGGCCTCGAGCGAGCCGTGGCTGCCGCCGCCGAGGTGGCTGCGGCCGGCGAGATCGGTGAGCTCGATCCCGGGCGGGGACGAGACGAGCAGCTCGCCCGCGTTCGGGTTCGCGAGCGCGGCCCAGGAGCGCTCCAGCGCGTCCGGCTGGTCGAGCAGCGAGGCGTCGCCGCTCGTCCGCCAGGCGCCGCCGCGCGGTGCGAAGCGGAGCTGCTCCCCGTCGCGGCGGGCGACGGCCTCGTCGCCCTCGCGCCAGAGCACGACCTCGGCCGCCGCCGAGCCGTCCAGCCGCCGCGCCAGCTCGGCCGGCTCCTCCCGGCATGCGGGCTGCCGGTAGACCATCCCGGCCCGGTTCGACGCGGTCACGAGCACGCCCTCGGCACCCGAGAGCGCGGCCTCGAGCGACACCACGCGGTCGACCTGCGTCTGCCCGTGGTCCGAGCAGACGACCACGGCGTAGCGCTCGAGGAACTCGTCGGGCCCGCCCGCCGCCTCGATCAGCGCGCCGATCGCGGCGTCGCTGCGCGCGAGCGCCTCCCGGCTCCCGCCGGGGCCGAGAGCGTGGGAGGCGAAGTCGTAGTCGGGGAGGTAGTAGACGAGGAAGTCGAAGCCGTCGCGCGTCACCAGCCAGCGGCCGACGTAGGCGGCGTAGGCGTCGATCGAGCCGTTCGAGCGGCCGAACACCGCGACCGGCGCCCCTGTCACCTCGGACTCGAAGAGGCTGTAGAAGAAGAACTGCCGCGGGCCGTAGGCGGGCCGAGTGAAGCCGGGCACGAGCGGGAGGTGCGCCCGGCGCCCGCGGTAGCAGGTGATGTTCACGGCGGCGGTGGTCAGGCCGGCGTCCTCGAGCGCCTCGTAGACCGTGACCGCCTCGCGGCCGAGATGCCGCTCGTTCATGTTGAAGACCGCGTCGATGATCGAGCGCCGCGCCCCGGCCGCCCGGATCGCGGCGAACGAGGAGCCGTACTCGACGAGGCGCTGCTCGTCGCGGTTCCACCAGACAAGGTGCGGGATCCGGTGCACGTCGGGGTGCGCGCCGGTCGCGATCGAGGAGAGGCAGACCGGGGTGAGCGACGGGAAAGTCGAGATGCCGCGGCGGTAGGCGCCGTGCCGGGCGAGGAAGGCGAGCGCCGGCGCCGACTCCGTCTCCACCGCGTCCTCGAACACGTCGGGGGTGAGACCGTCGATGACGGCGAGGATCAGCTTCCGGCGCTCGGCCATCAGTCTCGTGCGAGGCTGCGCAGGCCGGCGTAGCGCTCCGGGCGGCGGCGGCGCGCCCGCGCCGCGAGGACGGGAAGCGCGACCGCCTCGAGGTACCCGACGAACGGGACGAACGCGAGCGCCGCGACGGCGAGCGACGCAAGGCCGACGAGCAGCGCCGTGCCGCCGCGCGTCCCGCCGCGCTCGAGCGCGCCCGCGACGAGCGATGCGACGACCGCCGTGCCGAGCGTGCCGCCGACCCCTCCGGCCACCGCCTCGTGCCAGCCGCCGATCGCGTAGCCGACTCCCGCGCCGGCCGCAGCGCCGGCGGCGACGACGAGGACGGCGAGCGCCCGGCGCGGCGCGGTGAGCGCCGAGAGCACGCCGCCGATGCCGATCCCGAGCCCGAGCGCCAGGCCGATCCGGTACCACTCCCACATTCCGCGGCTGAGTCTAGACGCGCGCCTCGGGACGGGTTTGGGTCGGCCCTTTGCAGGGAAAACCAGCTGCGCCTTGGCCGACGACTCCCGTCCCCTCCTCGTCTTCTTCGGCGCCGCTCACTCCGGCCCCGCACGGCGGATGGAGAGCCTGATGGCGCACCTCGCCCGCAAGGAGCGGGCGCGGCTGCGCGTGACCTCGGTCGACGTCAACGAGCAGCCGGAGCTCGCCGAGCGCTTCCGGGTGCGGACCGTGCCGACGCTCGCGCTCGTCAAGGGCAAGCGCGTCGTGGAGCGGCTCGAGGGCCGCGCCAGCGCGCCGCGGATCGAGCGGATGCTCGAGCCGCACCTGGCCACCTAGCGACCCCGCCGCCAATCCACCCGCGGCCGCGCCGCGTACTCGCAGCAGAGGAAGCACTCGGCCGCTGCGCGCGGCCGGCTGCCTCGGAGGGTTCACGCCCTCCACGACCGGAGCCCGGTGGACCCTCGCCGCCGGGCTCCGAATCGTCCGTGTGGGAGGGCTCAGGTCGACTGGAGACGACCGATCACCGCGAGGCCGAACTCGGCCGCGCGGGCTCCGTCGACCACGCGGTGGTCGAAGGTGACCGCGATCGTCCCCACCGGGCGAACCTCGATCCCGCCGTCCCGGACGACCGGCCGGTCGGCGATGCGGCCGACGCTGAGGATCGCCACCTCGGGGTGGTTGACGATCGGTGTCGTCAGCAGCCCGCCGAGCTTGCCGGCGCTCGTGACGGTGAAGGTAGAGCCGCGCAGCTCCTCGGGCTTCAGCTTCCCGGCCCGCGCCGACTCGGCGAGGCGCGCGACCTCGGCCTCGAGCTCGTCGAGCGTCTTCTCGTCGCAGCCGCGGACGACCGGGACGACGAGGCCCTGCTCGGTCTGGACCGCGACGCCGAGGTCGTAGCGGTCGAGGAAGACGATCTCGTCGCCGTCGAGCCGGGCGTTCAGCTCGGGATACTCGCGCAGGCTCTCCGCGACCGCCTTCAGGGTGGTCGGCACCAGGCGCCCGAGGTCGACGGCGCCGAAGTCGCACTCCTCGACCCAGGTGACGGGCGGCACCTCGCGGTGTGTGCGGGCCATGTGCTCGGCCACCAGGCGGCGCACGCCGCGCAAGGGCTCGCGCCTGCCCTCGCGGCCCTGTCCCAGGGACAGTCCCTCGGCCACGGCCGAGCGGCGCACGTCCTCTTCGGTCACCCGCCCCTGCGGTCCCGTCGCCTCCACGGACGACAGGTCGACGCCGAGCTCTTCGGCCATGCGACGAACGAGCGGCGTGGCGCGGACGCGTGCTTTCTGGCCGCGGCCGAGGGACTGTCCCCCTGCCGTGTCCGGAACGGACGCGGCAGACTCGGCGCGGGGCTGCTCCTCCTCCGGGGCCGCGGCACCGTCCTCGCCGATCACGACCAGCACCGTCCCGACCGCGACGACCTCGCCCTCCGCGACGAGGATGCGCGCCACCTTGCCCGCCGCCGGCGACGGGATCTCGACCGTCGTCTTGTCGGTCTGGACCTCGACGAGCGGGTCGTCCTCGGCGATCTCCTGGCCCTCGCTGACGAGCCAGCGAGCGATCTCGCCCTCGGTCAGCCCCTCCCCGAGGTCGGGCAGCTTGAACTCGTACGCCACGCGCGGGTTTCTACCGGATCGCGTCGTCGCGCAGCACCGCGTGCACGCCCTGGACGCCGTTGACGACCTGCGTGATCCGGAGGTCGACCACCACGCTCGCGAGCGCGAGCGCGTCGCGCCGCTCGAGCCCGAGCTCGCGCTCCATCAGCGCCAGCATGCCGTCCACGGCGTCCGCAACCGCTTCGTCGAGATCCTCGCCGAGGCCGAATGCGAGCCAGGCGTTCTCCGTTCGCGCGACCGGCCCGGGCAGCTCGAGGTCGTCTCGCAGCCGAAGGCCCAGCTGCACCCGCTCGAGCGGGCACTCGATCGCCGTCGAGGAGACCTCGCCGTCCCCCTGCCGCGCGTGACCGTCTCCGGCCGAGAAGAGGGCGCCGTCCACCGGGACAGGCAGGTAGAGCGTCGTCCCGGCCACGAGCTCCTTGCAGTCGAGGTTCCCGCCCCAGCGGCGCGGCGGCCCGGTCGGGTGGACGCCGGGCTCCTGAGGCGGCATGCCGAGCACGCCCAAGAACGGTGAGAGCGACACCTCGCGCCCGTCGCGGTCCCGTCCGCGCCCGGCGTCGGCGTCCAGCTCCCAGGCGAGCACGCGGCTCTCGCCCTCGCCCACCCCGAGGCGGTCGTTCAGGAAGGTCGACCAGCCGCCTGCGACCGTCAGCCCGTAGGGCCCGACCCGCACCTCTTCGATCCTCACCTCGAGCGTCTGGCCCGCTCGAGCGCCGAGAACCGCGACCGGCCCGATCAGCGCGTGCCCCGCGTCGAGCTCCGGGTCGAGCGGCGAGAAGCGCCGTCGCTCCCCGCCGTCGGCCCGCGGAGGCTCGAGCCCCCAGCCGGCGTCCAGCGTCGGGAAGCGGATCACGTCGCCCGAACGGACTTCCACCACCGGGTCGAGGTCGCGCGAGAAGTGCCCGTGCAGGGTGCGCCGCTCGAGTGGGATCTCGTGCAGCGCCACTAGAGGAGCCGCGTCCCCGCCGCGTCGTACGCCTCGAGCGGCAAGGCAGCGGCCGGTGTGGAGGGAAGCTCGTCCCGGAGCAGCGCGAAGACGACCCCGTCGCGCGGCAGCGGCGAGCCGTCCCGGCCGTGGGGGATGACGCCGCGCAGCGTGCCCTCCTCCACGAAGCCGAGCTTGCGCGGGATCGCCAGCGAGGCGGCGTTCTCCGGATCGACTCGGATCTCGATCCGCTCTGCGCCGCCGACCTCGAACCCCACCCGGGTCACGGCGGCCGTCGCCTCCGTGCCGAGCCCCTGCCCCGCCCTGCCGGCGCGGATCCAGTAACCGATCTCGAACCCGGTCGGGCCGGCGCGCGTGTGCAACCCTGTCCCGCCGACGACCTCGGACTCGTCGCGGGAGAAGGTCCCGTAGACGAAGTCCGTGCCAAGGTCGAATTGCCCGCGGAAGCGCCGCAGCAGGTCGACCTTCGCCTCCAGCGGCTGCGGGTCGTCGTACGCCCACGGCATCCACGGGCGCAGGTGCTCGAGGCTCGAGTCGACCGCCTCCTTCAGCAGCGGCGCGTCCGCAGGGTCCCAGCAGCGGACAACCAGCCGCTCGGTCTCGATCCGATAGGGCGGCGTTCTCATACGCCACGCGTTCCAGGATCACGGTCTGCGAGCGCTTCCTTCGACTCGAGCGCGTTCGTCGCCCCGGTCAGAACGCCAAGACCCTTCGAGCCGCGTCCGCGACCCGCTCGGCCGACGGCATGTACGCGTCCTCGATCTGCCAGTACGGATACGGGACGTCGAAGCCCGTCACGCGCACGACCGGGCCGCGGAGGTCGAGGATCGCCTTCTCGGCGATCACCGCGGCGAGCTCCGCGCCGAACCCGGCGAC
>DATIFC010000008.1:0-31687 GCA_035455445.1 Gaiellaceae bacterium | reverse complement strand
GCGAACTGGCGCCCGGCGGCCTGCCGCATCCGCAGGCGCCGCAGCTCGATGCCCGGCAGCGCCCCGATCGCCGCCAGCGCCGCCTCCTCCGCGTCGGGCGGCACGCGGTCCATGAGGACGTCCACGTTGAGGCGCATCAGCCGGCCCGCGGCCAGCAGCACGAGCGTGGCGACGAACAGGGCGGCCGCGGAGTCGGCCCACTGGTAGCCCGCGCGGGCGGCCAGCAGGCCGAGAAGCACCGCGCCCGAGCCGGCGAGGTCGCTTGCGAAGTGGAGCGCGTTCGCCTGCAGCGCCGCGCTCCGGTGCCGCCGGCCGACGCGGTAGGAGATCGTCGCGCGCGTCGCGTCGATCACCATCACGACGGCGATCACGACGATCGCGTACCAGCGCGGGTCGACCTGGCCCTCGGCGAGGCCGAACAGCCGCCAGAGCGCGCGCCAGGCGATCAGCAGGCTCGCGGCGACGAGGATCGCCGCCTCGCCGAGCGCGGCGAGGTGCTCGGCCTTCCCGTGTCCGTAGGCGTGGCCGGTGTCGGCCGGCCGCCCCGCCACGCCGACGGCGTAGAACGTCAGCAACGCTGCGATGAGGTCGGTCCCCGAGTGCGCAGCCTCGGAGAGGAGGCCGAGGCTGTGCGTAGCGAGCCCGGTGACCAGCTTGACCGCGATCAGCAGGCACGCGGCGAGGATCGAGACGAGCGCGGTGCGGCGCTGGGGGCTCACGAGGCGAAGAATCGCACGGACGCCGAACGCGAAGGGGCCCGCCTGAGGCGAGCCCCAAGGCGCCGACCCGGCCGCGCCGACCAGAGGAGGCTCCGCGCGTGCAGCCGCCCAAAACGACGGGGCCCGCCTGAAGGCGGGCCCCGTCGGGGCGAAGCGAGCGAGCAGGAGCTACGCGTTCGCGATGTCGCCGTGGAAGCGCTCCTTGAGGAACGTCCCGGCGCCCTTGCCGACGTCGTACCAGTGGTGGAACCGCAGGCCCTGGTGCCGCGCGTGGTACTGGAAGCCAAACTTGCAGGCCTTCGAGTTGTCGAAGCACGAGAACGTCGCGCTCGGGCCGAAGAAGGCCGCGACCCACACGTCGGTGAAACCGCAGTCCGGCGCGGTGCAGGTCGCGTTCGGGTCGAACGTGCCGCCGGTGATCCGGCCGCGGACGTAGCCCTTGAACTTCCCGTGGACGCCGGCGAGCACTGTCGCGCCGTGCTTGCCCTTCGTCTCGCAGGCACCCGGACTCTGGCCGGCGTTGGTGAGGAAGGTGCCGCGGTCGTAGCGCGTCAGCGTGTACGAGCCGTCGCGGTTCCGGCTGACCTTGAACGTCCGCTTCTCCGTGTCCACCGCCCAGGCGTTGCCGCACGAGCCGTGGTCGTCGCTCACCACGTCGTAGGGGCCGAACTTGCCGTGGTGGCCGTGTCCCTTCCCCGGTCCCTGTCCGTGTCCCGTCCCCGCCACGCCCGTCGCCGCGAACGCGAGCGCCGCCGTGAGGAGAGCCGGGGCGATCCAGCGCTTCTTCATCTGAGTGATGCCTCCCGAGTCTGTGTCTACCCAGGAGATCCCGCTCTGGGAGCGGACTTGCGCCTTGCCTCGGGCGGGCGGGCCAAGCGGTTAGCGTTCCGGGCGATGCGCTGGGACGAGTTCGCCGCCGCGGCGCCCGAGCTCGCTGCCCTCGGCGAGGAGCGGCTGCGCGGGCGCGAGCTCTGCCTGGTGGGGACGCTCCGCCGCAACGGCTGGCCGCGGATCAGCCCGGTCGAGCCCGAGTTCGTGGACGGCGAGCTGATGCTCGGGATGATGTGGCGCTCGCCGAAGGCGCTCGACCTGATGCGCGACCCGCGCCTCGTCGTCCACAGCGTCGTCTCGCGCCGCGAGGGCGACGAGGGCGACTTCAAGCTCTACGGCCGCGCCGTGCCGGTGGAGGAGCCCGAGCGGCGGGCCCGTTACCGCGCGACGATCAAGGCGCGCATCGACTGGGAGCCCGAGGAGCCGGACTACCACGTGTTCGCCGTCGACGTCGAGTCCGCGGGCTTCGTCACCTTCGCCGAGGGCCACCGCTACGGCCTTGCGTGGGAGCCGGCCCGCGGCCTGCGCCGCTGGGACCAGCGCGCCAGCTAAACCCTGGGGTCAGATCTTGTATCGCAGCATCCTCGCACCGAGCATGTGACAACTCATCCACATCTGGACGAATTGTCGGCTTGTTGTTGCGGATCGACGTTCAGATGTGGCAGTGCAAGATCTGACCCCGGGGTTCTGCTCGCGCTCGATCGAGGACATGTTCGCCCCGAGGCAGACTGAAGTCAGGCACGGGACTGCGTTGCTCGTCGAGTCGATCGACTCAGAGGTTGCCGCGAAGAGCCTGCTCGCGCTCGATCGACTCGAAGAGCGCCTTGAAGTTGCCCTCGCCGAAGGTGGTGGCACCGTGGCGCTCGATCACCTCGAAGAAGACCGTCGGCCGGTCCTGGGCGGTCTTCGTGAAGATCTGCAGCAGGTAGCCGTCCTCGTCGCGGTCGGCCAGGATCTTCAGGCGCTGCAGGTCGGAGTAGTCCTCGTTGATCTCGCCGACGCGGCCCTCGACGTCTTCGTAGTAGGTGTCCGGGGTGTCGAGGAAGAGCACGCCGCGCTCCTTCATCGCCTCGACCGAGCGGACGATGTCGTCGCTCTGCAGCGCGATGTGCTGCACGCCCGGGCCGTGGTTGAACTCGAGGTACTCCTCGATCTGGCTCTTCCGCTTGCCCTCGGCGGGCTCGTTGATCGGGAACTTGATCTTGCCGCTCCCGTCCGCCATGACCTTCGACATCAGCGCCGAGTACTCCGTCTGGATCTGGTCGTCGCCGAAGTGGACGATGTTGGTCATCCCGAAGACCTGCTCGTAGAAGCCGACCCAGTGATCCATGCGGCCGAGCTCGACGTTGCCGACGACGTGGTCGAGCGCCTTCAGGCCGACGCCGGGGTCGGCGTGCCCGTTCTCGGTCGTCGAGACGTAGCCGGGCAGGAACGGGCCCGCGTACTCGTGGCGGTTGACGAACGTGTGGATCACGTCGCCGTAGGTGCCGATCGCGGCCAGCTCGATGCGGCCGTAGTCGTCCTCGACCCAGTGCGGCTCGACGAGGCCGCGCGCGCCGCGCTGCACGGCCTGGCGGTAGGCCTCCTTCGCCTCGGGGACTTGGAGCGCGATGCTCTTGGCGCCGTCGCCGTGGCGGCAGGCGAACTGCGTGATCTCGCTGTCGGCGCGCAGGCCGCTCGAGACGACGAGGCGGATCTCGCCCTGCTCGAGCACGTACGCGGCGCGGTCGCGGACGCCGGTCTCCGGGCCGGAGTAGGCGGTCCGCGTGAACCCGAACGCGTGCTCGTAGAAGTAGGCGGCCTGCTTCGCGTTGCCGACCCAGAGCTCGACGTGATCCCACCCCTCGAGCGGCATGAAGTCGGTGCTCACGACTCGGATCTTACTGCCGCTCGGCCGGAAGTTGGCTGGCCCGCCGGCTGGGGCGAGGTCTCGTCGCCGACGGGTGGCGGCAGGTCGTCGAGGTCGCGGCGAAGCGGCGCCTCCCGCACCCACACGAGCGAGATCACGAAGACGAGCACGCAGAGGAGGGCCGCGAGCAGGAACGCGGGGCGCAACGCGTTCGCGAGCGCCTCGCGCCCGGCCGGCGGCAGGCGGTGGATCGTCGCGCCCTCCAGCCGGGTGCCCGCCGGCAGTCGCTGGTTGACGATCACGCCCATCAGCGTGACGCCGAGGGTGGCGCCGATCGAGCGCGCGAACTGGCTGAGCGCGGTCGCGGCGCCCATCTGCCGGCGACCGACCGAGTTCTGGATCGAGAGGACGAAGATCTGCATCATCGTCCCGAGCCCGATCCCGGCGATGACCATGTTGCGCGCCGCCTCGGCGTTTGTCGTGTCCACCGTCATGCGCCAGAGCAGCAGCTCGCCCAGCCCGAGCACGATCGGGCCGATCAGCGTGTTCGGGCGGTAGCGGCCGGTCCGCGAGACGATCTGGCCCGAGACGAAGCTCGTGACCACCGCGCCCAGCATCAGCGGCGTCAGCACGACGCCGGACGAGGTCGCCGAGGTGCCGATCACGCCCTGCACGAAGAGCGGCACGAAGCTGATCGTCCCGAACATCGCCATCCCCACGAGCGCCATGCAGGCGACGCTCGAGGCGACGGTCTGGTTCCGCAGCAGGTCGAACGGCAGGATCGGCTCGCGCACGCGCCGCTCGACCAGGGAGAACACCGCGAGCAGGGCGACGGCCGCGCACAGGGCGCCGACCACCTGGGACGAGGCCCAGGGGTACTCGCGGCCGCCCCAGACGAGGCCGAGCAGCAGCGCGGTCGTGCCCAGCGCGAGGATCGAGGCGCCGAGCCAGTCGATCGAGTGCTCCTGCCGCGTCGCGCGCCTCGGCATCGTCACGAGGATCACCGCCAGCGCGACGACGCCGATCGGCAGGTTGACGAAGAAGATCCAGCGCCACGAGGTGTTGTCGACGATGAACCCGCCGATCAGCGGCCCGATGATCGAGGCGGCGGCGAAGACCGAGCCGATCAGTCCCTGGTAGCGGCCGCGGTCGCGCGGCGGCACGATCATCCCGACCATCGCGAGCGTGAGCGGGAAGAGCCCGCCGGCGCCGACACCCTGGACGGCGCGGAAGACGACGAGCTGCACCATGTTCTGCGCCAGGCCGCAGAGAGCGGAGCCGGCGAGGAAGATCGTGATCGCGACGATGAAGAGCGGCTTGCGGCCGTGTGCGTCGCCGAGCTTCCCGTACAGCGGGACGGTGACCGTCGAGCCGAGCATGTACGCGGTGAAGACCCACGAGTACTGGCTGATCCCCCCGAGCTCCGAGACGACGCGCGGCAGCGCCGTCGCGACGATCGTCTGGTCGAGCGCGGCCAGCAGCAGCGCGACCATCAGGCCGGAGTAGATCGCGAGGATGCGGCCGATCGAGTAGGGGTAGCCGGGCGGCGTGCGCGCGAGCCGCTCGCGCAGGGAGCTCACTCGACCGCCCCCGCGGTGGCGGCCCTCGTCCCGAGGCGGCGCGGCGGGCGCGAGACGAGGATCCCGCAGGCGATCGCGAGCCCGCCCGCGACCTGCAGCCGCGAGAGCGGCTCGGAGAGGATCAGCAGCGAGAAGATCGCCGCGAGGAAGGGCTGCAGGTTGGCGAAGACCGAGGCGCGCGAGGGGCCGACGCGGCTGATCCCGCCGAACCAGAGCAGGTTCGCGAGCACGAGCGCGCCGGCGATCGCGAAGGCGTAGAGCAGCCAGATCGTCGTGCCGAGGCCGTAGTCCTGCGTCGCAAGCTGGTGCGAGCCGACCGCGAGCAGCGGCACCGTGCCGATCGCGAAGGCGACAGCGCTCACCCGCAGCGTCGAATAGCGCCGGAGGAGCGGCGAGACGGCGACCGTGTACCAGGCCCAGGTCGCCGAGGCGGCGAGGCCGAGCAGGTCTCCCCAGAGCTGGCCGGAGACGCCCCCGCCGCCGCCGAGCGCGACCATCGCCGCGCCGCCGAACGCGAGCGCCGCCGCGACCCAGAACCGCGAGCCGAGCCGCTCGATCCCGAGCGCGAAGGCGAAGAGCCCGGTCAGCACGGGAAGCGTGCCGAAGAGCAGGGCCACCGTGGTCGCCGTCGTCAGCTTGATCGCGTACACGAAGGCGAGCTGGTTCAGGAAGATCCCGACGAGGGCCGCGGAGACGAGGATCCAGAGGTCGCGCCGGCGGATCGCGAACGACCGCTCGCGCGCGTAGGTGAGCCCGCCGAAGAGGAGCGCGGCGCCGCTGAAGCGCAGCGCCCCGTACGCGACCGGCTGGAAGCCGTGCGAGATCACGTACTTGGTGACGGTGAAGTTGAGGGCCCAGAGCGTCACCGTCGCGAGCAGCATCAGGTCGGCTAGCTCGGGGCGGCGCATCCAGGCCAACCTACCCAGTAGGCTTCGGCCCATGCCGGAGCCCACGCGTGAGCAGATCGACGCGCTCGTGGGCCCGGCGACCCCCCACTTCGCCTACCAGCTGCGCGCCCGCGTGCAGGAGGTCGTGCTCGACCTGCCCGAGGACCACGAGCTGCGGCGGTACGCGGAGGAGAAGATGGACCTGCTCGACCGGCTCGGCCACGCCTCGTCGAGGGCGCACGAGGGGCCGCGCGTCGCGCGCGACCGGCCGGGCTGGGACGAGATCCCGAGCTCGGCACCCGCGGACGAGCCGCTGCCCCGACGGCGATGAGCTTCGAGGGCGCCTCGGTCCTCGTGACCGGAGGCTCGCGCGGGATCGGCAGGGCGATCGCGCTGCGCTTCGCCGAGCGCGGGGCGAAGCGGGTGGCGATCGGCTTCCTGCGCAACGACCGCGCGGCCGAGGAGGCGGCGGACGAGCTGCGGGAGGCCGGTGCCGAGCCACTGCTCCTGCGTGGCAACGTCGCCTCCGAGCGCGTCGCGGCCGAGGCCGCGCGGCTCGGCCCCTTCGACGCAGTCGTCCACAACGCGGCGACGGGCGTGCTCAGGCCCGCGCTCGAGACCGAGGACAAGCACTGGGACTGGACGCTGAACGCGAACGCCCGCGCGCTCCTGACCCTCACGCGCGCCTGCGCGCCGGAGATGCCGGAGGGCTCCTCGATCGTCGGCGTCTCCAGCCTCGGCTCGATCCGGGTGCTGGAGAACTACACGCTGGTCGGCGTCTCGAAGGCCGCGCTCGAGGCGGTCGTGCGCTACCTGGCCGTCGAGCTCGCGCCGCGCGGCATCCGTGCGAACGCCGTCTCGGCGGGCGTCGTCGAGACCGGCGCGCTCGAGCACTTCCCGAACAGGGAGCGGATGATCGCCGACGGGCTCGCGCGCACTCCGGCCGGGCGGCTGGTCGAGCCCGGCGACGTCGCGGACGCGGTCTGCTTCCTCTGCTCCCCCGATGCCGAGATGGTGCGCGGCCAGACCCTGATCGTCGACGGCGGCTTCTCACTGCTCGCCTAGGAGGATCGATGGAGCCGACCGACACCAACCTGCGGGCGTGGGAGGAGGCGCACAAGCGCATCCGCCGCTCGTCGGCGCGCGGGAGCAGGACGCTGCCGAAGCCGGTACGGGAGCGGCTGCCCGACATCGCAGGCCGCCACGTCCTGCACCTCGCCTGCGGCGCCGGCCGCGAGACCGCGGCGCTGATGAGCCTCGGCGGGCTCGTGACGGGTGTCGACTCCTCGGAGGAGACCGTCGTCGCGGCGCGCAAGCGTCTCCCCGACGCGGCGCTCGTGACGGCGTCGCCGGAAGCGCTTCCGGTCGAGCTGCGTCGCGGCCGCTTCGACGTCGTCTACTCGTCGTGGGGAGCCCTGGCCGACATTCGCGACCTCGACGCCTGGACGGCCGGGATCTCCTCGGCGCTCAAGCGGGGCGGGGTCCTCTTCCTCTACGACGAGCACCCGGTCGCCGCGTGCCTCGACCAGATGCTGCACTGGCACGAGAGCTACTTCGAGACGTGGCCTCTGGGCCGGCTGATCCACGCCCTCGGCGGCGCCGGGCTCGCCCTCGAGCTGCTCGAGGAGCTGCCCGACCCGAACCGCTGGGGCAGGCGAGAGGTGCGGGTTCCGGGAGACCTGATCGTCGTGGCCCGCAAGCCGTGACCAAGTAACAGTCTGTTACTTGAGGAGGTTCAGGCGCGCGAGGAGCCGTTGCTGCCGGGCAGCAGGCGGCCGACGGTGTCGGCGGCGATGTAGCCGGCGATCTTCGGGTTCTCCTGCAGCCGGCGCAGCGAGTACGCGTACCAGTGCTCCCCGAAGGGCGTGTAGATGCGGAGGCGGTGGCCGCCGCGGACGAGCTCGTCCGCCATCGCCGGGCGTACGCCCAGCAGCATCTGGAACTCGAACTGCTCGGAGCCGAGCGCGCGCGCGCTCGTCAGCCGCTGGGCCTGCTCGACCAGCCACTCGTCGTGGGTGGCGACGCCGACGTAGCAGCCTGCCTCGAGCAGCTCCTCGAGCGCCTGGACGAAGCTGGCGCGGATCGAGTCGAAGTCGCGGTAGGCGATCTCCGGCGGCTCGAGGTAGATCCCCTTGCAGAGGCGCACGTTCGGCCGCAGCTCCGCGAGCTCGCGGATGTCCCGCGGCGTCCGCTTGAGCCGGGACTGGAAGACGACCCCGACGTTCTCGTGCCCCTCGGCGCGCAGCTCGCGGTAGAGGCGCAGCGTCTCGTCGGTCGTGGACGAGTCCTCCATGTCGATCCGGACGAAGTTGCCGCGCTCCGCCGCGTGGCGCACGACGTCCTCCAGGTTCTCGCGGCAGAGGTCGTAGCCGAGCTTGAGGCCGAGCGCGGTCAGCTTGACGCTCACGTTGGAGTCGAGCTTCCCCCGCTCGATCGCCTCGAAGGTCTCGCGATAGGCGGCGGCGATCGCCCGGGCCTCCTCGGGGCTCGCGATCTCCTCGCCCAGGACGTCGATCGTCGCGAGCTTGCCCTCGTCGTTCAGTCCGCGGACGACGCGCAGCGCGTCGTCGAGCTGCTCGCCTGCGATGTAGCGCGCGGAGATCCGGCGCACGACGGGCTTCGGCACGGCCGGCAGGAAGCGGACGATCGCGGAGTCGACGAGGCCCATCGGCCCGGCGATTCTACGAGCGGGCGCTCTGGACGAGGGCCGTCACGCGCCCCGCCTCGGCGACGACGTCACCGGTGAGGGCCGTCGCGCCGACCTTCTCGGCGGCGCCGCCGGTGGTGCCCGCGCCGCCGATCGCCACGCGGTGCTTCCGTGCGAGCGACCGCAGGTCGTCTGCCGCATCGCGTACGAGCTCGTCCGAGACGGCGCTGAGCACGACCAGGTCGGGCCGCAGGTCGCGCGCGGTCTTCGCCACGGTCTCGAGCGGCGCGTCGCCGCCGAGGTAGCCGATCCGCCAGCCACGGGCGCGCAGGGCCAGGCCGAACGCGACGAGGCCGAGCTCGTGCTGCTCGCCCGGTAGGCAGGCGAGAAGCGCGAGCGGGCCGAGGCCGAGCCCCCAGCCGCGCGCCAGGCCGAGGAGGCGCCCGCGAAGCACGTTCGAGGCGAAGTGCTCCTGGGCGACGGAGGCCTTACCCCGCTCCCAGCGCTCGCCCAGGTCGCGCAGGTACGGGAGCACGACCTCGCTCAGGAATGCGTCGAGCGTCGTCGTCGCGAGCTGGCGGTCGATCACCGCCTGGGCGGCGGGCTCGTCGAAGGCGTCGAGCGCCGCGGCGAGCTCCTCGTGCGCGTCGGGCGACGACTGCACCGCCGTCTCGCCGCTCCGTCCGACGGGGGCACGCGTCACGAGCGACGCCGCCTCCGCGGCCGCGAGGCCGCCGTCGATGTGCTGCCGCATCAGCCGCACGCGCTCGAGGTCGTCCAGCGAGTAGAGCCGCAGGCCGCCGGGGGAGCGCGTCGGGCGCAGCAGGCCGTAGCGGCGCTCCCACGCGCGCAGCAACTCCGGGCTCACGCCCGAGCGCTTGCTCAGCTCGCCGATCCGGAGCATGGTCTCGCCGTTCACGTCGCTGACTATACAGCATCTGAACACGAGTTTGACAACCTGCGCACGGGGAAGTATCCTCCCCGGCATGGTGAACAACTTCTATACAGGAGGTGTACGAATGTTGGGAAAGCGCGACCTGCTCGCGCTCACGCTCGTGCTCGTCGGCGGCCTCAACTGGGGCCTCGTGGCGATCGCGAACTTCGACCTGGTGGCCTGGATCTTCGGCCTCGACTTCGGCGAGACGAACGCCGCCAGCCGGATCGTCTACGGCCTCGTCGGCCTCTCGGCCCTCTACGGCCTGGGCTGGCTCGCCGCCGGCCGCCGTCAGGAAAACCCTCGACCGACCCCCGCGTCCGCGTCCCGCTGACGCGTCCCACGACCGAAAGGACGTCATGAAGAAGATCGCACTCCTGCTCGCCGTCGTCGCAGTCTCCGCCCTCGCCGCGGCCTCGCTCGGCTCCTCCGCCGGCGCGAGCACCCGCGGCGGAGGCGACATCGTCTCGACGGCCACCAGCGCCGGGAAGTTCACGACGCTGACCAAGCTGCTCAAGCGCGCGGGCCTGGTCTCGGCGCTGCGGCAGCCCGGCCCCTACACGGTGTTCGCCCCGACGGACGCGGCCTTCAAGAAGGTGCCGAAGAAGACGCTGAACACGCTCCTCGCCAACAGGGCGAAGCTGAGGGCCGTCCTGCTCTACCACGTCGTCGCCGGCAAGGTGACCGCGGCGGACGTCGTCAAGCTGACCTCTGCGAAGACGCTGAACGGCAAGAAGGTTCGGATCCGCGTCTCCGGCTCGAACGTGTTCGTCAACAAGTCGAAGGTCGTCAAGGCCGACGTGATGGCGACGAACGGGGTCATCCATGTCGTCAACCGCGTGCTGATCCCCCCCGCGCGCTAGTGACGGCAGCACCGACCGCAACCACGGCTCCCGCCGCGCAGGCGCGCGGCGGGAGCCTCCGCGGGCTCGACCGCTGGAACGTGGGCCTCGGCGCTCTGCACCTCCTCCAGGGCGTGCTGATGCTCCTGCTGGCGACGTCGTTCTCGCTCCCCGTAACCGCGTCGTTCCTGGAGCTGGACGCGTCCACGCAGAGCCTCGAGCCCGTCCGCGACACGCTGTTCGAGCTGCGCGTGGCGCCGCTCGTCGCCGGCTTCCTCTTCCTTTCGGCGGCCGCGCACTTGTCGCTCGCAACCTTCGGACGCGGCTGGTACCGGCGCGAGCTCGGCCGCGGCACGAACCGCGCACGCTGGCTGGAGTACTCGCTCAGCTCGTCGCTGATGATCGTCGTGATCGCACTGCTCGTCGGGATCTACGACGTCGCAAGCCTCATCCTGATCGCCGCGGCGAACGCGGCAATGATCCTCTTCGGCTGGGTGATGGAGGTGCAGAACCGGACGACGCCGCGCACGGACTGGACGGCGTACTGGTTCGGCGTGATCGTCGGCGCCGCCCCGTGGGTCGCGATCGGCGTCTACCTGATCGGCGCGGGAATCGGCCCCGGCGGCCCACCCGGCTTCGTCTACGGGATCTACGTCTCGATCTTCCTCTTCTTCAACGTCTTCGCGCTCAACATGGCCCTGCAGTACAAGCGCGTCGGCCGCTGGCGCAACTACCTGTACGGCGAGCGGGTCTACATGCTGTTGAGCCTGACCGCGAAGTCGGCACTCGCGTGGCAGGTCTTCGCCGGGACGCTGCGTCCCGTCTGAGCTACTTTCTCTCGCTCTCCCGCCGCTCGAACTCGAGCATCAGCCACCGCAGCAACGCATTCAGCTGCTTCTTCTCCTCGGCGGTGAGCGCGGCCGCGACGAGCGACTCCTTCGCCGCCTGGGCACTCACGGACTCCTCCCACGCGCGCCTGCCCTCGTCCGTGAGCTCGACGAGCACGCCGCGCCGGTCGTCCGGGTCCGGGAGGCGGCGGACGAAGCCGGCCTTCTCGAGCCGGTCGATGCGGTTCGTCATCGCGCCGCTCGAGAGGTCGGCCCACCTCGCGAGCTGGCCCACCGGCTTGCGGTGCGGCGCCCCGTCGAGCTGGAGGTGGCCGAGCGCCTTCCACTCGCCCTCGCTCAGGTCGTGGTCGGCGAGCGTCTCGTCGAGCATCCGGCTCAGCCGCCGGCGGATGCCGTTGATCCGGTCGACGATGCCCTCGACCTCACGGTCCACCGCCCCGGGAAGCTCGTGCGAGGCGAGCCAGCGGTCGACGTGGTCCTGCTCGTCCTCCTTCACCGTCGTCATTCTCGGCCATAAATCTCTTGACGTCAAGATATTCAATCTGTAGAGTCCTGCTTCGAGGTCGAGAAACTCTGCGTCGAGAGGAGCCGCCGAGATGCTGGAGCACGAGATCCGCACAGACGCCGCCAGGGAGCGGGCGGCGCGCCTGAGCAGCGACTGGTCCCCGATCGTTCCGCGCCGACGCGTACGCCTGACGCTCGGCCGCTGGCTGATCGGGGCCGGTCGCCGGCTCGCACCGGAGAGCGGATCGGGGTCAGCCCTCGCGCATGAAGCCTTGCCGCGCTGCTGATCGAGGCATCGCTTGCGATGCCGCCTGGAGGCCGTTGCGGCTCTGCCGCCGCGGCCGTCTGTCCCGGGCGACTAGCCCTCGCGCATGAAGCCCTGCCGCGCTGCTGATACCAGCGCCACGGCTTCGGGAAAGAGCACGCGCATCGCGTCGCGGAGGGCGATGGCCTGCTCGTCGGCTCCGCCGGTCGCCTGAACCTGCTGCAGGGCCGCCGAGGTGAGCTCGACGGCGGTGTTGAGGGTCAGCGTCGCAAACTGCTCGCGCTGGGCCTCCTGCACGGACTCGGCCTGCTGCTCGGCGAACTCGCGCAGGCTGCGCATCAGATCCTCGGGATCGCCGCCGAAGGGAAAGCCGCCTTCCATGGCCCCAGCCTAGCTCAGCGGCAGCTTGTAGCCGCGCTCGACGTCCGCGGCTAGCTCGGCGATCGTGGCCGAGGCGGCGTCCACCGCGCCCGCGACGGCCTCGCCGCCCCGAATCCCGAGCTCGTCGAGCAGCGCGGGGCTCGCGACCCGCGCCGCCTCCGGTTCCAGCCCCGCGGCGTCCTCGGCGATCTCGCATAGCGCCGCGATCGAGACCGCGTCCTGCACGAGCGAGCGATCCTCGACCGGCACCCCGGTCGCGTCGAGCACCAGCCACGACGTCGCCTTCTCGTTTCCGTAGGCGCAGACGTACAGTCTCAGCCCGCTCACCGGCTCGGCCGGGACGATCCCCGCGACATCCTCGCCCTGGGCGGCGTGCGCTCCGGCCGCCTCCGCGATCCGTCGCAGGTCCTGGTCGAGCCTCACCGTCCCGAGCTTAGACGGCCGGACGAGCAAAGCCCGCCCGGCCTCCCTGGTCGGCGCCGCCGAGTCGGCGCCTTAGACTCAACCCGTGGCAGGGACGCGCACCGAGCTCGCACGCGGCCTCTTCGCCCCGCTCGGCCCGACCTACGACCGCTACGCGAACACGCTCTCGTTCGGCCAGGACCCGCGCTGGCGGCGGTTTCTCGTCTCGCGCCTGCCCGTGGGCCCGGAGGACACGGTGCTCGACGTCGCGACCGGCACCGCCGCGGTCGCGCTCGAGCTAGTGCGGCAGACGGGCTGCGCGGTGGTCGGCGTCGACCAGAGCCCGGAGATGCTGGCCGAGGCGCGGCGGCGGCTGGTGCTGGCAGCCGAGACGACGCGAGTTCGGCTCGTCGAGGCGGGCGCCCGGGAGCTCCCCTTCGAGGACGGGACGTTCGACGGGCTCACCGCCGCGTACCTGCTGCGCTACCTCGACGACCTGCCGGCCGGGCTGCGCGAGCTCGCCCGCGTGCTGCGGCCGGGCGCGACAGGGGCGCTGCTCGACTTCGGCGTCCCGCCCGCGGCCCTCCCCCGCGCCGCCTGGGACCTCTGGGTCGACGTCGGCCTGCCGGTGCTCGGCCGCGCCATCTCGCCCGGCTGGCACGAGGTCGGGCGCTTCCTCGGCGGCAGCATCCGCGACTTCGACGAGCGCTGGCCGGTTCCGCGCCTGCTCTCGGCGCTGCGCGAGGCCGGCTTCGAGGACGTGCGCGCCCGCCGGCTGAGCCTCGGCGGCTGCACCGTGCTCTGGGGCCGGCGCCGGTGACCGAGGCCCGCGCGCGGCCGGCGTTCTACGCGCTCGCCCCGGGCGGCTGGCGCGACTACGTCACGCTGCTGCACCCTCCGTACACGGCCTGGCACCTGAGCTACGTGGCGATCGGCGCCTGCCTCGCGCCTCGCCTCTACGAGGGCCGGCTCGCCGCCGCGGCGGCGGCGTTCTTCCTCGCCCTCGGCATCTCCGCGCACGCGCTGGACGAGCTCAACGGGCGGCCGCTCGCGACGCGCATCCCCGACCGCGTGCTGATCGGGCTGACCGTCGTGCCGCTCGCCGCCGCGGTCGCGATCGGGATCGCCGGCGCGCTCGCCTTCGACGGCTGGCTGCTCGCCTTCGTCGCCGTCGGCGCGGCGCTCGTGCCCGCCTACAACCTCGAGCTCTTCGGAGGCGCGATCCACAACGGCCTGGGGTTCGCGCTCGCCTGGGGCGCCTTCCCGCTGCTCACCGGCTACTTCGCCTGCGCGGGGACGATCACCTGGGAGGCCCTGCTCGCGGCGGCCTTCGCGACGCTGATGAGCTACGCCCAGTCGGTGCTCTCGACCCCGGTGCGGCACCTCCGCCGCCGCGTGGCCGACGTGCGCGGGACGATCGAGCTCCGCGACGGCGGCAGCGAGCCCGTCAGCCGTGCGACGCTGACCGCCGCGCCGGAACGCGCGCTGCAGCTCCTCGCGGCGGCGAACGTCGCCCTGGCGGCCGCGCTGCTCGTGCTCAGGCTGGCGTAGCATGACCTCGTGCGCGCGGAGGTCCTCGAGCTCGTCTTCGCGGCCGCGGTCGTCGCCGTGTTCGCGTCCGCAGTCGCGGCCCTCGCCGGCCGCGCCTCGCGCACGCTGCTCCTCGCGCTGACCTGGGCCGTCGCGCTGGCCGCCCTCGCCGGCTGGGTCGTCTTCGCACTCGAGCCCACGCGCGAGCTCGCCGTCGCGGCTGCCGGTCTCACCGTCTGCGCGGCCTTCGAGCTCGGGACGCTCGCGCTGCACCGACTCGTCGGGCGGGCGCAGGAGGTCGACCGGCGGCTCGACGACGCGGAGAGCCGCTTCGACGCCGTCGTCACCGCCGAGGTGGACGCACGCTCGGCCGAGCTCGAGCGCACGCTCGCGCGCGCCCGCGCCGACTCGCTCTCGATGCTCGTGGCCGAGGAGCGGCGCATCGCCGAGGAGAGGCGGGCCGCCCTCGGCAAGCGCGAGCACCTCGCGAGCGCGGAGCTCGGCGAGGCGCTGGCGAAGGTCGAGCGGCGCGTGGCCCAGCGGCTCGCCGAGCTGTCGACCGACATCGAACGCGCCGAGCAGGCCCTCTCGGCGCAGCTGAAGACGCTCGCGCAGCGGCAGAAGCAGCTGATGGCCGAGGCCGAGTCGAGGCTCGCCCTCGACACCGAGCGCCTCGACGCCGCGAGCGAGGCGCAGCGCGAGCGGCTGGCGGCGGTCGAGGCCCACTTCGCCTCCACCGCCGACGAGATCGCCGCCGGGGCGCGCGAGCAGCTCGAGTCGCACGAGCGCGACCGGCGGCGCGCGCTGCACGAGGTGGCCGAGCGCCTGCGCCGGCGCGAGATCGAGCTGCGCGAGCGGGTCGCGGCGGAGGAGGCCGAGGCTATCCAGCGCATCCAGGCCGGGTTCGCCGACATCGAGCGCCGGCAGCTCGACCAGCTCAAGCGCGTCGTCGAGCGAACGGCGGACAGCTTCTCCGAGGCAGTCTCGAAGCAGTTCGCCGACGCGATCCGCGCCTCGCGCGACGACGCGGCGCAGCGGCTCTCCCGCGAGCTCGACCGCGCGGTGGCCCACTTCTCGAAGGAGGCGCAGGGCGTGCTCGCCGAGCGCCTCGCTCACGTCGCCGACGCGGGCGGGCAGCGGCTGGAGCGGAAGCTCTCGCAGATCGGCAACACGCTCGAGCAGGAGCGGGACGAGCTCGTCGCCGACCTGCAGCGCCGCGTCGCCGACGCGGAGGTCGCCCTGCGAGCCCAGGTCCAGTCTCTCGCCGCGGAAGCGGAGGCGGAGCGCACGGCGCTCGACGCCCGCCTGCAGGACCTCCAGCGCCGCATCGACGAGGCGCTCAACGAGGCCGGCTCGCGCTTCGCCCCCACGTTTCGCAGTTCCTGAAGCGCGGAACTGCCAACTAACGCAAGCAGGGTTCGTCTAGGACAGAACGAACTCACCCGAACGCCGATGAGCCAGATCACCGAGACACCACGGGACGAGCAGGCGAAAGTCGAGAGCTGGCGCCTGCACGTGCTCATGGAGGCCGGGTACCCGCTGCCGCTGGCCGAGAAGGTCGCCCACAGCGACGCCGACCTGCATCACGCGGTCGACCTGATCGCCCAGGGCTGCTCGCCCGAGACGGCCGCGGAAATCCTTATCTAGCCGCGGGGCGCACCGTATCCTGGCCTCGTGAAGGTCGAGGCCACCGCCTACGGCGACCGCAAGGTCTACTCGGTCGGCGCGTTCAACCGCGGCGTCTCCTCCTGGCTGTCCCGGCTGCCGACGGTCTGGGTCGAGGGCGAGGTCACGGAGCTTCGCCGCTCGGCGCGCTGGGCGAGCGTCTTCTTCACCCTCAAGGATCCGCAGGACGGCTCCTGCCTCGGGGTCTCGATGCCGCGCGGCCAGTTCGACGCGCTACGGCTCGAGCTCGCCGACGGCGACCGCGTGCACGCCTACGGGCGGCCGGAGCTGTTCGAGGCGCGCGGCGAGTTCCGGCTGCGTGCGCTCTCGCTCGAGCGCTTCGGCCTCGGCGAGCACCTGGCGGCCCTGGAGCGGCTGAAGCGCAAGCTCGCAGACGAGGGCCTGTTCGCGGCCGAGCGGAAGCGGCCGCTGCCGCTCCTGCCGCAGCGGATCGGCCTCGTCACCGGCAACGACGCGGCCGCCAAGCGCGACGTCCTGACCGCCGTAACCGCGCGCTTCCCCCCGGCGAACGTGCTCGTCGCCGAAACCTACGTGCAGGGCCCTCGCGCGGCGGGCGCCGTGGTCGAGGCGTTGCGCGCGCTCTGCCGAGAAGGCGTGGACGTCGTCGTCGTGGCCCGCGGCGGGGGCAGCTTCGAGGATTTGCTGCCGTTCAGCGACGAGCGGCTCGTGCGCGCGATCGCTGAGTACCCTGTCCCGGTCGTGAGCGCAGTGGGCCACGAGCAGGACACGCCGCTCTGCGACCTCGCGGCGGACGTCCGCGCCTCCACGCCGAGCGTGGCCGGTCGCCTGGTCGTGCCCGACCTCGCGCAGCTCCTGGAGCGCCTCGACCGCTCCCGCTCCGGCCTGGAGCGCGGAGCACGGCGCAGCCTCGAGCGCGGTCGGCAGCGACTCGACCAGGCCCACGAGCGCCTCGGCCGCGCCCCGCGCCTGCTCGTCGAGCGCGGTCGCGCGCGCCTGGAGCAGACGGCGGGCCGCCTGCGCGCGCTCTCACCGCGGGCGACGCTCGAGCGCGGCTACGCCATCGTCCGCGGCCGCGACGGGATCGTCCGCTCGGGCTCTGCGGTCGAGCCGGGCGAGCGCGTCGAGGTCGAGCTGGCCGAGGGCGGGTTCGGCGCCCGCGTGGAGGAGACGCAGTGACCTTCGAGGAGGCCCAGAGCGAGCTGGAGGCCATCGTGCAGCGCCTCGAGACCGGAGAGGCGCCGCTCGACGAGGCCCTCAAGCTCTGGGAGCGAGGTGAGGAGCTCTACCGCTTCTGCAAGGAGCAGCTCGACGCGGCCGAGGGGAAGATCGAGGAGCTCTTGGGTCGCGCCCAGGCCGCAAAGCCGTAATATCCCGCGCACATGGCCGAGGCACCGGTAGAGCTCCTGCAGCGCGTGCCGCTGTTCGCCGACTTCGACCGCCGCGACCTCGAGCGGCTCGCGCGCTCGTTCAAGCAGCGCATCTTCGAGGCCGGGAGCACGGTCGCCGACGAGGGCAGGACGGGCGCGGGCTTCTTCGTGATCGAGAGCGGCGAGGCGTCCGTCTCGGTCCACGGCTCCGAGCGGGCCAGGCTCGGGCCCGGCGACTACTTCGGCGAGATCGCTTTGATCGACGACGGCGCACGGAGCGCCACCGTCACCGCGGACAGCGAGCTGCGCTGCTACGGCCTCACCTCTTGGGAGTTCCGGCCGCTCGTCGAGAGCAACGCCTCGATCGCATGGAAGCTCCTCGAGACCATGGCGAAGCGGCTTCGCGCCGCCCAGAGCTGACCGCCTCCGCGGCCGACGATGCCGCGCTCGTCGCGCGCTGCCGCGCCGGCGACGGCGAGGCCTGGCGCCAGCTCGTCGACCGGTTCTCCCGCTACGTGTACGCGATCGCCGTCCAGGGGTTCCGCCTGCCGCAGCAGGATGCCGAGGACGTCTTCCAGGAGGTCTTCACGCGCGTCTACGAACGGCTCGACTCGCTGCGGGAGGACGAGGCGGTGCGGCCGTGGATCGCGCAGCTCACGCGCCGGCTGTGCATCGACCGGCTGCGGGCGGGCGCGCGGGAGTCAGACGCCGACATCGACGAGCTGCCGGAGGTTCCCGCCGAGGACGTGCTGACCGCGCTCGAGGAGGCGTTCGACGTGCACGAGGCGATGGCGGGGCTCCCGGAGAACTGCCGCGTGATCCTGGACCGCTTCTTCGCCCGCGACGAGAGCTACCGCACGATCGGCGACACGCTCGGCCTGCCGGCCGGGACGATCGCGAGCCGAATCTCGCGCTGCCTCGACAAGCTCCGCGACCACTTCGAGGGAAGAAACGTGCCGCCTGCCCCGTCAGGTGGACAGGTGACGTGATGAGCGGCTATGACCACGAGCAACTGGGACGGTTGATCGGGATGCTTCCCCCGGCACCCGAGGGGTGGGTGCGCGCCGCGCAGGAGCTCCCCGCCGCGCGCCGCGGGATCGACCACCTGGTCGCCCGCGCGGAGGCCGATGCGCAGTTCCGGGCGCAGGTCCTCGCCGACCTCGAGCGCGCCCTCCACGCCGAAGGCGTCGAGCCCGAGCCGCGCGTGGTCGAGCAGCTCCGCCGCCTGCTGGCGGACGCGTAGCCGCGGCCATACCATCCGCGCGTGGCCCAGGAGCCCGCAGACCTCCCCGCGTGGAGCCTTCCGGCCGGCGCCGGGGAGCGGATCTCGATCGGCGTCGACTGGCCGGAGCGCGTCACCCGCGACTGGGCCTTCGGCGGCGCGACCGGCAAGGGCGTCCGGGTCTGCATCCTCGACAGCGGCATCGAGGCCGGCCACCCGCGCGTGGGCGAGGTCGAGGGCGCGGTCGCCTTCCGCCGGGACGAGGACGACGAGGTCGAGGTCGAGGAGGACGCCGAGGGCGACCTCTGCGGCCACGGCACCGCGTGCGCCGGGATCGTGCGGCAGCTCGCTCCGGAGTGCGCGCTCTTCAGCGCGCGCGTGCTCGGCGCCGGCTTCAAGGGCAGCGGGCCGATCCTGCTCGCGGGGCTGCGCTGGGCGGTCGACCAGGGCTTCGACGTGATCAACATGAGCCTCTCGACCACGAAGCGCCAGTTCGCCGAGCTCCTGCACGAGCTCGCCGACACCGCCTACTTCCGCCGCACGGTGCTCGTCGCGTCGGCGCACAACATGCCGGTCGAGAGCTACCCGTGGCGCTTCTCGTCGGTGATCTCGGTCGGGAGCCACGAGGAGCCCGACCCGATGACGTTCTTCTACAACCCCTCGCCGCCGGTGGAGTTCTTCGCGCGCGGTGTCGGGGTCGAGATCGCCTGGCTCGGCGGCGGCACGATCCTGTCGACCGGCAATAGCTTCGCCACGCCGCACATGAGCGGCATCTGCGCGCTCGTGCTCTCGAAGCACCCCGAGCTGACGCCGTTCCAGCTCAAGAGCGTGCTCTACCTGACCGCCGACAACGTGGGAGGAGGGAGATGAGCGACCTGCGCGCGGCGGTGGCCGCCGGGGCCCTGGGCTCCGAGGAGGGCTACCGCGAGCTCCTGCAGTCGATCGTGGAGGTGGCCCGCGCGATCTTCGGCGCCAGGGCGTCGTCGGTGTTCCTCTTCGACGAGGAATCGGACGAGCTCGTCTTCGAGGCCGTCTCCGGCGAGGGCGCCGAGGAGCTCGTCGGGCAGCGTTTCCCCTCGAGCACGGGGATCGCCGGCTGGGTGCTCGTCACGCGGCAGCCGCTCGTCGTCGAGGAGCTGGACAAGGATCCCCGCTTCGCGCGCGAGGCGGCGGAGTCCACCGGGTTCGTGCCGAAGGGGCTGATGGCGGTGCCGCTGCTGCACGAGGACCGCGCGCTCGGCGTGCTCGAGGTGCTCGACCGGCCCCAGAAGGCCGCGTTCTCGCTGGCGGAGATGGAGCTCCTCGGCCTGTTCGCGAACGAGGCCGCGATCGCGCTCGACCTGCTGCAGAAGGCGCGCGCCGCCCGCGGCGTGCTCGAGGGCGAGGGCGGCGAGGCCGAAGCGCTCGCGCGCTTCGCCGCGCAGCTGGACGAGGCCGACCCCGACCGGCGCGAGGCGGCGCTCCGGCTGCTCGACGCGCTCGGGAAGCTGCTGCGGGACCGCTAGAGAGGGAGCCTCCCGGCTCCCTCCGTAGCTTGGGCTGAGCTCGAAGCCCTAGGCCTTGTGCTGGCCGAGGTTGACGTTCGCCTTGTGGACGTGGGCCTCGACGTCGTCGGCCTCGTCGTCCTTGCCGAGGTTCCGCATCTTGTGCGAATGGCCCTCGACGTCCTCGCCCTCGTCCTTGCCGAGGTTCCGCATCTTGTGCGAATGGCCCTCGACGTCCTCGTCGATGCGAGTCTCGCGGTCCTGATCCTCCACCGAACTGCCTCCTTTCGAACTGCCGGAACTTGATCACCTGACGGAACTCGTGCCCGAAATCTTCCACGCGTCCTTCAAAAACGCAATCGGCCCTGCCATTCTCAGCGAGTGGAGCGGGTTCGCGAGCACCTTCGGGAGGCCGTGCGCGCCGTGCGCGAGGTGTTCCACAACCCCGCGCTGCGGCGCCTGCAGCTCGCTTGGGCGGGCTCGATCATCGGCAGCTGGGCCTACGCGGTGGCGCTCGTGGTCTACGCCTACGACCAGGGCGGCGCTTCCGCAGTCGGGCTCGTCGCGCTGATCCGCTGGCTGCCGGCGGCCGTCGCGTCGCCGCTCGCGGCAATCCTCGGTGACCGCTACCCGCGCGTGCCGGTGATGCTGGCCTCCGACCTGCTGCGCGCCGCCGGGCTGGCGGCGATGGCCGCCTGCGTGCTGACCGACGCACCGGTCGCGCTCGTCTACGTGCTCGCCTCCGTCGTCGCCGTGATCACCACGGCGTTCCAGCCCGCGTCGGCAGCGCTGCTCCCGTCGCTCGCGCGCACACCCGAGGAGCTGACGGCCGCGAACGTGAGCTCGAGCACGATCGAGAGCCTCGGCTTCTGCGTCGGACCGGCGCTCGGAGGCATTCTCCTCGCGGTCTCCAACGTGTGGGTCGTCTTCGCGGTCACGGCCGCCGCCTTCCTCTGGTCGGCGCTGATGCTCGCGCCGCTCCTGCGGGTGAAGGAACCGCCGCTGACCCAGGAGCGGCCGCAGCTGCTCGAGGAGGCGACCGCGGGGTTCCGGGCGATCGCGAAGAACCCGCGGCTGCGGCTGGTGGTCAGCCTCTTCTCGGCCCAGACGCTGGTGAACGGCGCCTTCGGCGTGCTGATCGCCGTCTCGGCCCTCCAGCTGCTCGACCTCGGGCCGAGCGGCGTCGGCTACCTCAACACGGCCGTCGGCGTGGGCGGGGTGATCGGTGGGTTCTTCGCACTCGCGCTCGTGGGCCACCGGCGGCTGGCGAGCACCTTCGGGATCGCCGTCGCCGGGACCGGCGGGCCGCTGCTGCTACTAGGCGGGATCCCCGCGACCGCCGCCGCGCTCGTCGCCTTCGGGCTGATCGGCTTCGCCAACATCATCTGCGACGTCAGCGGCTTCACGATCCTCCAGCGAGGGACGCCAAGCGACGTGCTCGCACGCGTCTTCGGCGTTCTGCACAGCCTCTTCTACGCGACGGTCGCGGTCGGCGCAGTGCTCGCGCCGGTGCTGATCGACGGCGTCGGCGTGCGGTGGGCGCTCGTGCTCGTGGGCCTGCTCCTCCCGATCCTGGCCGTGCTCGCGCGTGCGAGCCTCGCGCGGCTCGACGCGGAGCCGGTGGACGTCGCCAGGCTCGACCTTCTGCGCGCGATCCCGATGTTCGCACCGCTCTCGCCGCCGGTGCTCGAGCAGCTGGCGGCCGGCCTTGCGCCCGTGGCCGCCTCCGCCGGCGACGAGATCATCCGCGAGGGCGACCACGGAGACCGCTTCTACGTCGTCTCGTCGGGCGAGGTCGAGGTGCTCGCCGACGGCCGCCCGCCGCGGCGGGAGGGCGAGGGCTCCTACTTCGGCGAGATCGCGCTGCTGCGCGACGTGCCGCGCACGGCCACGGTCCGGGCGGCGACCGACGTCGAGCTGTTCGCGCTCGACCGGGACGACTTCCTGCCGGCCGTGACGGGCCACGCGGGCAGCGTCCAGGCGGCAGAAGCGGTGATCGGCTCCCGCCTGGGCATGTCCACGGTGTAGTGGTTTACCGTTTTCCGATGGTGGTGAACACCTTCTCGGCAGGTAAGCATCGCACTACGAGCTGAAGGGGGACATCACTATGAGAAGACTGCTGCTTCTGCCCCTGCTTGTCCTGGGGCTGGCCGCCGCCGCTCCGGCAGGGGCGGACGACTACACGGCGTCGATCACGGCGAGCGGCTTTCCGCCGCTGATCTCGATCCAGAACGGCGACCGCGTCGTGTGGAAGAACGACGACGCCGTCGACCGGCAGATCGTCGCCGACGACGGGTCCTGGAAGTCCCCGGTCCTGAAGCCGGGCCAGAGCTGGTCGCGGATCTTCCTCAGGGACGGCACGTACACGTACCACGGCGCATTCAAGCCCGGCCAGCACGGCATCGTCGAGGTCACGGCGACGCGCGTCGTGCTGATGCGGCAGAGCGCGAAGACCGTGCAGATCTTCCGCTCTGTGCGGCTGCAAGGCTCGATCTCGAGGCCCGGCGCCGACGGCGAGGTCGTGAGCATCGAGGCGCGCCCCTTCGGGACCTCGAAGTTCCGCGAGGTCGCACGGACGACGACGAAGAACGGCGTGTGGAAGGTCCTGGTCAAGCCGCGTCGCATCACGGTCTACCGAGCGGTGTGGCAGAACGTCCCGAGCACCGAGCACATCGTCGACGTCAAGCCGTTCGTCCGCCTCAAGCAGGTCGGACGCAGGCTGTTCGCCGTCGGCGTGACCGCCGACGTGACGCTCGTGCACCGCACGGTCGTCCTCCAGCGCTTCAACAAGCGCACCCACCGGTGGCGCTCGTTCAGGGCGTTGCGGCTGACCCGCTTCACGGCCAAGCCGCGGTCGTACACCTCGATCGCGAGCTACCGCGCGAGCTTCCCGCACGGGATGATCATCCGGGCCCTGATCACCAAGCGGCAGACGCTGCCGCTGATGTACGGCCCCGCCTGGAGCCGCGCGCTGCGCGTCTAAGGCTCCGACTCGGCGGCGCCGACCCGGGGAGGCCGGTCGGGCTTTGCCCGTCCGGCCGTCTGGGGCGATTGCAGGAGCCCGGCCACGGCGGTTAGCATTCCGCCGTGGCCGGGCCTTCCGTCGAGCTGCTCCAGCGGGTCCCGCTCTTCGCGAGCCTTGAGCCGCGCGAGCTCGAGCGGCTGAGCGGTTCCTTCAAGGAGCGCACGTTCCCGGCCGGCGACACCGTCGCCAGCGAGGGCGAGGGCGGCGCCGGCTTCTTCGTGATCGAGAGCGGCGAGGCCGTCGTCCGCGTCCACGGCGACGAGCGCGGCCGCCTCGGCCCCGGCGACTACTTCGGCGACATCGCGCTGATCGACCAGGGCGACCGGACCGCCTCGATCGAGGCCGAGTCCGACCTCAAGTGCTACGGCCTCACCTTCTGGGACTTCCGTCCGCTCGTCGAGAGTGACGCGCGCATCGCCTGGCCGCTGCTGCAGGCGATGGCGAAGCGGCTACGCGCCGCCGAGTCCGAGGCCTAGATCCTCGAGGTCCGCGCGCGCCCGGGCGGGGTCGCCGCCGAGCGGCAGCGCCTCGACACCGTCGGAGACGCGGCCGCCGAAGAGGACGCAGCGCACGCCGAGCTCCTCGCACACGCGCACGGCCTCGCCGGGCGCCTTGCCGGCGAAGGTGGTGCGGTCGACGGTGCCCTCGCCCGTGACCACGAGGTCCGCGTCCGCGGCCCGCTCGCGGAAGCCGATCGCGTCGAGGACGTAGGCCGCCCCCGGGACGAGCCGGGCTCCGAGCGAGGCGAGCGCGGCGCCGAGCCCGCCGGCCGCGCCGGCCCCGGGCAGCTTCGCGAACGACGGCAGCTGGCCGGCGAGGCGGTCCTCGAGGTCGGCCACGTCGTCTGCGAGCGCGCCCTTCTGCGGCCCGAAGAGCCGCGGCGCCTCGGCGAGGGTGGCGCGCACGTCGCAGAGCGCGACCGTGGGCCCAGGGAGCTCGTCCAGCACCTCGAGCAGGCCCGAGCCGCCGTCCATCGTCGCCGTCCCGCCGAGGCAGACCAGCAGCCCCGGGCAGGGGCCTACGCGCGCGATCAGCTCGCCGAGGCCGCGGCTCGAGGCGGCGAGCACGTCGAGCCGCGAGGAGTCGAGCGGCACGACCTCCGCGCTCTCGACCACAACCGTCCCGTCCGGAAGCTCGCGGATCGGCGCCTCGCGCACGCGCCCGAACGCGTCGTGCACCCGCTCCACGCGCGCGACGGCGGCGCCCAGCACCTCGCCCGTGCCCTCCCCGCCGTCGGCGAGCGGCAGCTCCTCAGCCTCGGCGCCGGCCCGCCGCAGCCCGCGGGCAAGCGCGGCCGCCGCCTCCGCCGCCGAGAGGACGCCCTTGAGGCTAGCCGGGGACGCGAGCGCGCGCACGGGCGCCGTCGACGCTGGCAGCCTCGTCGTCGGCGTGCGCCTCCCCGGGCACCTCCGCCTGCTGGGCGCCCGGCATCCGGCGCAGCATCGCGAACGAGAGCCCCTCGCGCGCGAGGAACATCAGGCCGACGCCGACTCCGACCGAGGCCTCGATCGCCTGCAGCCCGAAGCCGAACGCGAGCGCCTGCCCGGTCGCGACCCCGTACGAGCGCAGCGGCAGCGCGACCACGGCCTGCAGGAGCCCGATGTTGCCGGGCCAGAGCGGGAAGAGCGTGGCGACGTTCATCAGCAGCAGCACGAGGCCGGCTGCCGGCGCCGGCGCGTGGATGTCGAACGCGCGCATCGCCGTGTAGACGGCGAGGAACTGGCAGAGCCAGCCGAGACACTGGAAGAAGGCGGCGACGGCCGCAGGCCCCGGCGCGTGGAGCACGCCGAGCCCGTACCGCGCCATCGTGAAGAGCCGCTTCACCGGGCCGCCGACCTCCGCCACCATCGACTGGTGGTGCCGCCGCGCGCTCGCGAACGCGAACGCGAACAGCCCGAGGCCGATCGCGCCCACGATCACCAGGCTCGTGATCGCCCAGTGCGGGATCTTCGCCGTCGCGAGCACGTAGAGGATCAGCCCGACGGTCGGCACGAGGTCGAAGAGCCGGTGCGCGAAGACGGTGCCGACGAGCGCCGCCCAGGTCCCGTCGGGGCGACCCTCGATCCGGAGCTTCCGCGTCAGCACCGCCACCCGCGCGAGCTCGCCGATGCGCCCGGGCAGCACGGCGTTCGCGAACAGGCCCACCGAGAAGGCCGAGAAGACGAGCGGGAAGCGCGGGTGCGGCGGCGGGATCGCCTGCTTGATCACGGTGTTCCAGGCGAACGCGCGCACGACCACCGAGAGCAGGTTGAGCCCGATCGCGACGACGACCCAGTACCACTTGACCGCGTCGAAGGCGTGCCAGACCGCGCCCCAGTCGGGCCCCCGCCACCAGACCAGGGCGACGAGGCCGGCCGCGGCGACGAGCACGGCGGCCACGCGCCAGAGCGGCGAGCGCGGAAACCGCAGGCGCCTCACGCGAGCTCCCGGTAGATCGCCTCGAGACGGTGCGCGACGTCGTCCCAGGAGTAGCGCTCCCGCGCCACCCGTCGGGCCGCGGCGCCGAGCCGCTCCCGCCGGGGCTCGTCCTCGAGCAGGCCCGTCACCGCCTCGGCCAGCGCGTCCGGATCTCCCGGCGGGACGAGCAGGCCGGTCTCGTCCGTCATGACGTCACGGTACCCCGTGATGTCGGAGGCAACCACCGGGGTCGCGCAGGCAAATGCGCGCGTGAGCACCATCCCGAAGCTCTCGCCGCCGAGCGAGGGCGCCACGAGCGTCTTCGCGGCGAGGAGCTCCTCGGTCAGGTCGTCCTGGCTCAGGAAGCCGAGCGGGTCGATTCCGGCGGAGTCGACGCCCGAACGCTGCAGGGCCAGGCGGACCATCAGCGGGTCGGCGCCGACGATCCGCAGGCGCGCGCCCGTGCGGCGGTGGATCTCCGGCCACGCGCGCAGCAACACGGGCATGCCCTTGCGCGGGTCGTGCCGGCCGACGAACACCACCCGGTGCTCGCGCGCGCCGGCGTCGGCCCGCTCGGGGATGAGGACCCCGTTCGGGATCAGCTCGTACTCGCCCGGGAACCAGTTGGCCGCCGACTCGCGCGCCGCCTCGGAGACCGCGATCCGGCGGTCGATGCGGTCCATCAGGAACCCCCAGACGCGGGCCCCGGTGTGGAGCCAGCCGAGCCCGCCGGAGGCGTGGAAGGTGGCGACGACAGGGCAGCGCGCCCAGGCCATCACCGCGGTGCAGATGACCGGCGTCATCGGCTCGTGCAGGTGCAGCACGTCGAAGCGCTCGCGCTCGAGGACGCTCTTGATCCTCGGCACCGCGCCCGGGCTGAGGACGATGTTCGGCAGCGACCCGTTCGCCGGCACGATCACCGAGCGGCCCACGGGGATCACGTCCGGCGGGGGGCTCCCGTGCCGGCCGTGGCGGGGGTGCAGAGCGCGGGTGAAGCTCCCCGGCGGGTCGTTGCCCATGATCGTCCGCGTCTCCAGCCCGAGCCGCTGCAGCGCAGCAGCCTGCAGCTCGGAGTGCTCGAGCACGGCGCCCCAGTAGGACCACGAGTACGGCACGACGATGCCGACCTTCATCGCGCGCAGATTCTGACGTCGCTCCTGCGCGACCGCTCGGAGACCGGCTACGAGCAGCCCGCTCCGTCGTCATTCATGCCGGTGCGGACGCACCCTCGCGGGCCGTCGGGTAGGTCGAGCCGCGGCGTGTGCCGAGCGCTTCCCCTGCGGTGACCGGCAGCGCGGCGAGCAGCTCGCCGCGACCCTTCCTCATTCGTCGGCGGCGCCGTCGTCGTCCTGCTGGCCCGGATGGGTCAAGTCTGCACCGATCAGCCCCGCCCGAAACCCGAACAACACCGCCTCGAGCCGCGAATGCGCACCGGTCGCCCGGAGCAGCGCGCGAATGTGGTTCCGCGCGGTCTCCGGCGCCACGCCGAGGCGGCGGGCGATCTCGGGCGTGTCCAGCCCCTCCGCGAGCAGGGACAGGACCTCGTGCTGGCGCGGGGTGAGGCCCTCGAGCGGCGCGCGGCCGTCTCCCGGGCCCTGCACCAGTGGGATCCCGACGCCGAAGATCCCGACGATCTGGCCACCGCGCCGCAGGGGCGCCGACGTGATGCGCAGCGTCACCTTCCGGCCCTCGGTGTCGAGCACCGTGAGGTCGAAGATCTTCGTCGTCTTGCCCACCACCTTGCGCGTGAAGTTGGTCCGCGCGAGCTGCCGGTGCTCAGGCGCCACGTGCTCGACGAAAGGCCGCCCGCGCAGGTCGCCGAGGCGCTCGATCAGCGCCTGGTTCACCCAGCTGAACCGTCCGTCGCGGTCGATCACGTACGCAGGCGCAGCGAGATCCTCGACTGCAGCGAGAAGGTCGAGTGTCGGGAGGTCGGAGGCGGTCATCGGCTCGGCATCCAGGACATTGGCCTACCGGCCGCCCCGCTGCGGGCGGCCGGTAGGGGAAGTAGCTCGGGCCGCCCAGGTTCCCGGGGGCCACGTATCGCGGCGGCACGCGGGAGGGGGAAGGTATGGGCACCACCTGACGGCCCGTGCGTGCGCGAGCTTTTCACCCGCCTGCGTGCGGTGTCATGACCCGCATGGGTCAAGTCTCCGGATCCGAGGGACATAGACTGACCCCGTGATCGAAGGCGGCCTCGCCGAGCTCCACACGCACCTCGGCGCGTCTGTCGCCTCCGAGATCATGTGGAGCCTCGCCCACGAGCAGGGCATCGCGCTGCCGGTCAAGGACTACTGGGAGTTCGACCGACTCGTCACCATCGCCGACCCGCGCCGTGTCGACTCGCTCGACGCCCTCGACCAGATCTACCACTGGACCGAGCTGATCCAGTCGAGCCCCCTCGCGGTGGAGCGCTCTGTTCACGCGGCGATCGGCGGCGCCTACCGCTCACAGGGGATCACGACCCTCGAGCTGCGCTTCAACCCGATGAAGCGGAACCGCGGCGGCGAGCGCGACCTCGACCACATCATCATGGCGGCGATACGCGGGCTCGACCGCGCGAGCCTCGAGTACCCGCAGGTCCGGGCCGGCCTGATCCTGATGATGGACCGCACCTTCGGCGAGCGGCAGAACGCGATCATCGTCGAGAAGGCGATCCGCTACGCGCCGCGCGGGATCGTCGGCGTCGACATCGCCGGCCCGCGTCCCGGCGGCGAGCGCTACCCGTACCGCGACCTGGCGCCGCTGGTCGAGGAGGCGCGGGCGGCCGGCCTGGGCGTGACCATCCACGTCGGCGAGGAGGGCGAGGAGCACGGCGAGGCCGAGATCGGCGAGGTCGTCGAGCACCTGCGCCCCGACCGCATCGGCCACGGGATCCTCGCTGCGCGTCATCCCGAGCTGATGGCCGCACTCCGCGAGCGCGAGATCGTGCTCGAGATCTGCCCGACCTCGAACCTGCTCACGCGCGCGCTGCCGGGCGAGGACGCGGTGCGCGAGACCTTCCGTGGCTTCGTCGAAAACGCCGTCGCGTTCACGATCGCCACCGACGGCCCCGAGATGATGCGCACGCACCTGCGCGACGAGTTCGAGCTGCTCGCGCGGATCGGCGCGCTGGACGAGGGCGAGCTCGCCGAGGCGAACCGCCGCGGTCACGAAGCGAGCTTCGTTCAGGCGGAGGCGGCGAGAAGCGCCTCGCCTTCGCGCACGTAGCGCGTCGCGCCGACCTCGCGCCAGAACCCGAGCGATCGCTGGAGCTCGACGCCGGGCAGAGCACCTGCCTAGCGTACGGCGGCGCCCGCGCGGCTTCTACTCGCTGCTCACCCCGCGGGTGTACGCCCGAAGTTACGCCGTCCGGGCAATAGGCACCGATCAGGGCCGTTGTTAGCGTCGCCGCCATGGTCACAGTCCTGCATGAGGGGCCGCCGGTGATCACCGATCGGCAGCTTCAGGTGATCGAACTGATCGCCGCCGGATTCTCGAACGACGAGGTCGCGCGCCGACTCGGCATCTCGCCGAGAACGGCCAAGGCCCACTCGGACGTGCTCCGGCAGAAGCTCGGCTGCGCGCGACGTCGGCAGATCCCGAGCGCGTACCGGACGCTCACCGGGCGCGATCCCCTCTCCCAAAGCCTCGGAGCAGGACCACCCGCTCCGGGGGACTGACGGCATCCGCGCCTGCGGCGAACCGTCGCAGGCGCGGAGCTTCCACGGCATCATGGCGCTGCGCAGATCGGCTCTAGAGCTGGCTAGGGGGGCAGAGCACGAGCGCGATGGTCGAACTCGACGAACAGACGACGTCGGAAGCAAGCCGCCACATCATCGAGCGGCCCCGCCTGACGCGCCTCCTGGACGAGGCAACGGCGCGAGTAATCATGCTCGTAGCCCCAGCCGGCTACGGGAAGACGACGCTCGCCCGCCAATGGCTCGCAGACCGACCTCACGTCTGGTTTGAGGCGAACAGGGCATCGGCGGACGTTGCGAGCCTCGTCCGCGAGATCGGACATGCGCTTGCGCCAGCCGGTGAAGTCGAAGGCAATCGGCTCGAGTTGCTGCGATCCATACATGACGTAGACACGCTCGAGGCTCTCGCCGATCTTCAGGCTGAACAGATCGGTACGTGGCCCCGAAAGATGTGGTTCGTCATCGACGAGTACGAGATGCTCGGGAGGTCGCGGGCGTCGAACGAGTACGTCGAGCTTCTTCTCAGAGCCTCGACGATAAACCTCCTCCTGACCAGCCGTATCACGCCAACCTGGGCCACGCCGCGAAAGCGCTTGTACGGGGACTACTTGCTCGTTGAGCGTGGAGAGCTGGCGATGACTGATCCAGAGGCGAGAGAGGTCTTGCGCCGCCGCGGGCACGAAGACGTGCCTGGACTAGTTTCCGCCGCGGCCGGATGGCCAGCGGTTCTCGGGCTAGCCTCGCTGACTAAGGGGCTTGATCTCGACGGCACTCTCCCGCAAACGCTTTACGACTACTTCGCCGATGAGCTCTTTCGGAACGGATCAGCCGCACTGCAAGATGCCCTGCCACAACTCGCCCTGGTGTCGACGATCTCCCCAGCCCTCGTCGCAGCCACCTTCGGCATAGAGGATTCAGCGGGCATCCTTGCCGAGGCCAAAGAGCTGGGATTCCTGAGCGACGGCGCGCGAGGTCTGGTGTTTCAGCCACTGCTTCGCGCTTTCCTCCGCCGAAAATCAAAGGTTGATACTCAAGGGTCGGACGAAACCGTCGATCGCCTCGTGGCGTTCTTGCTTGATATTCACGAGTGGGATGAGGCGTTTGAGGTGATCGACTATGTGTCCGGACGTGAAGCCCTGCTCGAGCTCATTGAACGCGCACACGAGTCCCTCCTAAAGTCTGGTCGAACTGCGACATTGACGAGTTGGCTTGAGGTTGCTGAGAGGATGGGTATCCACGCTGCCTCTCTCGACCTGATCCGAGCCGAGCTCGCCATCCGGCATGGAAGCCCTCGCTACGCAGAGCAACTCGCAATTCGTGTCTATGACCAGACGCCTGAGCGATCGATAGCCACAAAGGCCCTCTCGATCGCCGGCCGAGCAGCACACCTCGATAACCGAGGAAGCGACTCGCTTTCCCATTTCCGTGCAGCTGGTGAACTCGCGGACTGCGACCGCGACCGACACCATGCTGCATGGGGGGCGCTGTTGGCAGCCCAGGATATGGAGAGCGATGACGAGCTTAGTCTAGTTCTGGAGAGTTTCCTCAGGTACGGGACGGACAGCCCGGATGACGCGGTTCGTGCCGCAAATGCGCGACTTGCTATCGGCCTCACGAAGCACGGCTTCCTGGACGCCCTTGAGCCCGCTCTGGCCACGGTGCGGACGTTCCGCGAGAGCGCCGACCCTGTTCCGCTTTCGAGCTTGCTGAACAGCCTCAGCCGATCTATGTCACTTGTCGCTCGATACCAGGAAGCAGAGAGACTCTCAGAAGAGGAACTGGAGGTGGCGACAGCAGCGAGCCTTCGCTTCGTCATGCCCTTTGCGCACGTGGCTAAGGCTGCGGCTCTGATCGGACTAGCCCGCTATCGAGAGGCTGACGACCACTTGACCTTGGCTATCCGCCACGCAGAGGAGCTCAGCGACGACCACAATGTCTTTGACGCACTGACGGTCCGTGCCAGGGCGGCGATCGCACAGCGCCAGTTCGAACGGGCCGCTGACCTCACATCGAATCGTGCCGACACATCCGGGTTGTCCTCTGGCATGCGCGCGGAATACACGGCCACGCGCGGTCTAGCGCTAGCCTGCGCCGGCGACACGGCTGGCGCGGCCGCGGCCCTGGTCGAGGCTGCCGAAACGTCTTCAATTCCTGAAGCAATCGCAATTGTTTCATGCGGTCGTGCCGTAGTCGCGTTGAGGCAAGGCTCCACCACCCTGGAGGCTGCTGCAGAACTCGAGCGGGCGTTTGACCTTGCGGTCCTTGACCCCGTCGTCATCACGTGCCGGGCATATTCACCGGTCGTCCAGGTCGCAAAGGAGACCCACCGACACCTTCCTGAACGTCTCGTCCACGCCATGCTGATGGAGCAAAGCCCCTACCAACAAGACGAGTTACTAGCGACGTTAACGCCTAGGGAGAAGGAGGTGCTCGATCTACTAACTCGCGGCTACACAAACCGCGAAATCGCAACAGCGCTCGTTATAGAAGAAAGCACGGCGAAGGTGCACGTTCGAAGAATTATTCGGAAGTTGGGTGTTCGGTCGAGAACGGAAGCTGCCATCGTGGCAGTGCAACGTCGGCGGCTAGGCGAGACTAGCACCGCTCCCCACGGCGACGAGCGGCCGAGCTGACTCCCTTGGCCGT
>DATIFC010000007.1:0-8196 GCA_035455445.1 Gaiellaceae bacterium | reverse complement strand
CGGCGAGGAGGTGCCGCTCCCGGGCGGCGGCCTCGTCGTCAACGACGCCTACAACGCGAACCCGGTCTCGATGAGCGCAGCTCTCGACCACCTCGTCGCGATCGCGGGGCACCGCCGCCGCGTCGCCGTGCTCGGCGACATGACCGAGCTCGGCCCGGACGGCCCAGCCTTCCACGACGAGATCGGGAGGCAGGTCGCCCGGCACGGGGTGGAGGCGCTGGTCGCGGTGGGCGAGCTCGCGCGCGGCTACCTCGCGGGCGCGAACGGCGTCCCGGTCACGCGCTGGGCGCCGGACGCCGAGGCGGCAGTCGAGGTGGCGTCGGACGTTGTCCGCCCCGGCGACTGCGTCCTCGTCAAGGCGTCTCGCGTGATCGGGCTCGAGGTGGTCGCCGAGGCGCTGGCGGCGGTGAACGCTTGAGCCGCGTCCTGCTGGCAGGCGTGATCGCTCTGCTGATCTCGATCTTCGTCGGCCCGAAGTTCGTCGCGTACCTGCGCCGCAAGGAGCTCGGCCAGCACATCCGCGAGGAAGGCCCGGAGCACCACGTCGCCAAGCAGGGCACTCCGACGATGGGCGGCCTCCTGATCCTGCTCTCCGCGACGGCAGGCTTCCTCGCGCTCAGCCGCTACACGGTGCCCGCGCTGACGGTGCTCTTCGTCACCCTCGCCTGCGGCGCGATCGGCTTCCTCGACGACTTCATCAAGCTGACGCACCGGCGCTCGCTCGGTCTCAACGGGCGCTGGAAGCTGATCCTGCTCGGCGCGATCACCGTCTGCGTCGGGATCGCGGCGCGGCACCAGCACCTACCGACGGAGGTCTACATCCCGGGGGTCGGCGAGCTGCAGCTCTCGTGGGCATGGTACGGGCTGCTCTTCCTCGTGATCGCGGGCGCGGCCAACGGGGTCAACCTGACCGACGGGCTCGACGGGCTGGCCGCGGGGACGGTGATCATCGCGCTCTTCACCTTCGCGGCGATGATCGTGATCTCGTGGATCCGCTCGGGCTCGCCGGGGCACCGCTTCGACACCAAGCTCGACCTCGGGATCATCGCCGCCGCGCTGATCGGGGGCGCGATCGGGTTCCTCTGGTACAACGCCTGGCCGGCCGAGGTGATCATGGGCGACACCGGCTCGATGGCCCTCGGCGGCGCCCTCGCGGCCTTCGCGATCTTCACGAAGACGATCTTCCTGCTGCTCCTGATCGGCGGGATCTTCGCCGTCGAGGCGCTGTCCGTGATCATCCAGGTCTTCTCGTTCAAGTACTTCAAGCGGCGCGTCTTCCTGATGGCCCCGATCCACCACCATTTTGAGATGAAGGCCTGGTCGGAGACGAAGATCATGGTGCGCTTCTGGATCGTGACCGGGATCCTCTGCGCGATCGGGTTCGCGCTTTACTACCGCTACTTCACCGGGTTCCGCTGAACCGGGGTCGGAGCCCAGTGTCAGACACGGGAAAGAAAGTGCAACGGGCTGTCCACAACCCCGCGAGCCGCGCGACTTCCTCGACTGCCGGCAGGTGTCGGACACCGTGACGGAAGTGCCGGAACGGGTGCTCGTGCTCGGGCTCGCACGTTCCGGCAAGGCGGCCTCCGTCGCGCTCGACCGGCGCGGGGTGGACGTGGTCGCCGCCGACCGAGCGCTCGGCAACGACGGCGACCTCGCGCTGCTCGACGGCGTCGGGCTGCTGGTCAAGAGCCCGGGTATCCCGCGCGAGGCGCCGCTCGTCGCCGAGGCCGAGCGACGCAGCTTGCCGATCTGGAGCGAGGTCGAGCTCGGCTACCGGCTCCTGCAGCCGCGCCTGGTCGGTGTCACGGGCACCAACGGCAAGACGACGACCACCGAGCTGCTGGGCGCGATCCTGCAGGCGCCGACGGCGGGGAACGTCGGCCGGGCGCTGACGGATCTCGACGGCGAGGTCGGGCCCGGCGCGCTCGTGGTCTGCGAGCTCTCGAGCTTCCAGCTCGAGGACGTGCACGAGCTCGCCTGCGAGGTCGCGGTGCTGCTGAACCTCGAGCCCGACCACCTCGACCGCTACGGCTCGTTCGAGGACTACCGCGACGCGAAGCTGCGGATCTTCGAGCGCGCCCGCACGAAGGTTGTGCCGCAGGGGAGCGGCCTCGACGGGATCGAGTTCTCGGCGGCCGACGAGCTGCCCGCGGAGCCGCTGATCCGCGGAGCGCACAACCGCGAGAACGCCGCGGCCGCGACCGCGGCAGCCCGCGCGCTCGGCGCCCCGGACGAGCAGATCGCCGAGGCGTTGCGCACCTTCCCCGGCGTCCCGCACCGCCTCGAGCCCGTCGCCGAGATCGGCGGCGTCCGCTACGTGAACGACTCCAAGGCGACGAACGTCGCCGCCGCGCTGCGCGCGCTCGCCGCCTACGCGGAGGAGCCCGTGCACCTGATCCTCGGCGGCTCGCGCAAGGGGGAGGACTTCGCGCCGCTCGCGGCGGCGATCGGGCCGAACGTCCGCAGCGTCCACCTGATCGGCGAGACCGCTGGCGAGCTCGCGGCGGCCATCCCGCGGGCCTACGACGACGGCGACCTCGCGACCGCGCTGGCCCACGTCGAGGCGCGGCCCGGCGACGTCGTCCTCCTCTCTCCGGCCTGCGCGAGCTACGACCAGTACCGCGACTTCGAGGAGCGCGGCGAGGAGTTCAGGAGGCTGGTGCAGAACCTGACGGGGTGAGGCGGGGCCTCGAATCGAGCGTGCTCATCCTCGTGACGCTGGGGCTGGTCGCCTTCGGCCTCGTGATGGTGTACAGCGCCACCTCGGCGTCGGCCGCGCTGGCGAACGGCGACCCCGCCTACTACCTCAAGCGGCAGGCGGTCTACGCGTTCCTCGGGCTCGTGCTGCTCGTCGTCCTCTCGCGCGTCGACTTCCGCGCCCTGCGCGCGCTGGCGCCCGCGCTCGTCGTGACGAGCATCGGCCTGCTGCTGGCCGTGCTCGTGCTGGGGCAGGCCGCCAACGGCGCGCGCCGCTGGATCTCGTTCGGGCCCGCCGCCTTCCAGCCCTCCGAGCTGGCGAAGCTCGCGCTCGCCGTCTGGGCCGCGTCCTATCTCGCGCGCCGCCGCGCGCCGCGCACGCTCTCGGAGCTCTGGCGCCCGATCGGCCTGCTGACCGTCGTCTTCTGCGGCCTGATCCTCGTCGAGCCGGATCTCGGGACCGCGATCGCGATCGTCGCGATGCTCGCGGCGATCCTGCTGGTCTCTGGGACGCCGGGCCGGACCCTCGGCGCGGGCCTAGGGATCGTGGCCACGCTCGGCCTCTTCGCCGTCTGGCTCGAGCCGTACCGCCGCGCGCGCCTGTTCAGCTTCCTCAACCCCTGGCAGGACGCGCAGGGGGCCGGCTTCCAGACCGTGCAGGCGATGATCGGCCTCGGCTCGGGCGGCATCTTCGGGGTCGGCCTCGGCCAGAGCGTCCAGAAGGCGAACTACCTGCCCGAGGCGCACACCGACATGATCTTCGCGATCATCGGCGAGGAGCTCGGCCTCGTCGGCGCAACCGCCGTGATCGCCGCCTACTTCGCGTTCGCCTACGCCGGCCTGAAGATCGCGCTCGACTGCAAGGACCCCTTCGGCAAGCGCCTCGCCGCGGGGCTGACGGCGCTTGTCTGCGGCCAGGCGGCGATCAACCTGGCCGCGGTGATGGGCCTCGCGCCGCTGACCGGGATCCCGCTGCCGTTCGTCTCGTACGGCGGCTCTAGCCTCGTGGTCGGGCTCGCCTCAGTCGGGATCCTCCTTAACATCGCGGCCAATGCAGGAGCCAGAAGCGCCAGCGTTCCTGATCGCGGCCGGCGGGACGGCGGGGCACGTCCTGCCCGCGCTCGCAGTCGCCGACGCGCTGCGGGCGCGCGGAGCACGGGTGACGTTCGCCGGGTCGCCGGAGCGCGCCGAGGCGCGGCTCGTCCCTGAAGCCGGCTACGAGCTGGACACCTTCCGCGTGAGCGGCCTTCCGCGACAGCCGGGGCTCGCGCAGGCGCGGGCGGCGCTGCATGCGCTGGCCGCACCCGCGGCGTGCGACCGGATCCTCGCGCGGCGGAAGCCCGACGCCGTGCTCGGCGCTGGTGGGTACGTCGGCGGGCCGATGGTGGTCGCAGCCGCGCGCCGGCGGTTGCCGACGGCGCTGACCGAGGCCGACGCGCACCTCGGCCTGGCGAACCGGCTCGCGGCACCCTTCGCGAAGCGCGTCTTCCTCTCGTTCCCGATCCCCGGCAGGGAGCCGCCGAAGTACGTCGTCACGGGCAGGCCGATCCCGGCCCGCTCGAGGCCGCTCCCCCGCGAGGAGGCGCGCCGCAAGCTCGACCTGCCCGGCGAAGGGCCCGTCCTGCTCGTCGCAGGCGGCAGCCAGGGCGCCCGCGCGCTGAACGACCTGGCCGTCGAGGCCTTCGGCGCCGCCGGGCCGGCCGTGATCCATCTCAGCGGCGAGCGCGAGCACGAGCGGCTGCGCGGCCTCGTCTCGCGCGAGGACTACCGGCTGCTTCCGTTCATGGACGACTACGGGGCCGTGCTCGGGGCCGTCGACCTGGCGGTCTCGCGCGCGGGCGGTGGGACCTGGGAGCTGGCGGCGGCGGGGATCCCGGCCGTGCTCGTGCCGTACCCGTTCGGCACCGCCGACCACCAGACGAAGAACGCGCGCTACTTCCAGGCTGCGGGCGGCGCGATCCTCATCCCGGAGACCGGTCTCGGGCGCGTGCCCGAGACCGTGCGCTCGCTGCTCGACGATCCGCGCCGGCTCGAGGCGATGAGCACGGCGATGCGGCGCGTGGCGAAGCCGGACGCGGCCGAGACGATCGCGGAGGAGCTGACGGCGCTTGCGGCCGCTCGCGGGTAGACGGCTCTGGTTCGTCGGGATCGGCGGCGCGGGGATGAGCGCGCTCGCGCTCGTCGCGAAGGAGTGGGGGGCCGAGGTCGGCGGCTCCGACCGTGCGCGCTCGTCCTACGTCGAGCGGCTGGAGGCGGCCGGCATCGCGGTCACGATCGGGCACGACGCGGCGAACGTGCCGGAGGAGGCGGAGGTGATCGTCTCCAGCGCGATCGCGCCGGACAATCCGGAGCTGGGAGTCACGCGCGTGAAGAAGAAGCGTGCCGAGCTGCTCGCGGAGCTCGTCGAGCTGCGGCCGTCGATCGTCGTCGCCGGCGCCCACGGCAAGACGACGACCAGCGGGATGATCGCCTTCGTGCTCGAGCGTCTGGGCCGAGACCCGGCGTTCCTGATCGGCGGTGAGATCCCGCAGCTCGGTGGCAACGCGGGCGCGGGTGAGGGTTGGCTCGTCGCGGAGGGCGACGAGTCCGATCGCTCGCTCGAGCTCCTGCGGCCGCGTGTGGCGGTGCTGACGAACGTCGAGCTCGACCACCACGCGACCTTCACCTCGGAGTCCGAGGTGCGCGGCCTGTTCGAGCGCTGGCTCGCGGCTGCTCCCGAGGTTGTCCGCGGGGACGAGCTCGAGCCGGTCGCGTTCCCGCTCGCCGTCGAGGGCGAGCACAACCGGCGCAACGCCGCGACCGCGCTTGCGGCGCTCGAGCAGGCGGGCGTCGAGCGGGCCGAGGCGGAGGCCGTGCTCGCGGAGTTCACCGGCGCCGGCAGGCGTTTCGAGCTGCGCGGCGAGGCCGGCGGCGTGCGCGTCTACGACGACTACGGCCACCACCCGCGGGAGATCGCGGCCACGCTCGAGGCGGCCCGCGCGACGGCGAACGGCGGCCGCGTGCTCGTCGCGTTCCAGCCGCACCTCTACTCACGCACGCGCCACCTCGCGCACGAGCTCGGCCGGGCGCTCGCGGCCGCGGACACGGTCGCCGTGACGAGCGTCTACGCCGCGCGGGAGGATCCGCTTCCCGGCGTCGAGGGCATGCTGGTGGTGGAAGAGCTGGCGTCCGAGCGCCCCGGCATGCCCGTCGGCTGGATGCCCGGGCTCGAGGACGCCGCCCGTTTCCTCGCGCGCCGCGCGCGCCGCGGCGATCTCGTGCTGACCATCGGCGCCGGCGACGTCGAGCGGGTGGGGCCGCTCGTCCTGGAGGCCCTGGCGTGAACATCGAGGCGGTCGTCGCGCTCTCCCGCTACACGACGCTCGGCGCCGGCGGCCCGGCGGTGGCCTTCGCGCGGCCGGAGTCGGTCGAGGAGGTCGAGGAGGCGCTGTCCTGGGCTCGCGAGCGCGGCCTGCAGGTCGCGACGATCGGGCTGGGCTCGAACCTGCTCGTTGCGGACGAGGGCTTCGACGGCCTCGTCCTGAAGCTCGACGGCGGGCTGGCGCAGGCCGAGGCCGAGGGCGAGCGCCTGCTCGCGGGCGGCGGCGCGGCCAACGCCGTCTGCCTGCACCGCGTGCGCGCCGCGGGGCTCGGCGGCTTCGAGTTCGCCTGCGCGATCCCGGGGACGATCGGAGGCGGCGTCTGGATGAACGCGGGCGCCTACGGCAGCGACTGGGCGGCGATCCTCGACCGCGCGCTCGTCGTCGACGAGCAAGGCCCGCGCTGGCTCACGCCCGCCGAGCTCGGGCTCAGCTACCGCCACTCGGGGCTGCGGCACGGGCAGGTGGTCGCCCGGGCGGAGTTCACGCTCTCGCCGCTGCCGGAGGAGCAGATCAAGGCGAACGTCGCGCGGCTGCAGGCGCTGCGCAAGGCTGCCCAGCCGACGAACAAGCGCACCTTCGGCAGCGTCTTCAAGAACCCCGAGCACGAGCTGAGCGCGGGGCGGATGCTCGAGGCCTGTGGGCTGAAGGGCCATCGCATCGGCGGCGCGCAGATCTCGCCCCGGCACGCGAACTTCATCGAGAACGCCGACGGCGCCCGGGCCGAGGACGCAATCGCGCTGATGGCCGAGGCCCGCCGGCGCGCACACGAGCAGTACGGGGTCGAGCTCGTGCACGAGGTGGAGCTCCTCGGGCCGCTCGAGCTCCCGCCGCTGTAACGAGCCTTCCGGTAGGAGCGCCGCCCGCCGCGGCGAAACCCGCGTCGTGTCCCAGCAGGGTCATCAGCGCGCGCGTGCCCGCGCGTCCGTCGTCCACCTCCCGGGGCTCGAGCGCTCGCCGCTCGCGCGGTTGCTGCCGTCGGGGCGGTCCCTGCTCGTCGGCTTCGCGATCGTGCTCGGCGCGGCAGGGCTGTACCTGCTCGCGCGCTCGACGCCGATGTTCGCCCTCGGGCGGATCGAGGTGGAGGGTGCGCCCCCGGCCGTGGCGGCTCACGTGCGGGCGGCGCTGGCGCCGCTCGAGGGCCGGAGCCTGCTCTCGCTCGACTCGGCCGAGGTCGCGCGCCGGCTCGCGAAGCTGCCCGACGTCGCGGCGGCCGGCTACGACCGCGACTTCCCGCACACCCTGCGCGTGACGGTCAGGCCCGAGCAGCCGGTCGCGGTCGCGCGCCGCGGCCCGAACGCCTGGCTGGTCGCGGCGAGCACGCGCACGATCGCAGAGGTGCCGCTGAGGACGCACGCCGGCCTCCCGCGCATCTGGCTCGCCCACTCCGACGATCCTCAGGTGGGCGCGGCGATCACCGACCGTTTCGCCCTGCGCGCCGTCCGCGCTCTGGCGCTCGCCCGGACTGCCGGCTTCGGGGGTCGTGTGCGCATGGTCAGGGTGCGCGAGCGCGACCTCACGTTCCTGCTCGGATCGGGGATCGAGCTGCGGCTGGGCGACCTGCACGCCGTCCCGCTCAAGCTGGCGGTTGCCACACGGGTGCTCCCGGTGCTGCTCCAGCACGGCGGGTACCTCTACCTCGACGTGAGCGTTCCGGAGCGCCCTGTTGCGGGCACAAGCCTCAACGCTCAACTTCAGGGTTAGGCTTCTGCCGCGCCGACGGCGTTGACACGGGCGCTTCCGGGGCGTACCCTGCCGAGCGCTGAAGACCTAATGTCCAGTAAAGCTTGAGGTGGAGACGGGTTGAGCGTACGGGATCAAAGCGGGAACTACCTGGCCCTGATCAAGGTCGTGGGCGTGGGCGGCGGCGGGTCGAACGCCGTCAACCGGATGGTCGACGCCGGCCTCAGCGGCTGCGAGTTCATCGCGATCAACACCGACGCGCAGGCCCTCCTGATGTGCGACGCCGACGTGAAGATGCCGATCGGCGCCGACGTCACCCGGGGCCTGGGCGCCGGGGCCGACCCGACCGTCGGGCGCTCGGCCGCCGAGGAGAGCCGCGACGAGTTGAAGGAGGCGCTGAAGGGCGCCGACATGGTGTTCGTCACCGCCGGCGAGGGCGGCGGCACCGGCACCG
>DATIFC010000006.1:0-2792 GCA_035455445.1 Gaiellaceae bacterium | reverse complement strand
GGCCGAGCCCTTCGGGCCGATTGCGCCGACCGTTACCGGCGTTTCTCCCGCTCCCGGAGCACTCCCTCCAGGAAGGCCCGGTCAATCGCGTCCTGGGGCCGACGTGTGTCCTTCAGCCGGATCAGCATGGACGGGCTGGGCACGGGAATGCTCACACCCCCCCGGTCCAGCGTCTCGACATCGCTCGCGGCGTCCGCGTACGTGAGCCCGCACGCGCGGCCCATCAGGTCCACCACGACCTCGTCCGCCACTCTCACGACCGCGTACCGACGCACGTCGTCGTCTGCGACCTCGGCGGCGGCGTTGTCGGAGAGGACGGAGAGGGCCCGCTTGACGCGCGCGACGTTCGCGGGCGCGTCGTCGACCAGCAGGTCGATGTCCCTCGTGAAGCGGCCCGCTCCGTGAGCGACGACGGCGAAGCCGCCGATTACGAGGTAGCGCGCCTCGGCTTCGTTCAGCGCGCGGCAGATCCGGATGACGTCGTCGGGCTCCGGCGCACGCGAGCTGCGGTCATCATCTGCGTCATCCACGAGTCCGCCTCTTCGAAGGAGGAGAAGCGAAAGACGCCCCGCGGCACCAGGCCCGGCGTGCCGCGCAGGTAGGCTGCGGTCCGGGCGAGGCGGCCCTGATCGGTCCAGGCGTCCTCGCGACCCGGTCGGCGTCCAACGGTCACCATGGTCCAGTATGGTAGCGGATCCGGGATGACCCTCAGGGTTCGACGATCACCTTCAGGCCCCGGCGCGAGGCGGCGAGCTCGAACGCCTGCGTCGTGTCGGCCAGCGCGAAGCGGTGGCTGACGACCCTGCGCAGGTCCACCCGCCCGGAAGCGACAAGCGCGATCGCGCGCGGGTAGACGTGCTTCATGCGCCGGGAGAACGCGATCGTGAGGCCCTTGCGGCGCGCCGTGGAGGCGCTGAGCGAGGTGCGCTCGAACGAGGGGATGCCCGCGAGCACGATGCGCGCGCCGGGGCGGACCGACTCCAGGGCGGCGTCGACCGCCGCCTGCGTGCCCGCGCACTCGATGGCCACGTCGAGCCCGAGTCCGCCGACGGCCGCGTGGATGGCCGAGGCCTCGCGGCCCTCCTCGGCCGGGATGACCGACGCGCCGAGCGCGCGCGCGGCGTCGAGCCGGTGGGGGCGCGAGGCGAGGTCGGTCGCGACGAGCCGGGTCGCGCCAGCGGCCTTCGCGACCTGCAGGCAGAACAGGCCGATCGGGCCGCAGCCGAGGACGCCGACCGTGTCGCCCGTGCGCACGTGGCCGAGGTCGACGGCGTGGATCGCGACGCCGAGCGGCTCGAGCATGGCGCCGTCCTCGGCGCTGAAGCCCTCGGGCAGCGCGACGACGCAGTGGGCGGGCCAGGCCATCCACTCGCGCAGCGCGCCGTCGTCCGGGCCGTGGCCGGCGAAGCGGACCGACGGGCAGAGGTTGGGGTGGCCTTCGAGGCAGGGCAGGCAGCGCCCGCAGTAGACGGCCGGGTCGATCGCCGCGAGCCGGCCGTCCGGCGTGCGGCCCGCGAACTCGTGGCCGGGCACGATCGGCCGCGAGATGCGCGTGCCGCCGATGCCGCCCTCCTCGAACCAGTGCAGGTCGGAGCCGCACAGCCCGACGGCCGCGACGCGCACCAGCGTCTCGCCCTGCGCCGGAGTGGGCACGGGCTCGTCGTGCAGCCGCACGTCGCGGGTGCCGTGGAGCCGTGCCGCGCGCACTACTTCTTCTCCTGCCCGTAGTACGCGCCCCGGCCGTGCTTGCGCAGGTAGTGCTTGTCGACGAGGAAGGCCGCCGGGCGCTCCACGTCGGACTCGAGCGAGCGGATCTGGATCTCCATGCGTGCCACGTACTCGAGAATCTGGGCGTTCAGGACGGCCTCGGCCGCGCTGCGGCCCCAGGTGAAGGGCCCGTGGTTGACGACGAGCACCGCCGGGACCTCCTCTGGCTCGAGCGCCAGCGCGCGGAACGTGTCGACGATCACGAGCCCGGTGTTCCGTTCGTAGTCGCCCTCGACCTCCGCCTGGGTCAGCGGACGCGTCACCGGCACGTCGCCGCGGAAGTGGTCCGCGTGCGTGGTGCCGAGGCAGCGCACGGGCAGGCCCGCCTGGGCGAGCGCGGTCGCGTGCAGCGAGTGCGTGTGGACGACGCCGCCGCACCCGGGAAACGCGCGGTAGAGCTCGAGGTGCGTCGGCGTGTCGGACGAGGGCCGCAGCCCCGAGTCGACGATCGCGCCGGTGTCGAGCGAGACCAGCACGATCTGGGCGGGCGTCAGCTGCTCGTACGGGACGCCGCTCGGCTTGATCGCCATCAGGCCCTGGGCGCGGTCGAGGCCGGAGACGTTGCCGAAGGTGCCCGTCACCAGGCCGTTGCGGGCGAGGTCCATGTTGGCGCGGTGGACCTCCTCGCGCAGCGCCGCGTGCTTCCGTGTCGAGCCTGCCATCGCCCTAGCTCCTGCGCGCGATCTCGCGCTCGCGGATCGCGAGCAGGCGCTTCATCAGGCTGGGGAAGTCGGCCTTCGCGCCCGGCACGCCGCCGAAGCGGTCGTGCAGCTCGCGGTAGAGGCCGTACAGCTCGTCGTAGACACGCGCGGCCGCGGGATCGGGCGTGAAGCGCTTCTCCTTGAGCGTGCTCATCTTCTCCTGCGCGCGCTCGAAGCTGGCGTGGCCGCCCTTCGCCTCGCCGGCCGTCACGGCCGCGGCGATCGCCGAGCCGAGCGCCGGCGTCTGCGCCGAGCCGGCGATCAGCATCGGGTGGCCGATCACGTCGGCGTAGATCTGCATGAACAGCTCGTTCTTCTCGGCGA
>DATIFC010000005.1:0-3142 GCA_035455445.1 Gaiellaceae bacterium | reverse complement strand
AGGGTAGCCCACCGTGGTTGTTGCGCGTGCAAGCATTGGCTATGCTTGCGTGTGCAATCACACGGCGGGACCGACCGGGACGGACACGATGAAGCTCGACGGGATCCACCACATCAGCGCCATGACGGGGGACGCGCCCGGCAACCTCGACTTCTACACGCGCGTCATGGGCCTGCGGCTCGTCGCGAAGACGGTGAACCAGGACGACCCGACCGTCTACCACCTCTTCTACGGCGACGAGCAGGGCGCGCCGGGCAACGACATCACCTTCTTCGAGTACCCGGGGGCGCGGCGCGGCAAGGCCGGCGCGGGAATGATCCACCGGGTCGAGTGGCGCCTCGGGACGCACGAGGCGATCGACTTCTGGGAGAGCAGGCTCGCGGACGAAGGAATCGCGGCCGACCGCGCCGACGGCTACCTCGTCTTCTCCGATCCCGAAGGGCTCGAGCACGGCCTCGCCGTGGTCGAGACCGACGACGAGCCGCTGACCGCCGACCACCCCGAGGTGCCGCGGGAGCTCGCGCTGCAGGGCTTCAACGGCGTCCATGCCTATACGCGCGATCCGGGGCAGAGCCGCCGCTTCCTCGAGGAGACGCTCGCGTTCGACCCGCAGGGGGAGGAGGCCTGGGAGGTGCGCGGGCAGCAGCGCGGCGGGCACTACTTCTACGACCGCTCCGACGAGCCCGGCGTCCCGGGCGCCGGCACCGTGCACCACGTCGCCTGGGCCTCGCCCATGGACGAGCACGAGGCGTGGCAGCGCCGCGTCACCGAGAGCGGCGCCCACCCGACGCCGGTCATCGACCGCTTCTACTTCAGGTCGATCTACTTTCGCGAGCCGAGCGGCGTGCTCTTCGAGATCGCCACCGTCGGCCCGGGCTTCACCGCCGACGAGCCGCTGGAGACCCTCGGCGAGCGCCTCTCGCTGCCGCCGAACTACGAGCACCTCCGCGACCGGCTCGAAGGCGTCCTAACGCCGCTGCCGGACCTGCGCGCGATCCGCGCCGGCAGGTGACGATCGCTCACCTCGAGCGGCCGGCCGAGGGAGAGCCGGAGGGCCTGCTCATCCTCTTCCACGGGCGCGGGGCCGACGAGCACGACCTCTACCCGCTGCTCGACCTGCTCGATCCGCAGCGGCGCCTGCTCGGCCTCACGCCGCGCGGGCCGCTCTCGCTGCCGCCCGGCGGCGCGCACTGGTACGCCGTCCACGAGATCGGCTATCCGGACCCGTCCACGTTCACGCCGACCTACGAGGCCGTCGCCTCCTGGCTCGCGGGCGTGCGGGAGCGCACGGGCTTGACCGGCGCTCCGATCGTCCTCGGCGGCTTCTCCCAGGGCGGGGTCATGACCTACGCTCTCGGCCTCGGCGCGGTGCGTCCCCGTCCGACCGCGCTCGTGGCGCTGAGCGGGTTCATTCCCACGGTGCCGGGCTTCGAGCTCGACCTGGAGCCGCCGCTGCCGCCGGTCGCGATCGGCCACGGCGCCTTCGACCCGGTGATCTCCGTCGAGTGGAGCCGCCGCGCGCGCGAGGCGCTCGAGGCGGCGGGGGCCGACGTGCTCTACCGCGAGTACCCGCTCCCCCACGCTGTCGATCCGCGCTTCCTCGCCGAGCTCGCGCCCTGGATCTCGTCGGCGCTTGCCGCGCCCGCCCCGCCCGCCGCCTGACGGACGGGGACGGCCGTGGGGTCCGACTGGACGGAGTACTACGAGGCCGCCGGCGACGAGCCGCGCTCGACGCTCCTGGAGGCGCTACGACGCTTCGACGAGGAGGGGAGGCGCGAGCGCTTCGCAGTCGACCTCGGCTGCGGCACCGGGCGCGACACCTTCGAGCTCCTGCGTCGCGGCTGGAGCGTTCTCGCCCTCGACGGCACCGCCGAGGCGATCGAGCGGCTCGGCTCCCGGCCCGGGCTCTCGGCCCGGGAGCGCGGCAGGCTGGAGACGCGGATCGTGCGGTTCGAGGACGCGGAGTGGCCGGCCGCCGACCTGGTCAACTCGAGCTTCGCCCTGCCGTTCTGCCCGCCCGAGGCGTTCCCGGCGCTCTGGCACCGGATCGAGCGCTCCCTCCGCCCCGGCGGGCGCTTCAGCGGCCACCTCTTCGGCGACCGCGACGGCTGGTCGGGCCAGGACGACATGAACTTCCACGCGCCGGCCGAGGTGCAGGCGCTGCTGGCGAGCTTCGAGGTGGAGCTGCTCGACGAGGTCGAGGAGGACGGCTCGACGGCGACGGGCAAGCCGAAGCACTGGCACCTGTTCCACGTGGTCGCCCGCCGGCCCTAGCCGCGCACGGGCGGCCGGTAGTCCGGCCTCCTCCGCGCGCGGAAGTCCGCGAGCCAGGCGAGGGCGCGCAGCCCGATCCACACGGGCGTCAGCAGCACGTAGAAGACGACGTCGGCGACGACGAGGATCGCCCACCACGTCGCCCAGCGCCAAAGGGGAACCGGCGGCTTCGGCTTCACTTCACGCGGGCTTGCGCGCGAGTCCCGTTCTCGGCGCGCCGCCGCTCGACGAGCCGGATCACCCGGGCGGCGGTCTCCTCGATCGAGAGGTCGGAGATCTCGATCACGGGGCATCCGAGCCGCCGGTGGATCCCCTCGGCCTCCTCGAGCTCGGCGTAGATCTCCAGCAGCTCGGCGTAGGCGCGCTCGCCGCCGCCCAGACGCCGGGCGCGCTGCTTGCGGATCTCGCGCAGTCGCTCGGCGTCGATGGTGAGGCCGACGACCTTCGCCTGCTCGATCCGGAAGAGCGCGGACGGCGGCTCGATGCCCTTCACGACCGGGACGTTCGCGGTCTTGTAGCCGAGGTAGCCGAGGTACATCGAGAGCGGGGTCTTCGAGGTGCGCGAGACGCCGACGAGGACGATGTCCGCGTCGTGCAGGCCGGCCCCGACGCCGTCGTCGAACTTGACCGCGAACTCGATCGCCGCGATCCGCTTGAAGTAAGCGGAGTCGAGCGGCGGCCGCGCACCCGGCTTCATCTTCGCGGCGACCCCGGCGACGCGCGCGACCGCGTCGATCGGGTGGCCGAGCAGGTCGCAGTAGTGGAGCTTGTACCGGCGGCAGAGCGCACGCGCGGCATCGCGCAGCTCGGGGTGAACGAGCGTGTAGACGATCACGGCCGCGCGGCCCTTCGCGCGGTTGAGCGCGAG
>DATIFC010000004.1:0-54933 GCA_035455445.1 Gaiellaceae bacterium | reverse complement strand
CGATGCCCAGCACGTTCACCACCTGGCCCGCGTACGGCGAGACGTGGGTGGCGCCCTGAACCTCGTGGATCGGGATCGGCGCGGTCTCCGTCGTGAAGCCGAAGGCGAAGTCCGCGGCCATCGTGTCTGGCGGGTCGTTGGTGTCCTGGTCGGTGACGTCCACGGCCGTGATGGTGACGGTGCAGCTCTCGCCTGCCGCGAGGTCGGTGTCCGGGTCGAGGGTGAACGTCGTCGGGCCGCCGGAGACGGTGGCCGTGTGCGAGCCGCTCGTGCCGCAGGAGATCGAGAACCAGCTCCCGGTCACGTTCACGGGCTCGCTGAAGGTGATCGAGACGTTCGTGGCCACGCCGACCCCGGCAGCCCCGCCGGCGGGAGACGTCGAGACGACGCCGGGCGGCAGGTCGGCGCTGCAATCGCGGAGCGGTGAGGCGGTGTTCCGCGGGGTGGGCGCTCCGGCGGTGAAGTCGGCCGCGTTGCTCTCGGTGTCCAGGCAGCCGCCGTTGTTGCGGAGATCGGCGGTCGTGTTCGTGAGCGTGGGGGCCGGGCTCGTCTCCGAGCAGTTGGCCGTGGTGCCGTAGCCGACGAGGTCGGCGATCGACGGGTCGCTCGGGCACGCGCCGGAGAGCGGCAGGGTCGAGCTGACGAGCGCGACCTTCCCCGCCGTCGCGGACATCGGCGTCGTCCCGGTGGCGTCCGGCGGCGGCAGGTCGACGGTGCCTCCGGCGCCCTGGGCCTCCTGCACGAGGTAGTACTGGCCAGGCTGGAGCGTGACGTTCCCGAGCGGGGTCTGCGTCCAGGCGCCGGTGCCGGTCGCCGAGGCGTACTGCACCGACCAGCCGTCCAGGCTCACCGCCGCGGTGCCGCGGTTGAAGACCTCGATGAAGTCGTTCTTGTACGTCGCGCCGCTGTTGCCGCCCCCGCCGTAGACCTGGCTGATCGCGAGGTGGGGGACGGGGGGCGTGCAGAAGACGATCGGGGACACGAGGGTGCGCGGGCTCGGCGTGCCCGCCGCGAAGTCGGCGGCGTTGTCGTCCGTGTCCTGGCAGCCGGCGGCCGCACGCAGCCCGGCCGTGGTGTTGCTGAGCGCGGGAGCCGCGGCGCTGCCCTCGAAGAAGTTGGCGCCGTCGTAGCCGACCAGGTCGACGATCTGCGCGAGCGCCTCGGGCGGGCAGGGCGTCGAGCCGCCGTTGCAGCCGAGGGGCGTCGTCGAGCTCACGAGTGCGACCTTGCCGCCGGTGGCGCTCATGTTGATCGGCGTCGAGTCGGTCGACTTCGGGGTCGGCAGCGGCACCCCGTTCGCCCCGCCCGAGGCCTCCTCGACGAGCTGGTACTGGCCCGACTGGAGGACGCCGGTGAGCGGCGTGAGCAGGTTCGAGGCGGAGCCGAAGAGGCCGGTCCCGGTCGCGCTCGTGTACTGCAGCGACCACCCGCTCAGGTCGACGGGCGCGCTGCCCCGGTTGAACAGCTCGACGTAGTCGTTCGCGTACGGCGCGCCCGAGTTGCCGCCGCCGCCGTAGATCTGGCTGACGACCACGTTCGGGCTCGCCGCGAACGCGGGCGCCCCCAGCGCCAGCGCGCCGATCGCCGCCGCGAGCGCGACGAGGACGCGGGTCAACGACACGATCCGTCCGGCCTGCATGCCCATACCCCCAGTTCCGGTTTCCCCCTAGCGGCGGCCCAAGACTGCCATGTCCCGCGGAGGGTGTCCAGGCGCCACGGCTAGAGTTTCCGCGCATGCGCCGGTACCACGTCACCACCTTCGGCTGCCAGATGAACGCCCACGACTCGGAGCGGATCAAGGGCATGCTCGAGGAGCTCGGGCTCGGCGAGACGGCCGACCAGGCCGAGGCGGACGTGCTCGTCTTCAACACATGCACGATCCGCGAGAAGCCGGACCGGCGCTTCGCGGCCCACCTCGCGCAGGCACGCGCGCTGAAGAAGCGCGACCCGGGGAAGGTGATCGCGGTCGGCGGCTGCTACGCGGAGGCCCAGCGCGAGCGGCTGTTCGCGCTCTACCCGTACGTGGATGTCGCCTTCGGCCCGGGCTCGATCCCGCACCTCGGCGAGTGGCTCGGCGCTGGCGGCGAGGGCGTCGCGCGCGGCGCCTTCGGCATCGCCGAGGAGCGGGCCTTCGCCGGGCGGCTGCCGCTCCACCGCGAGCGCCGCTTCCAGGCCTGGGTGCAGGTCTCGATGGGCTGCAACTCGGTCTGCTCGTACTGCATCGTGCCCTCCGTGCGCGGCAAGGAGATCTCGCGCCGGCCCGGCGAGATCCTGGCGGAGGTCGAGGGCCTGGCGCGCGAGGGCGTGCGCGAGCTGACGCTGCTCGGCCAGAACGTCAACTCGTACGGCCGCGACGTGCGCAGCTCCTTCGACGAGCTGCTGCGCGCCTGCGACGCCGTCGAGGGCATCGAGCGCATCCGCTTCACGAGCCCCCACCCGAAGGACTTCCGCGCGCCGGTGATCGCGGCCATGGCCGAGTGCGAGAGCGTCTGCGAGCATGCGCACCTGCCGCTGCAGTCGGGCTCGACGCGCGTGCTCAAGGCGATGCGCCGTACGTACACGCGCGAGCGTTACCTGCGCCTGGTCGACGAGCTGCGCGGCACGATCCCCGACCTCGCGCTCACGACGGACCTGATCGTCGGCTTCCCGGGCGAGACCGAGGCGGAGTTCGTGGAGACCGTGAGCGCGGTCGAGGAGATCGGCTACGACGGGGCCTACACGTTCGTCTACTCGCCGCGGCAGGGCACCGAGGCCGCCTCGCTGTCCGAGCAGGTGCCGGAGGAGGTGAAGCGCGAGCGGGTCGAGCGGCTGATCGAGGTCGTGCAGCGCGTCGCCGAGGCGCGCAACCGCCGGCGCGTGGGAGGCGTGGAGGAGATCCTCGTCGAGGGCCCGAGCCGCACCGACGCCTCGCTCCTGCGGGGCCGCACGCGCCGCAACACGACGGTCAACTTCGCGGGCACGGCATCGCCCGGTGACCTCGTGCCGGTGATGATCGAGGCCGCCACCTCGACGACCCTGCGCGGCACGCAGCGCGCGGCAGTTGCAGCCTAGAGACCTCGTCTGGGACGGCTGTCTCAACGTCCGCGAGCTCGGCGGGCTGCCGACTGCGGACGGTGGCGAGACCCGCCGGGGCGCGGTCGTGCGGGCCGACAGCGTCCGCCTGCTCAGCGGCGGGGGCTGGCGGGCGCTCGTCGGCCACGGCGTCCGGACGGTGATCGACCTCCGCGGCGACCACGAGCGCGAGGAGGACCCGCCCGCCGAGCTCCCGGTCGAGGTCGTCCACGTCCCCTTCATGGAGGCGAGCGAGGCGGAGTGGGAGGAGATCGCCGCAGAGCTCGAGGCCGCGACCTCGGCCGCGCCCGACGACGCCGCGGCCACGCGTGAGGCGTACCTGATCTTCCTCGAGCGCTTCCGGGAGAACGTCGCCGCCTCGCTGCGCGCCGTCGCGTGTGCCCCCGAGGGCGGGATCGTGGTGCACTGCGTGGGCGGCAAGGACCGCACCGGCCTCCTGACCGCATTCCTGCTGCACCTGGCCGGGGTGGACGACGAGACGATCGCCGCCGACTACGCACTCAGCGAGGAGCGGCTGCGCGAGCGGCACGAGGCGTGGTTCGAGGCCGCCGAGACCGAGGAGGAGCTCGAGCGGCTGCGACGGATCGCGCAGACCCCCGCCGAGTCGATGCTGGGCGTCTTCACCGAGCTCCGGCGACGCTACGGCGGGGTCGAGGCGTACCTGCGCTCCACGGGCCTGAGCGACGAGGAGCTCGAGCTCGTGCGCGCGCGGCTGCGTGGCTGAGCGCGGCCTCACCTGGGACGGGCGCGTGAACATCCGCGACCTCGGCGGGCTGCCGGTCGCCGTGAGCGAGGCCAACCGGACTCCGTCTGTCAGGGCGTGGATCGCCGAGGCGCCGGACGACGTCGCGCGGCGGAAGCGCCGCCTCCTGTCCGTCATGCCCGCCGCGGCGATGCGCAGGACGCTGGAGGCGCTGGAGCGACGGCACGGCAGCGCGCGGGGCTACCTCGTCGGCGGCGGGATCGAGGAAGCCGCCCTCGACCGGCTCGCCGGGCGCCTGCGCGGATGACGGTCGTCGCGATCTTCGGCCCCACGGCATCGGGCAAGACGGCCGTCGCCGAGGAGCTCGCGCGGCTGATCCCGGCCGAGCTCGTCTCCGCCGACGCGATGCAGGTCTACCGCGGGCTGCCGATCCTGACGAACCAGTCGGAGCATCCCGCGCGGCTCGTCGGGTACCTGGCTCTGGACGAGGAAGGCTCGGTCGCCGCCTACCAGCGCCTGGCACACGCGGCGGTGGACGAGATCCTCGCCGCCGGCCGGACGCCTGTGGTCGTCGGCGGCACCGGGCTGTACCTGCGGGCGGCGCTCGCCGACCTCGAGCTCCCGCCGCCCCCGGCGCCCGGCGCACGGGAGCGCCTCGAGCGCCTCTACGACGACGGGGGCGCCGAGCGCGCCCACGAGCTGCTCGCGCAGCGCGACCCCGGAGCCGCCGCGGCGGTGCACCCGAACGACCGCCGCCGCGTGGTGCGCGCGCTCGAGCTCGCGGAAGCCGGCTCGAGCCTGCGCCCCGGGATCGACACGCTCTGGAGCGGCGAGACGCGCCACCCGACCCGCATCTTCGGGCTCGAGGTCGCGTCCGAGGAGCTCGCCCGGCGGATCGAGGAGCGCACCCGGGCGATGTTCGAACACGGGGTGGAGGCGGAGGTGGCACGAGCGCTCGCCGGCCCGATCTCGGCGACCGCGCGGACGATCCACGGCCTGCAGGACATCGCGGAGCTCCCGCGCGAGCAGGCGATCGAGGCGCTCGCCGCGCGCACCCGCCGCTACGCCGCCTACCAGCGCAAGTGGATGCGCCGGATCCCGGGGCTCGTCGCGCTGCGCGCCGACCGGCCGGCTGCTCGGGTGGCCTCCGAGATCGCGCGCACACTCCGGCATTAGGCCTCTGCCGTGCTTCGCCGGCTGGAGGAGGCCGGGCACCTTCGCTCGAGGCCGGCGACCTCCGCCAGCGGTCCCGCGCGGACGTACTACGCGGTCACCCAGCCCGTGCTCGAGCGGCTGGCGCCGGCGCGACGCTGCTAGCGTCCGCCGCGACCGATGCGGCTCTCCAAGTGGCACGGCCTGGGCAACGACTACCTGCTCGTCGAGCAGGTCGAGCTCGACGTCCCGCTCACCCCGGAGCGCGTGCAGCGCATCTGTGACTACCACTTCGGCGTGGGCTCGGACGGGATCCTCGAGGTGGTTTCGGCCGACGACGACCAGGCCGAGGTCGTGATCTGGAACCCCGACGGGTCGGTCGCCGAGCTCTCGGGCAACGGCACCCGCATCGCGGCGCGCTGGCTCGCGCGGCGCTCCGGCGTCGACGAGGTGCGGATTCTCGTCGGCCCGCGCATGGTCACCGCCCGGCTCCGCGGCGAGCGCGAGGTCGAGCAGGAGATGGGTGCGTTCGAGGTCGGCGCGCCGGAGACGATCGAGGTCGCCGGCGAGGTGATCGAGCTCACGCCGGTGTCGGTGGGCAACCCGCACGCGGTCATCCGGCGCCTGCCGGACCGCGCCGAGCTCCTGCGCATCGGGCCGCTCGTCGAGCACCACGCGCGCTTCCCGGAGCGCACCAACGTCCAGCTCGTGCGCGCGGACGGCGACCACGAGCTGAGCGTGGGTGTCTGGGAGCGCGGGGCGGGGGAGACGCTCTCCTCCGGCACGAGCGCGGTGGCCGCGAGCGCGGCGGCGGTGGCCAACGGCTGGTGCGAGAGCCCCGTCACGGTGCACCTCGCCGGCGGCGATCTCCGAGTCGAGCTCGACGACGGACACGCCCGCTTGACGGGGCCGGCGGAGGAGATCTGCACCGTCGAGCTGTCCGAGGAGTTCTCGTTGTGAGGTTCGCGCGGCGGCTCGACGCCGTCCCGCTGTACCTGTTCGCCGAGCTCGAACGCAAGATCGAGTCGAAGCGCCGGGCCGGGGTCGACGTGATCAGCCTCGGCATCGGCGACCCCGACGTGCCGACGCCGCGGCCCGTGATCGACGCGCTCGCCGCCGGCGCGGGCGACCCGAGCACGCATCGGTACCCGACCAACCACGGCTCCGACGCGTTCCGCGAGGCGGCGGCGGACTTCTACCGCCAGCGTTTCGGCGTCGAGCTCGACCCGGGCTCCGAGGTCGTCCCCGCGCTCGGCGGCAAGGAGGCGGTCGGCCACATCGCGCTCGCGCTGCTCGACCCCGGCGACGTCTGCCTCTCACCCGACCCCGGCTACCCGCCCTACACCTCGGGGCCCGTGTTCGCCGGCGCGGAGGTGCAGTACCTGCCGCTCGAGCAGGCGAACGGCTTCCTCCCCGACCTCGACGCCGTCCCCGCCGACGCGCTCGCCCGGGCGAACCTGCTCTTCCTCGACTACCCCAACAACCCGACCGGGGCGGTCGTCGAGGACGGCTACTTCGAGCGGGCGGTCGACTTCGCGCGCGCGAACGACCTGGTCGTCGTCCACGACAACGCGTACTCGGAGCTCTGCTACGACGGCTACCGCGCTCCGAGCTTCCTCGAGACACCCGGGGCGAAGGAGGTCGGCGTCGAGATCTTCTCGCTCTCGAAGGGGTGGAACATGACCGGCTGGCGCTCGGGCCTCGTCGCCGGGAACCCGGAGGTGGTGGAGCGCTACCGGCAGCTGAAGACGAACCTCGACTCCGGGATGTTCGAGGCCGTCCAGCGGGCGACGGTGGCGGCGCTGACCGAGGCGCGCGACTTCCCGCGCGAGATGTCGGCCGTCTACGAGCGCCGCCGCGACCTCGTGGCCGAGGCGCTCGCGACGATCGGGCTCGAGGTCGACCCGCCGAAGGCGACGCCGTACTTCTGGGTGGCGGTGCCGGACGGCCATACGTCGGCGTCGTTCACTGAGCTCGTGCTCGAGGAAGCCGGGGTCGTCGTCTCGCCGGGGCCGTCGTTCGGCCCGAGCGGGGAGGGGTTCGTCCGTCTCTCGCTGACGGTTCCGGACGAGCGGCTCGAAGAAGCCGCGCGGCGAATCGAAGCCTCGCTGCGGAGCGGCATACTACCCGCGTGACGACCCGCCAGCCGGATCCAGCGCCGGGTGCCGAGCCCGAGCGCGGGTTCGTGCTCGCGGCCCCCGCGAAGGCCCTCGACGTCGAGGCCGAGCTCGCCGAGCTGCGCGAGCTGGCCCGCACCGCGGGAGTGGAGCCCGTCGGCGAGCTCGTCCAGCACCGCGAGCACCCGGATCCGCGCACGTACGTCGGCAAGGGCAAGCTCGTGGAGCTGCAGGAGGCGTTCAAGCGCTCCGGCGCCGAGTCGCTGATCGTGGACGACGAGCTCTCGCCGGTGCAGCAGCGCCGGCTCGAGGACGCCCTCCAGGCGCGCGTGGTCGACCGCACCCAGCTGATCCTCGACATCTTCGCCCAGCACGCGGTCAGCGCCGAGGGCAAGCTCCAGGTCGAGCTCGCGCAGCTCGAGTACAACCTGCCGCGCATGCGCGGCCTCTGGCAGCACCTCGAGCGCCTCGGCGGCGGGGTGGGGACGCGCGGCCCCGGCGAGAGCCAGCTCGAGACCGACCGCCGGCTCGCGCGTCGGCGCGTGACGTTGCTGCGCGAGCGCCTGCGCCGGCTGGCGAAGCAGCGCGCGACCCGCCGCAAGTCTCGGCGGCGCTCGGAGACGCCGACGATCGCGCTGGCCGGCTACACGAACGTCGGCAAGTCGACGCTGCTGAACGCGCTCACGGAAGCCGGCGTGTCCGTCGACGACCGGCTGTTCGAGACCCTCGACCCGACCACGCGCGGCTTCGAGGTCGAGGGCCGGCGCTACCTCGTGACCGACACGGTCGGCTTCATCCGCCGCCTTCCCCACCAGCTCGTCGAGGGCTTCGCGGCGACTCTCGAGGAGACGCTCGTCGCCGACCTCGTAATGCACGTCGTCGACGCCTCCGCCGCCGACGACGAGCTGGACGCGCAGCTCGCGGCGGTCGAGGCGGTGCTCGCCGAGATCGGCGCCGGGGAGCTTCCGGTGGAGGTCGTGCTGAACAAGATCGACGCGGTCGACCCGCTTCGCCGGCGGCGCCTCGGCAACCGCTTCCCCGACGCGCTGCACGTCTCGGCGCGCACGGGCGAGGGCGTCGAGGATCTGCGGCAGCGGATCGCCCGGCGCTTCGGCGAGCGCTTCGAGGCGGTCCGGCTGCTGATCCCGTACGAGGAGGGGGCCCGGCTCGCGGAGCTGTACGCGCTCGGCATGCCCGTGGACGAGCGCGTCGATCGCGAGGAAGGCGTGTTCATCCGTGCGCACCTGCCCATGCGTGAGGTGCGCAGGTTCGCGCCCTACCTCGTGCTCGAGCCCGACAACGAGGCCCGCACGAGCGCGTGATCGAGCTCCCGGTCCGCCGCCTGCGCGAGGACGCGGTCGTCCCGGAGCGCGCCTATGCCGGCGACGCCGGGCTCGACCTGGCGGCCTGCGAGCGGCACGAGCTGGGACCGGGGGAGCGGGCGACTGTCGGAACGGGCCTCGCCGTCGCGATCCCGGACGGTCACGCAGGGTTCGTGCAGCCGCGTTCCGGCCTTGCTGCGCGCCACGGCCTCACCGTCGTCAACTCGCCTGGGCTCGTGGACTCTGGGTACCGGGGTGAGATCCGCGTCGTGCTGCTCAACACCGACGCGCGGGAGGCGTTCGTCGTCGAGCCGGGGATGCGGATCGCGCAGCTCGTGGTGCTGCGGGTGCCCGGTCTCGACCCGGTCGAGGTGGAGGAGCTGCCCGACAGCGAGCGCGGCGTGCGCGGCTTCGGGTCGTCAAGCCGCAGAGGTCCGCTCTGATCGGCTCCCCTGTCCGTCTCAGACGCGTGTCCGGGCAAGGCCCGCACACGCTGAGGTCGGCGCCGCAGGCGGCGCCTCCGCGCGACTGATGGGCGAGCCGCGCATCCGGGTCTCCGCGCTGCTGCGCTGGGAGGGCAGCATCCTGCTCTGCAGGCACGAGAAGAACAACCGCGACCACTGGCTGCTGCCCGGCGGCGGCGTCGACTCCGGCGAGAGCCTCGTCGATGCGCTGCACCGCGAGCTCGCCGAGGAGGTCGGGATCGAGGACGAGATCCCGGTGGAAGGGCCGATTGCGATCGTCGACTCGATCGCGCCGGTGCGCAGCTTCGCGGCGAAGCACGTCGTCCACATCATCTTCGCGGGCGACCTCACCGGCCGCTCGCTCGAGACGGTCACCTCGCAGGACGCCGCCGTCCGCGGCCACCGGCTGTTCGCGCCCGAGGAGCTGGACGAGATCGTCCTGCACCCGCCGATCCAGCGCTTCCTGCAGCGCTGGACGCCGGGCGACCCCGCCGTGTACCTCGGCGCCCTCTGGGCCCCGTAGCCGCCCTCCCAAGTAACAGTCTGTTACTTGGCTCAGAAGCGGCCGCCCCGGGTCTTCGCTCGCTCGGCGCTGACGGCATGGGCCCTGGCCTCCAGCTCGTCGTGGAGAGGCTCCAGCTGCGGCGGCTGCCCGGTCCGGTGCGCGAGCGCCTGCGCGAGCAGCCAGTCGGCCAGCCACGGGTTGCGGGGGAGCAAGGGCCCGTGGAGGTAGGTGCCGATCACGCGGCCGGCGCGGCAGCCTTCCCAGCCGCTCTCGCCGTCGTTGCCGAAGCCCGCGAGCACGCGGCCGAGTGGCTCGGCACCTTCGTCGAGGTAGGTGCGTCCTGCGTGGTTCTCGAACCCGGCGAGCGTGCGCCGCTCACCCGGCTCCAGCTCGCACTCGAGCAACACGTCGCCGATCATCCGCCGCTGGCCCGCGACCGTGTGCAGCGGCAGCAAGCCGGCGCCCGGGAGCTCGTCGCCGCTCTGGTCGCAGTAGAAGCGGCCGAACAGCTGGTAGCCGCCGCAGACGGCCAGCGCGGCGGCGCCGCCCTGGATCGCCTCCTGCAGCGCCGGGGCCATGCCCGCCAACGCAGGCGCGATCAGCTCCTGCTCGCGGTCCTGGCCGCCTCCGACGTAGTACAGGTCGTGCTCCCCCGGCCGGACGAGGTCGCCGGGGCCGAGCCCGCGAACCTCGAGCTCGTGGCCGCGCCAGGCCGCCCTCCGCGCCAGCACGGCCATGTTGCCGCGATCGGCGTAGATGTTCAGGTAGTCCGGGAAGAGGTGTCCGACGACGATCTTCACGCCGCCTGCTCCCAGTACGGCCGGACGAAGCCGCGGCGAGCGACGAGCTCGCGCAGCGCGAGCATCGCGGTGTAGGTCGGCAGCGCGGCCAGCTCGCCGCCCGCTGGCGTCAGCTCGAGCGCGCGGTCGAGCGCATCCTCGAGCGAGGGGACGACCTCGATCGCGTCCTCGTCCAGGCCCGCGTACTTGAAGCGCAACCCGAGCTCCGCCGCCCGGCCGCCCGTGGCGACCAGGCGCTCGAGCCCGTCGAGGAGTGGCTCGAAGTCCACGTCCCAGATCCACGACACGTCGCGACCGTCGGCGATCTCGTCGTTGAGCGCGACCAGCAGCAGCGACGGCGCGCCGGCCGCGACGAGGGTTCGGACGACCTCGTTCGCGCCGGCGGGGTTCTTGATCAGCAGCACGAGCAGCGAGCGGTCGCCGACGGCGATGCGCTCGAAACGCCCGAAGGCCGCGGAAAATCCCTGCAAACCGCCCTGAATCCGATCGAGGGGCGCCCCGAGGGCCCGGGCGAGGGCCGCGGCCGCGAGCGCGTTGTAGACGTTGTACAGCCCCGGCACGCGCAGCTCGACCGGCCGTGCGCCCTCCGGCATCACCAGCTCGAACGAGACGCCGTCGAGCCCGTTCAACTCGATCCCGCGCGCGCAGACGTCCAGCGGCGGCCGCGCGTGTCCGCAGGAGGGGCAGCGGTAGTCCCCGAGGTGCCCGATGTAGGCGGCCGCGTACTCGTACGGCGTCCCGCAGCGGACGCACCACTTCGAGTCGGCCGCGTGCTGGAGCGTGGGCGAGGCATGGCGAGGGTCGTCCAGCCCGAAGACGGTCGTGTCACTGGAACGCGTCGCGTGTTCCGAGGCGATGTCCCCCAGCTGCGGGTCGTCCGCGTTCGCGACGAGCACCGTCGTCGCGGGCAGCTCGCGCGCCGTCGTCCGCCAGCGCCCGGCCAGGAGCTCGAGCTCGCCGTAGCGGTCGAGCTGGTCGCGGAAGAGGTTCCCCAGCGACAGAGCGCGCGGCCGCACCCGCCGCGCGACCTCGGGCAGCGCGGCCTCGTCGACCTCGAACAGCCCGAGCTCGGCGCCGCGGGCCGCGACGAGCGCGGACGCGACACCGGAGACGAGGTTCGCGCCGGCCCGGTTGTGCGCGAGCCGCCGCTCGCCGCCGAGGATCGCCGCCACCATCGCCGCCGTCGTCGTCTTGCCGTTCGTGGCCGAGACGAGCGCGGATCCTTCCGGCAGGCGGGCCGCCAGGCGGTCGACCGCGCTCGGGTCGAGCTTCCAGAGAAGCTTGCCCGGCAGCGTCGTCCCCCCGCCCGCGCCGGCGAGCCGAGAGAGCCCCGCCGCAGCGCGCGCAAGGCCGATCTCGAGGGCGAGCAGGGCGCGCACGGCGGGCACGCTACCGCGCCGGGACGCCGATCACCCGTTCGAGGGAATTTGCGGCGCCGTCACCCTGCCGGGGGATGTAGCTCGACCCGCGCCCGGCCTAGGTTCCACCCGGATACGCAGCGGCGGCGACCGACCGCCCTGCGGCAGGCAGGCATTGCGGCCCGCGCGAGGGCGCGGAAAGGAGAGTTCGGAAGGTGCGGATCAACGGCGGCAATCGAGGAGAGACGCGATCGAGCGCGCTGTGGGGAACCGGTAACCGCGGCGGCGAGTCTCGTTCGAGCGCTCTCTGGGGGAAAGGCGGCCGGGGTGCGATCACCGCGCTTGTGGCGATGCTCGCGATCAGCGTTCCGCTCGCGGCCAGCGCGGGGAAGAAGCACGCCCAGCTCAGCGGGCACGCCTCTCTGAAGAGAACGTGGATCTCGCCGGGCCTGCTGAAGGGGGCCACGCGGCATCCGAACACGTACGTACGGGTGATCATCCAGAGCACGAACGGCAGCTTGTCGCCCGCGCTCTCGGCCTTCACCCACGTCAACCAGTTCGCCGACGACGACCGCGGCGGCCTCGACCGGCGCCTGAGCCTCATCAACGGCGTCGCAGCCACGGTGCGGGCGAGTGCCCTGCCCAGGCTCATGAAGCTGCCGAACCTGATCGTCACGCCCGACGTGCCGGTGAAGCTCAGCGACTACAACTCGACGCAGCTCTGGCCGTACGAGTCGGGCGCGTACCAGACCTGGAGCGGCCTGAACGCGCTTTCCTCCTGGAGCACGCCGACGATCGCGGTCATCGACTCCGGCATCCAGGCCTGGCGGTCCGACTTCGGGTACGGCAACCGCGTGCGCGCGAACGTCAACTTCACGACGCTGCCGAACAACTCGAGCGGCGACGGCCGCGGCCACGGCACCTTCGTGGCGGGCATCGCCGCGGGCTCGGCCGACGGCTACGCGGGGACCACCCCGCAGGCGAATCTCGTCTCGCTCGACGTGATGGACGACACGGGCGTCGCGCGGACGAGCGACGTGATCGCCGCCTGCCAGTGGATCCTCGCCAACAAGGCCCGGTACAACATCCGCGTCGCGAACTTCTCGCTCCACTCGTCGCTGAAGACCAACTTCTTCCGCGACCCGCTCGACCGGGCGGTGGAGAAGTTGTGGTTCAGCGGCGTGGTCGTCGTGGCCGCGGCCGGCAACTACGGCACGGGCGACACCCCGAGCGGCGTTCCCTACTCCCCCGGAAACGACCCGTTCGTGATCACGGTCGGCGCGGCGGACCTGAACGGGACGCTCTCCCGCGACGACGACGTCAACGCTCCGTGGTCGGCGTACGGCCGGACGCTGGACGGCTTCATGAAGCCCGACATCGCCGCCCCCGGCCGCTACATGGTCGGGCCGGTGCCCAGCAGCTCGACGCTGGCATCGGAGCGTGCGGACAAGCTGGTCGCCCCGGGCTACATCGAGCTCTCGGGCACCTCGTTTTCATCCCCGGTGGTCGCGGGTGCCGCGGCACAGATCCTCGCCAAGCACCCGACGTTCACGCCAGACCAGGTCAAGGGAGCCCTCATGGTCTCGGCTGCGCCGCTGGCGGCTGCCGCCCCCGACTCGGTCGGCGTCGGCGAGCTGCGCATCGGCCGGGCATGGAGGGTCGACACCCCGCCCAATCCGAACAGGAGCCTGAACGCCTTCGTGAAGCCGGTGCTGGACGACACGGTCCCGGCGTTCGACGCGGTCAGCTGGCTCGACGCCGCCACGGCGAGCGTGTCCTGGGACTCGGTCTCCTGGGCGGACGTCTCCTGGGCGGACGCGGCCTGGAACGTCGTCTCCTGGGCAGACGTCTCCTGGGCCGACGTCTCCTGGGCCGATGTGTCCTGGGCCGACGTGTCCTGGGCGGACGTCTCCTGGACGGACTCCTCCTACGAGGACGCGGCGGAGGACGACGCCACGAAGGCCGCGAGCGCGTACGAGCTCACGCCCGCGGAGGCAGCGCAGCTGATGGCCGATCCGGAAACCGCGCCGGATCCGGCGACCCTCCCTGCGGACATCGCGGCCGACGTAGCGCCGGCCGGATAGGCGACGGGACGGGGCACGAACGCACTTTCCGAGGGGCCGGGCGCAACCCGGCCCCTCACTCGTTCGGGGGATATTGGGGGCGTACCGAAAAAGGGGGATGTGACCCCCGGCAGACCGGCGTAGCTTCCAGTGGTGGTGAGCCATCCGGCGCGAGTCACCACCAGCACGACTCTTGTTCCTGTGGCGCCGCGCGGATGACGCGGAGATCGGAGATCACGAGCAGGCGATGACGGGGTTGGCAGTGAGCTCGAGGCAGACGGCCAGGGGGCCAGGGTGAGCGCGGTCCCGAGCTCGATCGCGCACGATGTCGACGTCGCCGCCACCGAAGCGCCGCGGCTGGCCCCCAGGGCCGCCGGCTACTTTTTCGTCGTGGCCGCCGCCACGATGGCGACGGTCGTGCCGCTGCTCTCCCGGCTGAGCCCGCACACGCCGGGGTGGGCGACGTTCGTGATCCTGGGCGCGACTGCGGCCGTCGCGCAGCTGTTCGTCGTGCGCACTCCGCGGAACCAGTCGTACCACACGACGATCGTCTTCCTGATCCCGGCCGCGATGCTGCTCCCGCCCGAGCTCGTCGCCCTGATCGGCGTCGTCATGCACATTCCGGAGTGGCTCAAGAACCGCAGCGCCTGGTACATCCAGATCTTCAACATCTGCAACTGGACGCTGTCGATGCTGGCGGCGTACGCGGCCTTCCACGGGATCCTCCAGATCGCTCCGGGCTCCCACGTGGAGTACGCGCTCGCGGGCCTCTCGGCGGCCGCCGCGATCGTGGCCGTCAACCACCTGCTGATGGCGCCGATGCTGCACCTGGCGCGCGGTCACTCGCTGCGCGAGTCGGGGCTGTTCTCGTTCCCGAGCCTCTCGACCGACCTCGTGCTCGCGATGCTCGGCGTCGCGCTGGGCGCGTTCTGGGTGCGAAACCCGTGGCTGATCCCGTTCTCCGTCGCCCCGCTGCTGCTGATCCACCGCTCCCTGAGCGTGCCGCAGCTCCAGGAGGAGGCCCGCGTCGACCCGAAGACCGGGCTCTTCAACGCGCGCCACTTCGCCGCCGCCTTGAACGAGGAGCTGTTGCGGGCGGAGCGCTTCGAGCGTCCGCTCTCGCTCGTGATGGCCGACCTCGACCTGCTGCGCGACATCAACAACACCTACGGCCACCTCGCGGGCGACGCCGTGCTGCGGGGGATCGCCGAGGTCTTCCGCGCACAGCTGCGCCACTACGACGTGCCCGCGCGGTTCGGCGGCGAGGAGTTCGCCATCCTGCTTCCGGAGACCCCACCCGAGCAGGCGTTCGAGATCGCCGAGCGCATCCGTCGCACGGTCGCCGCGCGCGCATTCGACGTCGAGACCTCGAGCGAGCCGATCCGCGCGACCGTCTCGATCGGCGTCGCCGGCTTCCCGCGCGACGGCTCCGACGCGAACGAGCTGATCCACCAGGCCGACCTGGCGGTGTACCGGGCCAAGCTCCAGGGACGCAACCGCGTCCTCGATGCGAGCTCCGAGCCGCTGCTGATGCCGGAGAAGCGGCAGGGCCGGCTCGTCGCGGTGCCGGAGGACGGTGACCACATCGTCCCCCTGCCGCCGCCGACCGAGAGCGCCCCGGCGCAGGAGCGGCGCCACCCGCGGCCGCACGCGATGAACGGGCCGCGCTTCCTCTCGCTCTCGCGGCGCCTCGCCGTCTTCGTCGGCCTGGTCAGCGCCGTCGGCGTGGGCGCGGGCATCCTCGGGGCGATCTTCGGCCACAGCAACTCCTGGATCGGCCTGATCGCCCTCGTCGCGCTCGTCGGAGCGGGGCAGGCCCTCGCGCTCGAGGTCGACGACGGCTCCATCTCCGTCAGCGCGGTCGGCTCGATCGCAGGCGCGGCCCTGTTCGGGCCCCGGGCGGCGCTCGCCATCGCCGTCACGATCGCGGCGGTGGAGTGGAGCGCCAGGCGCTCGCCGTTCCACTACGTCGTGTTCAACGTGGGCACGCTCACGCTCTCCTCGCTCGCTGCCGCGGCTGTCTTCGCGGGCGGCTTCAGCGGCAGGTTCCAGGACTTCGTCTACGTCGTCGCCGGGGTCGCGGCGGGCGCGACGTACTTCGCCGTCAACATGAGCCTCCTGAGCGCCGTGGTGGCGATCGAGGGGCACGAGCGCTGGTGGGCGGTCTTCCGGGAGCGCTTCGCCTGGCTGACGACCCACTACCTCGTCTACGGCTTCATCAGCGGCGTGATCTGGGTCGGCAACGAGAACGCCGGCCTGTGGGCGCTGGCCGTCTTCGCGGTGCCGCTGCTGCTGATGCGCAAGACGCAGGAGGCGTACCTGCGCCACACCCAGCGGAGCGCGCAGAAGCTGCGCGCCGCGGCGGCGACGATCCAGACGCAGAACGTCTCGCTCGAGCACGCCAACCGTCTGCTCAAGGAGCGCTCCACGGCGGCCATGGAGAGCCTCTCGGCCACCGTCGATGCCCGCGACGCCTACACCGCCGGCCACTCACGGCGCGTGCAGCAGCTCGCGCTGGCGATCGGGCGCGAGCTGGGCCTCTCGCAGGCCGAGCTCGACCTCCTCGGCCACGCGGCGCTCTTCCACGACATCGGCAAGCTCGCGATCCCCGACGCGATCCTGCTCAAGCCTGCGAGCCTGACCGAGGAGGAGTGGGAGCTGATGCAGCGCCACGCCGACGAGGGCGCGCGCATCATCGACCGCCTCGGCTTCCTGAACGACGCGGTGCCGGCGATCCGGCACCACCACGAGCGCTTCGACGGGACGGGCTACCCCGACGGCCTGAAGGGCGAGGAGATCCCGCTCGGCGCCCGCATCATCCACGTCGCCGACGCACTCGACTCGATGCTGACGACGCGGATCTACCGCGCCGCCAGGCCGGCGACCGAGGCGCTCCACGAGCTCCGGCGCGCCGCCGGCACGCAGTTCTGCCCGCGCTGCGTCGCCGCTCTCGAGCGGATCCTCCCGATCGAGGGCATCGACGACGAGGACACGCGCCCGCGCGTGCTCGTTGCCTCCTAGTCGAGCCTCCTAGCAAACTCCCGCAAACGCTAGCCTGAGATTTGCAGGCGGGCGGAATTGCTCTATTCTACTTGGAGAACGATGCCCCGCCGGCCCCAGTACCGCGCGCTCGCGGGCATCGACCGGAAGGCGCTCGAGGCCTTCCAGGCCGGCATCCGCAAGCGCTACACGGACGAGCAGATCCTCGCCGAGCTCGCCGCGTGCGCGGAGCGGCTGGGCCGCTCGCCGACGATGCGCGAGTTCGCGGGCGACGCGGAGACGAGCGTCCACCCGCAGACCGTGATCGAGCACTTCGGCAGCTGGAACGAGGCCAAGCGCAAGGCCGGGCTCGTGCCGCGCCGCTTCGCCACGCGCGAGGAGCTGCTCGACCTGCTGCGGGGCCTGGGGGAGGAGCTCGACCGCGTCCCGACCGCCCGCGACATCGAGGAGCACCGCGGCCGGATGCCCTCCAAGTCGCTCTACTGGCACACGTTCGGCTCGCTCGCCAACGCGCTGCGCGAGGCGGGCTTCGACGTGCCGCTGGGGGAGGAGAAGCTCGAGCGGGCGCTGGAGCAGGGGACGGAGCTGGCGCGGAAGCTCGGCCGCCTGCCCAAGTTCGCGGACTGGAACGAGGCCCGCAAGGCCGACGGGACGATGCTCACGGAGTGGCAGATCTACCGCATGTTCGAGGGCCGCAAGGGGGCGTGGTCGACCTTCCAGTTCCTCGTGCGGGAACGGCTGCTCGCGGCCGGGACGACCGTCGCTCTCGACGGGCGGCTCGAGCGCTAGACGGCGAGCGAGGCGAGGACCGCGAGGCGCTGCAGGCAGAACGCGCCCTCGTGCGGCGCGCGCACTGCGGGCAGGGTGCGCTCCTCGAAGTTACGGTCGGGCTCGAAGCGCTGCTTCTCGAGCACGTCGCCGTCGACCACGACGGCGAGCGTCCCCTCGGCGAGCTCGCGCTTGCGCAGCTTCAGCCCGAGGAACTTCTCCGCGACCTCGAGGGCCTTCTTGGTCGAGGCGAACAGCGTCTCCTCACGAGCGGTTCCGAGCCACAGCGGCCGGCCGACGCCGCGCGCCACGAAGAGCGTCTCGGGACGCCGCTCGTCCAGCCACGCCGTCGCCATCGAGCCGCGGAGCTGCTCGAGGGCGCGGGGGTGCGCGTCGTGCGCCTCGGCCAGCGCGAAGATCGCCTCGGAATCGACCGTCATCTCGGGCTCCGCGCGCTCGAAGCCGTGCTCGGTCATCAGCTCGTCGTCGTTGAAGATGATCCCGTTGTGGACGCCGACCACGGCGCCGTGGCGAATGGGGTGGTTGTTCGCCTCGATTCGCGGGTGGCCCTTCGTGTAGTCGCGGACGTGGATCAGCGCCTCGGTCGTGCTCGCCGGGACGACGACCTCCTCGAGCAGGGCGCTCGCGCCGGAGCGCTGCTTGTGGATCGTGACCGGGCTGTGGCTGCGCCGGTACGCGTAGCCGACCGCGTCCGCGCCGCGCTCGGCGATTCCGGCGAGCAGGGCCTGGGCCGCGAGCGTGCGATCGACGCCGCTGCGCGCGCTCAGGCTGTATCCGGCAATTCCACACATTCTCGCGAACCCCTGTCCTCAGGTAATCCCTGTCACGAAACCGGCGACCTGCATGGTCGCCTTCGATTCTGACGACGGCTTCGGCTGAGAGTTAGGCATTCCCGATGGCTCTCGGTTCGACACGTCGGACCCTGATCCCTCGTGCGGGTGGAACGTCCCTCAAGCGAGGGAGAATCGGCGCCGATAGAGCCAGCGTGATGGAGCAGCGGCCGCTCCCTGAGGCGCCTTCCGAGAACGACCCACCCGAGCCCCGTCTCGAGGTCGTCCCTGCGCCCGCAGACGTCGACGAGGTCGACCGCGTCGAGACGGAGCCCACCGAGCCGCAGACCGCCGACCCGCTCAAGCTGTACGTGCGCCAGATCGGCGACGGCCCGCTCCTGACCCCGGCCCAGGAGCGCGAGCTCGCGAGGCTCAAGGACCTCGGCGACGAGGAGGCGAAGCGCAAGCTGATCGAGTCCAATCTGCGCCTCGTGATGTCGATCACGCGGAACTACACGAAGGCCGGCGTGCCGCTGCTGGATCTGATCCAGGAGGGCAACCTCGGCCTGATCCGGGCGGTCGAGAAGTTCGATTACACGCTCGGCTTCAAGCTCTCGACCTACGCGACCTGGTGGATCCGGCAGGCGATCACGCGCGCGCTGGCCGACCAGGGCCGGACGATCCGGCTCCCGGTGCACGTGGCCGAGCAGGTGCGTCGCGTGATGCGCGCCCGGCGGATCCTGGCGCAGAAGCTGAACCGCGAGCCGCTGCTGCCCGAGATCGCGAAGGAGAGCGGCTTCCCGCCGGAGCGCGTGCGCACGCTGCTGGAGCTCGTCGAGGATCCCGTCAGCCTCGAGACCCCGGTCGGCGACGGGGAGAGCCTCTACGGCGACCTGATCGAGGACACGAAGTCCGACCGGCCCGACACGGCGACCGCCGAGCACCTGCGTTCGGCTGAGCTCGCGCAGGCCCTGCAGCGGCTGGCCCCGCGGATGCGGCACGTCCTCTCCCGCCGCTTCGGGCTCGACGGCGAGCCGCCGCAGACGCTCGAGGAGGTCGGCGCGGATCTCGGCATCACCCGGGAGCGCGTGCGCCAGCTGGAGTCGCGTGCGCTGCGTGAGCTGCGCTCGGTCGCGCCGGGCCTCCAGCTCTACCTGCGCGGCGAGTAGGGCCACCGCGGCGGGTAGCCTCGGGGCGTGGAGCCCCGCTTCGTCGACTGCCACTCCCACGTCGTCCCGTCCGGCGACGACGGCGCCCGGAGCCTCGAAGACGGCCTCGAGCTCTGCGACCTCGCCGCGGAGGCGGGCACCGCGATCCTCTTCGCAACGCCGCACGTCTGGCCGCACTATCGACTGAGCGAGGAGCGCGAACGGGCGGTGCGCCGCGCGCACGAGCGGCTGGCCCGCCGCGCCGGGTTGGAGCTGCGCCTCGGCTTCGAGCTCACGCCGGCGCCCGAGCTCCTGCGCCACGACCCGGCACGCTACGCGCTCGAAGGCACCGATGTCGTGCTCGTCGAGGTTCCCTTCCGGGGGCCGCTCGAGGATGCGGTCGAGCTCGCCGAGCACGTCGAGCGCGCGGGCCTGAGGCCGCTGCTCGCGCACCCCGAGCGCACGGAGCCGGTGCGCGAGGAGCCCGAGCGCGCGCTCGAGCTGGCAGCGCGCTGGCCGCTGCAGCTGAACGCGACGAGCCTGGTCGGCTACCACGGGCAAGAGATCGAGGAGCTCGCCTGGCAGCTGCTTGAGGTGTCCTCGGTCGTCGCCTCCGACGGGCACCGGCTCTCTCGGCCGGCGCGACTGGACGGCGCGTTCGAGCTCGTTCGGGCGAGAGTGGGGGAGGAAGCCGCGCTGCCGCTCTTCGACGGCTCGGCGCTCGGGCTCAGGCGCTCGCTTGCGACGCCGACCGAAGAGGCCATGCCGGCCTCGGCGGCGTGGCCGTCCGTCCCACCATCTCGGATGCAGTAGCGATCGAGCGGCGGCCGCGAAGCGCCTCAGGCTCCCGCGACCGACTCCATCTCACGCAGCCGCGCCAGGCGCTTGAGCGCCTCGGTCTCGATCTGGCGCACGCGCTCGCGTGTCAGCCCGAGCCGGCGCCCGATCTCCTCGAGCGTCTTCGGGTCCTCGTCGACGAGGCCGTAGCGCAGGATCAGCACGTGCCGCTCGCGCTCCGCGAGCGCGTTCAGGGCCACCGCCAGCGCCTGGCAGCGCAGCGAGACCTCGACCTCCTCGTCGGGAAGCGGGCCGTCACCGGCGACGAAGTCACCGAAGACCGCGTCCTCGGTCTCGCCGACGGGCTGGTCGAGGCTCGTGGACGCGCGCGCTGCCGCCTTCACCTCGTGCGCCTGGGCGATCGGCAGGTTCGCCTCCTCGGCGATCTCCTCGAGCGTCGGCTCGCGGCCGAGCTGCGTCCAGAGCGTCCGCTCGGCGCGGTTGAGCTTCTGCATCCGCTCGACGATGTGCACCGGCATGCGGATCGTGCGCGCCTTGTCCGCCAGCGCCCGCGCGACGGCCTGCCGGATCCACCAGGTCGCGTAGGTGGAGAACTTGTAGCCGCGGCGCCAGTCGAACTTCTCGACGGCGCGGATCAGGCCGAGGGTGCCCTCCTGGATCAGGTCGAGGAACGGAAGCCCCTGGTTGCGGTAGTTCTTGGCGATCGAGACCACCAGGCGCAGGTTCGACTGGATCATCCGCGTCTTGGCCTCCATGTCGCCGCGCTCGATGCGCTTGGCCAGCTCGACCTCCTGAGCGGCCGTCAGGAGCGGATGACGGCCGGCGTCGCGCAGGAACAGTTGCAGCGCGTCGGTGGTCGTCTCCTGGACTTGGGCGGCGGCCGGCGGCGTCTGAGGTGGCTGTGGGGTCGCCGGCTCGCGGTGCTCGGCCTCGGGCTCCAGCACCTCGATCCCGCGCTGCTCGAGCTCGCGGAAGACGGCGTCCGTCTCGAGCGGGTCGAGCTGAAGCGGCTCGAGCACCTCGATCAGGTCCGCGTAGCGCAGCGACCCGGTCTGCTCGGCCTGCTCGAAGAGCTCGTGCAGCTCCGCACCCTCGAGGACATTCTCGAATTCGACCGCGGTCATCCCGACAGCGAGCCCTTACCCGCGAAGCGCGTGCCGTCAAACCCGCTCCGGGAGCCGATTTCGATCCGATGCACGATAACGGGCGTTATGTCAAGTAGAAGTTCGCGGGCTCCGACGTCGCTCCACCCCTTCGGCCGCGACGCCGGACCAAAAAAATTCGCCGAGCCGGTCTCCGTTTCGTCCACCGTTTTCGCTGACCTTTCCCTTGCGGGTAGTGCCCTCGAACTCGGCTTCGACCTACTCCGGTTCCGTGCTCGGCGCAAGAGGCAATCTAGGGATCCGTCCAGGCCGGTTCAAGGGGGTCTCGACACGCCGAGGCCGCAATTTGCGGAGATTCAATTGTCCACATTTCCACAGCAGGGCGTGCAGCTTGTGGATAACGCCCGCTGGGCGGGACAGGGTACAGTCCGCTCGTGCCCCACCTCCGCCTCCCCGCCTACTCGCACGGCTTCTGGGCCTTCTTCTGGGGCGTCGTCTTCGGCCTCTACGTCTGGCTCGGCGGGCTCGCGGTCGGGGTCGGCGGAGGGACGGCGTTCATCCTCGGCGCGGTCGTCGCCTTCGTGGTCTACCTGCTGGTCGTCGCTTTCGGCGCGGACGAGCCGCGGCGTCAGCCCCGCCGCGCCGACCGGCGCTGATTCCCCGCCAGCGCGAAGACGAGCACCCGAGCCAGCTTCGCCCCGATCTTGTCGCGCAGCCTGTCGAAGGCCGGACGCGGCACGGCGGCCGGCTCGGCGCAGTGCGCGAGCAGGAGGGCGAGACGTCTCGGACGGCGGCTCTCCAGGGCGGCGCTCATGGCCCGTGTATCGGTACCGGTCCAGCCCGTCTCATCCCTCCGGGGAGGGACGAAACGGGATACGAAGGATCTAGTCGGTCCGGGTGCGCTCGAGCTCGCGCTCTCGCTCCCGCCGGCGCGCGTCTCCGTCGGCGGCCGCGGCCTCGTGCTGCTCGCGCGCCGTCGCGGCGTCCTCGGGTGGAACGGCAGCCCCGCCGGCGGGAACCGCCGCGCGGCGCCGCCGCCGCCCGAACGGCCCGTAGGCCGCGGGGCCCGACGTGTCGAACGTGAAGCCGAACACGAGGCCGATGCCGAACCCCAGCACCGCGGCGTACTCGCCGAGGTCGGCCACGAGCCCCTGGATCCCGATGTCGCTCGTCCAGGCGCGGACGTGATCCCGGAACCAGTTCGCGTCGGGCTGGGTCGCCAGCAGCACCCATCCCGCGGCGACGAGCACCGGGACGAAGCCGATCAGGAAGACGTTGACGGACAGGCGTGGCCAGCCCCACTTGGTCCAGCCGCCGAGGATCTGCGAGAGAGCCATCACGAGCCCGGCGCCGGCGATCAGCCCGTACACGGCCCAGTAGCCGCCGTTCGTGCTGTCGCTGACCTGCGTGGCGAGCCAGATCAGCAGGCCGGCCACCGCCGCGCCGAGCAGCGTCACCGTTCCACGTGTCAAGCCGTACATCGCACCACCTCCGGCCCGGTCCGTACCCGGATTCCGAGATGTGAACCGTGCTAGAGCCCGAGCCGGCGGCTGTCGAATCCCGCCGAGTACAGCTCCTCGGCGAACTCCGCGACGACGCGCTCGGCGTCCCCGGCGAACACGTGTTCCACCACCCCCACCTGGCGGTCGTTGTGGAAGGGCACGTCCAGGTGCTGCGCGGTCACGAGGTTGATCGAGATGCTGCCGCAGGCCGGGCAGCGCACGGCCACCCCGACCTCCTGCCCGCCCCCGCTCGGCGCGAGCACGACGAAAGCGGACGGGAAGACGGGCCGTGGCCGCTCCTCCGCGTAGCAGAAGAAGCTCCACGGCCACTCGCCGGCCTGGATGTGCCGTGCGGCGAGATCCGCCAGCTCGGCGTCGACGGGGTCGACGGTGGCCGTCATCAGGTTCACGAACATGGCGTCCCCGCCCAGGCCGAGCGGCGCCCAGTCGAGCTCGTCGTGCGAGACGAGCCCCGGGTGCTCGTGGCCGCAGACACAGCCGAACTCGACCTCGAACACCGCGGGCTGCGCCGGGCCGGGGAGCTGCTCGACCCGCCGGAACGACGAGAGCGCGACCCGCGCCTCCCCCCGCTCCGGGCACGAGAACGTGTACCGGGTCGTGAGGGCGTCGTACATGGCCCACTTGTAATCGGCGCGCCGGACGCCGAAACGTAGGGTCAGTAGCGGATCAGGGAGTGCACGTCGCGCCCCTCGAGCTGCTTGCGCCCCTCGAGGAAGTCGAGCTCGATCACGAAGGCGACGCCCACGATCTCGCCGCCCAGCTGCTCCGCGAGGTCGCAAATCGCCCCCGCGGTTCCGCCGGTGGCGAGCACGTCGTCGTGCACGAGCACGCGCTGTGCCCGCGCGATCGCGTCGGCGTGGAGCTCGAGCGAGTTTTCGCCGTACTCGAGCGCGTACGTGGCGCTGACGGTCTTCCACGGCAGCTTCCCCGGCCGCCGGGCCGCCACGAAGCCGCAGCCGAGCTTGTAGGCGACCGTCGCGCCGAGGATGAAGCCGCGCGCCTCGGCGCCGAGGATCACGTCCGGCTTGCGGGGCTCCGCCCACGCCGCGATCAGGTCGGTCACCTCGTGCAGCGAGGACGGATCGGCGAGCAGCGGCATGATGTCCTTGAAGACGATTCCCGGCTCGGGGAAGTCCGGGACGTCGCGGATCCGCGCCTTCAGGTCGTCGAGGGCCATCAGTGGCCGGCGACCTGCCGCAGGTCTCGCCAGAAGAGCAGCTGCGAGAGCTCCTGTGCCACCTCTGCGAGCGTCTGCAGCTGCTGCACGGCCGCCTCGCGCCGCTCCGGGTTGCGGGAGCGCAGGGACGGGGCGACGAGCTGCTCCAGCAGGCCGGCCTCGCGGTCGGCGGCGGTGCGGAAGGTGCGCAGGTGTCGCGCGGAGATGCCGAAGCGGGCGAGCTTGGAGCACGCGACCGCGACCTCCACGTCGCCCGCGGGATACAGCTTCTCCCCTCCCTCACGGCGCGGCTGCAGCAACCCGTACTCCTCCAGCTCCCGCGCGAGATCCCGCGTGACCGCGGCCCGGTCGCAGAGCTCGCCGAGATCGAGCTCGTCGTCGGGCTCGGCGAGGCCGACCGCGCGCCTGCGGCGCCGCTCCTTTCCCGCGCCGGAGGGCGACGCGAGCTCCTGTCGGATCACACGCAACGGCAGGAACTCGTCCCGCTGCAGGCGGAGGATCGTCTCCAGCCGCTCGACGTCGTCCTCGCTGAAGAGCCGGTAGCCGCTCTGCGTCCGCCTGGGCGCGAGCAGGCCCTGGTCCTCGAGGTAGCGGATCTTCGAGATCGAGATGTCGGGGAACTCGGCCTGGAGGCGGGTGCAGACCGCACCGATCGTGAGCAGCCGCGCGCGCTCGCTCGTCGCCTCCGCCGCGCTCATTTCTCCAGGAAGGTGAGCTTGTACTTGCCGATCTGGAGCTCGTCGCCGTTCTCCAGCCGGCCGGACTCGATGCGGCGGCGGTTGAGGAAAGTGCCGTTCAGGCTGCCCTGGTCCTCGATGAAGTACGCGCCCTCCTTGTGCACGAGCACGGCGTGCTTGCGCGACACCGTGACGTCGTCGAGGAAGATGTCGCAGTCCGGGGAGCGGCCGATCGTGGTGCGCTCGCCCTGCGGCACGAAGTGCTCGCCGGCGCGGCCCCCGCCGGAGCGGACGACGAGCGCGGGGCCCTCGGCGCCGAGCTCCTCGAGGGTCAGCAGGCCCCCCTCCTCCGCCTCCTCGGGCGTGTAGCTCATCGTCGTCTCGGAGCCCGGCTCGTCCTTCACGAGCAGGGCACCGCAGCGCGAGCAGTAGTTCGCGGCCTCCGGGTTCTGGAACCCGCACTCAGGGCAGTAGATGTGGGGCACTAGCCCTCGCTCGGCGGGGCTGCCTTGCCGGCGAGAATGGCCGCGAGGCGGTCGACGTCGACGTCCTCGAGCACGCTCTTCGGCCCGGCCTCCCGCAGCCGCGCCTGGAGCTCGGCGCGCAGCAGGTCGATCTTGCCGTGCAGGATCCGCCTCCGGTACGAGACCTCCTGCTCCTCCTTCGTCAGCTCGTCGATGAGCTGCTTGAGGTCGTCGTCGGAGAGCGTGGCGAGATCGGGAAACGGTTCCACGTGAGCCTTTCGTCCGCTGGCGGGAGCGCCACTAGTCAAGCAGAAGGCGCCCGAAGGGTCAACCTCAGCTTGAGGTTCCGGCCGGGGCCTCGGCGCCCTCGGACTGCATGATCTCCTCCACCATCCCGCGCAGGTCTGCCTCCAGCCCGGCCGAGGCCTCCTTGCTGGCGCCCTCGGCGTAGACGTGGACGAGCGGCTCGTCCGGGTCCGGCAGCACCTGCGCCCAGCCACGCTCGTCGAAGACCTTGATCCCGTCGAGCAGGTCGACGTCGCGGTCGCGCAGGCGCTCGGTGAGCACGCGCATCACCGTCCCCTTCAGCGCCCACGGGCAGGGAACCTGCCGGTGGACGAGCGTGCTCGCGGGGAGCTCGGCCACGAGCTCGGAGAGCGGGCGCTCGACCGGCGCCAGCAGCTCGAGCAGCTTGCAGAGGCTCGCCACCGCGTCGTACGCGGGCAGGAACTCGGGAAAGACGTACCCGCCGCCGACGGCCCCCGCGAAGATGACGCCGTCCTCCGCCGCGGCCTTGGTCAGCTCGGCCAGCGAGGCCGGGGTGCGGATCACCTCGAGGCCGCTCCCCTCGAGCAGCTCCTCGACGTGGCTCGTGACCGTGATCGGGAACGCGAGCTTGCCGCGACGCCCGTCCGTGCCCATCAGCCGCAGGAAGAGCAGTAGCGCCTGCTCCACGGGGATCTCGCGCGCCTGCTCGTCGATCAGGAAGATCCGTTCGCCGGCCCGGTCGAAGACGACGCCGAGGTCGGCGCCGATCGCCGTCACCAGCCGCTTGGCCTGGCCGACGGCCTCGCGCAGCCCGGTGTGCGGCTCGCCGCCGTCGGCCGCGAACCCGTGGGCGCTGACCGCCTCGATCCCGAGCGGCCCCAGCAGCAGCGGCAGCACGTACGAGGTCGCCGAGTAGCCGTAGTCGACGACGATGCGGTAGCCGCGGTCGCTGATCGCCTTGACGTCGAGGCTCGCGAGCAGGTCCTGCGCATAGCCCTCGCGCACGCGCGCGGGGTAGCTGACCGCGCCCACGACGTTGAAGGCCGCCCGCCGCAGCTCGAGACGCGTGAAGTGCTTCTCGATCTCCTTCTGCAGGCCTGCCGTCAGCTGAATCCCAGGCTGCTCGTAGAAGCGGATTTCCAGCATCTCCGGGTCGGCGTAGTTGACGCCGACGTGGAAGCCGGCGTCGTAGCCCTGGCTCTTGAGCAGGTGCCGGCTGACCGCCGCGGGCAGCACCCGCAGGTCGGCGACGTCCACGCCCGTCGAGTTGAGGCCCGAGATCATCGCCCGCTTGATCATGCGGCAGGCGGCCGGAGACTCCCGGCTCGCCACGACCCGCGCGCCCCGCTTCAGCGCCGTGCCGAGCGCCGCGGCCAGGCGTACGGCCGTCTCGGGCGTGAGGTCGACGTTGACGAGGCCGGAGACGCCTTCCTTGCCGAACAGGCTGAAGGAGGCGCGCGACTCCCAGATCAGGCTCTCGTGGATCTGCGCGCCGGTCTCGACCTCCTTGTACGGGTAGATCCGCACCTGCGGCAGAACGGCGCTCTGCGCGCCGAGCGTGACCTCGTCCCCGATCGCCGCGCCCTCCTGGACGTGCGCGTGGGCCCGGATGTCGCAGGCGCGGCCGACGACGGCGCCCTCGACGCGGGCGCTGCGGCCGATGTGCGTCGCCGCGTCGATCACGGAGCGCTCGGTGCGCGCCCGCTCGAGCAACGTCACGCTCGAGCCGAGCACGGAGTACGGCCCCACCGTCGCATCCGGCGCGACGCGGCAGTAGTTGCCGAGGTACGCCGGGCCCTCGATCGCCTCGAGGTCGTCCACCTCCACGCCCTCCCCCAGCCAGACGTTGCCGCGCAGCCGGATGCCGGGAATGTTCAGGTGCACCTGCTCGTCGAGTGCGTCGAAGTTCGCCTGACGGAACTGGTCGAGATTGCCGATGTCCTGCCAGTAGTCGTCGAAGACGTAGCCGTACATCGGCCGGCCCATCTCCAGCAGCAGCGGGAAGAGCTCCTTCGAGAAGTCGTATGGCCCGTCGGCGGGCACGTGCCGGAGCACCTCCGGCTCCAGCACGTAGATACCGGTGTTGATCGTGTCCGAGAAGACCTGGCTCCAGGACGGCTTCTCCAGGAAGCGCTCGATCCGGCCCTCCTCGTCGGTGACGACGATCCCGAACTCGAGCGGGTTCTCGACCGACTTGAGGCCGATCGTGACCGCGGCTCCCTTCTCCCGGTGGGCGCGGATCATGTCCGTGAGGTCGACGTCGCAGAGCGCGTCGCCGGAGATGACGAGGGAGGTCTCGTCGAGGCGGCCGCTCGCCAGCCGCACCGACCCGGCCGTCCCGAGGGGCGACTCCTCGACCGAGTACTCGATCGTCACGCCGAGGCTGTCGCCGTTGCCGAAGTAGCTGCGGATGGCCTGCGGCATGAAGGCGACGGTCACGATCACGTCCTCCAGCCCGTGCCGCTTGAGGAGCTCGAGGATGTGCTCCATGCAGGGCTTGCCGACGATCGGCACCATCGGCTTCGGCTGGTTCGAGGTCAGCGGGCGCAGGCGGGTGCCCTCGCCGCCGGCCATCACGACCGCCTTCACGGGCGCACCTCCCGCCGCGCCTTGCGCAGGTAGCCGACCAGGGAGACGGCCGCGAGGACGACGCCGGCCCAGAAGATCCAGAGCGGCCACTCCGTGCCCTTGCTCGTGCACATCACGAAGGCCAGCGAGGCGTAGAGGAGCCAGGTCGCCGCCTTGCCGGCGAGATTGACGGCGAACTCGTAGCCGCGGTCCATGACGAGCTTGTACCCGGCGACGAGCGCCACGTCACGGGCCGGGATCGCGAGCGCGATCCAGGGCAGGCGGTCGGCGTGCCAGAGCAGGATCACCGCGGCGTCGATCATCAGGCGGTCGGCGAGCGGGTCGGCGATCTTGCCGAAGCTCGACTCGACTCGCCAGCGCCGCGCCAGCCAGCCGTCGACCTGGTCAGTGATCCCCGCCACACCGAAGACGATCGCCGCGGGCCAGCTGTGGCCTCCGTCCGCGCTCAGGAGCAGCGCCACGAAGATCGGGATCAGGACGAGGCGCGCGATCGTCAGGACGTTCGGGATCTGCGCCAGCGGGGCGGGTACGGCGCGTGCGGCCACGGTGAAAGGATACGGCGATGCCCGAGGCCCTCTCGCTGCCGGGGTTCGTGAACGCCCATTCGCACGCTTTCCAGCGCGCCCTGCGCGGCCGCACCGAGGGTGAGGACTTCTGGGGCTGGCGGGAGGCCATGCTCTCCCTCGCCGAGGTGCTGAGCGTCGAGCAGGTGCGCGCCGGGTACGTCGAGGTCTACCGCGAGATGCTCGCGGCCGGCTACACGGCGGTCGGCGAGTTCCACTACCTCGGCCTCGCCGAGGCGCACGCGGCGGTCGAGGCCGCCGCCGAGGCCGGGATCGAGCTCGTCCTGCTGCTCGCCGCCTACGGCCGCGGAGGACTCCCTCGCTTCCGTCAGGAGTCGGTCGCGGACTACCTCTCGCAGCTCGAGTCGGTGCGCGAGACCGGCGTGCGGGTCGGCCTCGCCCCCCACTCCGTCCGTGCGTGCCCGCGCGACTGGCTGCAGGAGCTCGGGCGCTACGCGGCCGCCGAGTCGCTGCCCCTGCACGTCCACGCGGACGAGCAGCCGCGCGAGATCGAGGAATCCGTCGCCGAGCACGGCCTGCGACCGATCGAGCTGCTGGCGGAGTCCGGCTGCCTCGGGCCGCACGCCACGGTCGTCCACGCGACGCACGCCGACGGGCGCGAGCTCGACCTGCTCGCGGAGGCCGGCGCCCGCGTCTGCCTCTGCCCCACGACGGAGGCGAACCTCGGCGACGGCTTCGCGCCCGTCCCGGCGCTCTGCGAGCGCGGGATCGGGATCTGTATCGGCTCCGACTCGAACGTGCGCATCGACCCGCTCGAGGAGCTGCGCGAGCTCGAGGGGATCGCGCGGCGCAGCGCCGGGAAGCGGAACGTCGTGTCAGTCTCGAGCCTGCTCTGCTTCGGCTCCGACGAGGGCGCGGCGGCGTTGGGGCTCGAGACCTGGCCCGATGTCGAGGTCGACCTCGAGCACCCGGCGCTGGCTGGCGTCGAGGCGCAGGGCGTCCACGCCGCCCTGGTCTTCGGCTGCGGCGCGGACGTGATCGTCCGGCGCTGACTCCGGGCATCACGGCCGACAAAACCCCGCTCTCGCGGGGCCTCTCGAGTCGGGGCGCTCGGTTAGTCTCCAGCTTGACCGTCCGGCCCCAGGCGGATAGGAGGATCGGGTGGCAGGGTTTCTGTTCAGGCTCGAGACGGTCGACGGCGTCCCTGCTGAACCGGACGCTGACGAGCTCCGTTCCCAACTGGAAGTCGGGCGACTCGATCTTCCTCCGCCACAGGACGCTACGGGTGGTCGGGATGCGAGACGACGATGCCGACCGGCCTCCGGTGCTGGTCGTCGACGATGCATGAGGCTCAGACCCCATTCCGAAAGACGTCGGGCCCGCAGAACCACAAGGATTAGCGCGATGAGGGCTGCCACGAAGAAAGCCACGGAGAAAGCGAAGAAGAGGAACAACAAGACGTTCCCGAGTCGCCTCGATAGCGCCGAGCAAGTCGCGCTGATTCCCGCTGTACTGAGTGCAGAGCGCACTGGCTACCGGCAGATAGGGAGCGTTGTGGCAGGCCCATCTCCCGCAGCGACGACCTCGACGAGCTACCTGGAGGCGCGCAGACCCTGAAGGCCATGGCCGAAAGAGCCTGCGTCACTGGCCAAATGGTTAGTTGCGTCTGAGAGGCGGACGCGAGCATGATCGACGTCGACAACGCCACGTCGTCCGAGGAATCTGCGGCGCTCGGACATCTGAGTCTCCCGCTTGGGTCTGTGCCCGGGTCGCCGCCACCAGCCTGTTCGATCGCCCTCTGGCGAGGCTACGTCGCGGCGCAGTTCTACCTCCGCGATCCCGAGGGCGGTGTGGCACTCGCCTTGTCGCCCACGTTTCGCACGTGGCGGTTTCCCTGGCAGGAGCGCAAGCCGTTGGACAAGGACCCCGACGCCCTTGCCGCCTTGGCGGTGCTCAGGGCCGACGTGGTTTCAACGGGCTGGGAGCGTATGCGGCGTGCTCCCGGCTCCGAATGGTACGAGTTTCGCTTCCGGCGGAACGGGTCAGCCCTGCCGCCTCCTCGAGGTAGCACAGCAGTCAGGGAGCCTCGACTCGTGGCGGCGGCGCGGAATCCCAACGGGAGACCAAGATCGTCAGCTCAGGCGCGTCGACCAGTCTGAGGTGCGGAAGTTTCGCGGGCTGCGGCGAGGGGCGCCCACCACATTCCATGCGCTGCAGTGCCCGCCTGGCTTCATCAGTGAGTGCATCGCAGCCGGGATCGCCACCTTCGAGATCGCGCGGATGGCGGGGACGAGCGCGCTACAGATCGAAAAGACTTACGGCCACCTGTTGCCCGACGCAATCGAGCGCGGGCGCGGGTCCTTGGACGCGTTCGATATGAGGTCGGGGGCAGCCGCCCGCTCAGTAGTTCGGTGGCTCCTCTCCCCTCTTCTCGTGCCCGTGCCGCTGCTTCTCGGCGCGCTCAGACAGAGTCTCGGGCGTGCCCTTCGAGTCGAGCGCGTCAGGGTTGAGCACGATTTCCCGGAGCTGTGTGGTTCCTCGTTTGGGCCGCCACTGGGCAACGGCGGCGAGGTTTCGGCCTCCGTCCGTTTGCGCCCAAAACATTAGCTTTTGCAGGACTTTCATCTCAGTCGGGGCGCCGAGATTTGAACTCGGGACCTCTAGTCCCCCAGACTAGCGCGCTAACCAGGCTGCGCCACGCCCCGTCCGTCTCGCACTCTAGCTCACCGCCTGGTTACCAGGAACGCCAGCGTCGCACGGGTGCTGAAGTACCAGGTCCTGCTGCGAGGAATGCGATCGGACCGTTCCGACGTCTAGCGAAACCTGGCTTCACGCCGCCGCCCGCGGTGGGACATACTGCCGCGTCGATGTCGGGAGCCGCCCCCGATCACGCCGTGCGAATTCTGCTCATGGACAACCAGCGCCTGTTCGCCAGCGCTCTTCACGCGAAGCTGGAGCAGGATCCGCGGTTCGAGATAGTGGCAGTCGCCTCCGACAGGGCCGACGCGGTGCGCTTGGTCCAGGAGAGAGAGCCAGACATCGTCCTCCTCGACACGGAGATGCCCCGGGACGACGCCCTCAAGGCGACGAGGGAGATCTCGGCCAGCGAGCCCGCGCCGCGCGTCCTGATCCTCGCCGGCGCCGAGGACGAGTTCGACGCCGTCGAGGCTCATGACGCGGGCGCGGCCGCCTTCCTTCGCAGGCCTCGCTCGGCCGCAGACCTCCTGGAGACGCTGGAGCTCGCGTCCGTGCTCATCGGTGCGACGGTCTCGCCGGAGTAGCCGGAGGACTGCCCTCGTCAGCCCTCCGCGACCATCGAATCGACCGTCCGCGGCTCGAGCAGCCCGTGCAGCTGAGCCCACCGGCTCGCCTCCGTCCGGTTGGCGACGTCGAGCTTCCGGTAGATGTTCGACAGGTGGAACTTCACCGTCTGCTCGGTCACCCACAGCATGCGGGCGAGCTGGCTGTTCGAGTGCCCTTCGGCGACGAGCTTCAGGATCTCCCGCTCGCGCTTGGTCAGCGTCTCCACAGCGGGATGTGAGTCCGCCGCTACCGCGCCGTTTCCCGGCGCGGCCGAGGCGACGCCGGGTAGGAACAGCGAGGGCGAGAACGTCTGCCGGATGGCCACGCCGACGTCGTCCGAGTGGGCGGTCTTGACGACGTACGCAACCGCTCCGGCGGCGAACGCCGCCTGTACTTGTGTCGGGTCGTCCGACGACGCGAGCGCGATCGCCTTCAGTCCCGGAACACGTGCACACGCCTCGCGAATGCACGCGGTGCCGCCGGCCGCAGGCTCGGCGACGAGTATCCCTGGTCGCAGCTCCTCGCACAGGGCGAGGGCCCTCTCCGCGTTGGAGGTGCGCCCGACGACCGTGACCGCGTTCTTCGCGAGCACGTTCTCGACCGCGTCCAGCCACAACGGGTAGGGGTCGACTAGTACCGCCGTTCTTTCGCCGCTAGATGCCACAGCTTGATGCCCCTTTCTCCCCCCCGGGAGTCGGTCCTCAGTACAGGTAATAACCCATTTGCGCCTCGATGTAAAGACGTAGATAACTCGTATTAAACGTCGCAAAACCTCTTGATACCTGTTGCCGGCTGCCTGTGCGGGAACCCGGAGGGGCTTCGTTACCACCCCCGGACCCTGTCCGGAGGTCCGGGCCGAGCCGCCTGGGCTCCTGATAGAGCCGCGGGAGCCCAGTCGAAAGTCGGCACAGCGGTGGGGCTTGCTGCCCGTTTGCTCCCGGTCTGCAGCCGGCTCGCCGTCGAGTTGGCGTAACGCAAATTCGGCGAACAGAGAGGAGCAACACACCATGAAGCAGCTCGCCATCATCGGACTCGTCTTCTCGAGCCTCCTGCTGACCACGGCGACCGCCCAGGCCAAGCCCACCGGGATGACCAAGGCGGAGATGAACGCGCTGATGGCTCGCAGCGACGGGCTCAACCAGAAGTACGGACTGGGCCAGTACTCCGTCCGGCAGAAGCTCGAGGAGATCGGGGCCTGGGCCGTCCCGTCGAGCCAGCAGGGAACGGGGACGCCGCCCGTCCAGGTGACGCCCACCGGCATGACCCAGGCGGAGCTCAGCGCCCTGATGGCTCGCAGCGACGGGCTCAACCAGAAGTACGGGCTGGGCCGTTACTCCGGGCCGGCGCTCGTGAGCGAGAAGCTCGCCGGGCTCGGCACCTCGGAGCCGACCACCAGCCTCGCTTCGAGCGGCCAGGGGTTCGACTGGAACGACGCGGGGATCGGCGCGGCCTTCGTGTTCGGCGCCGTCTTCCTCGCGGCCGGAAGCGTGGTCGCGGTCAGGCGGCACGGCCACACGCCCGTCGCCCACTAGCCGAGGCAGATCGCGCGATTCACCGGAAAGCCCCGCATACGCGGGGCTTTCCGGTGCAAAGCCGGATCAGGTGTCGTTCAGAGCCGCGTCTCGGCCCGCTGCCGGAGCAGCTCGCCGGCGTCCTCCCAGCGGACGATGAGCGCGTAGAGGATGATCGCGTTCAGGGCGAGCACCGTCAGCGCCCACAGGGGGTACTGCGCTCCGCCCACGAATCCGAGCTGGACGACGAAGTTGATGCTCCCGGCGATGATCCCGACCCAGCGCCCCCAGCTCATCCCGCTCATCAGCGCGGCGCCGCTCACTCCGAGGACGAACGACCAGATCAGCATGATCCATCCCCACGTGGAGAGGTCGAAGACGACGATCTGGTGCGGCGTGAGGACGTAGTACTGGTCGCGGACGATCGCGATCAGGCCCTGGAAGAAGTCCAGGAAGGCGATGATCAGCATCAGGACCCCGCCGAACCGGATCCAGCCCGCCCACGTTTCGGTTCCTGCCATCTAGCGCTCCTTTCGCGCTGCGATTTCGCGTCACCGCAGGCTTTCTCAGACCGGCTCGCGGAGCGTCACCCGATCCGGATGATGCGCCCGAGCCCGCCGGCTGCCACGATCGGGCCATGTTCGAGAAGTCGACAACCAGACAGCTGCGCGAACTTCGCGTCCACACACGAGCGGCCGCGCTGCTGGCGAAGGTGCTCCTGGCCGAGCTCGCCCGGGCCTCGCTCGAGGCCGCCGACGTCAGGGACCGCATCCGCCGCAGGCGCGTGTCGCCGTGGAGGCGCAGGACGCTGGAGCTCGGCGCCGCCGCCGTCGTGCTCACGACCGCGGGCCTTGTCGCGAGGCACGCCATGCACACCCCAGACGGCTCGCCCGACGAGACCGCCGCCGCGGCCTAGCCGCGACTAGCCGAGACGTCTGTAGAGCCGGTCGATCAGGTCCGGCATGGCTTCGAGACGCCGCGTGATCACGCGGAGGCGGTACTCGCGGAAGTGCTCGGGCTCGACGTCGAGGGCCTTCGCCAGCTGGGCGACGACCTTGTCCGACGGAACGGGCCGGTTCCCGTGCACCAGGTGGTTGAGGTAGCCCGCCGAGAGCTTCGTCTTCTCGGCGAGGCCGCGGTAGGTGACCCCGGTCTCGCCCATCAGGCGCTCGATCGTCGGCCCGAACGGCTCCTCGCTGAACTTCCTGCGGCGCGCCACCTAGACGATGCTCCCCAGGTCCGCGATCGCTACACGCCGCTCCTCGCCGGTTCTGCGCTCGCGCACGTCGACCGCGCCGTCCTCGAGCGTCTTCTTGCCGGCGGTCACGCGCAGCGGCAACCCGATCAGGTCGGCGTCGGCGAACTTCTCCCCCGCCCTCGCGTCGCGGTCGTCCAGCAGGACCTCCGCGCCGGCCTCGTCGAGGACGCGCGCGGCCTCCTCGGCCTGCTCCTCGGCGCCCGGCAGCGCGACCACGTGCACGTCGTACGGCGCGATCGAGCGCGGCCAGATGATCCCGTTCTCGTCGTGGTGCTGCTCGACCGCCGCGGCCATGACGCGGCCGGGCCCGATGCCGTAGCTGCCCATGATCAGCGGCTTCTCGGAGCCGTCCTCGTCGAGGAAGGTCGCCCTCAGAGGCGCCGAGTACTTCGTCTCCAGCTTGAAGATGTGTCCGACCTCGATTGCCACCTGTAGATGTAGATGCCCGCCGCAGTCGGGACATGCGTCTCCTTCGCGAATTTCTCGCAGGTCCGCGAACCGGGGCTCGTAGTCGCGGCCGGCCTGGACACCGCGGAGATGGACGTCGTCGCGGTTGGCGCCGACCACGTACTGGCCCTCGCGCAGGGTCTCGTCGGCGATCACCTCGACCGAGACCCCGACCGGGCCGATCGAACCGCCGCCGGCGCCGAAGGCGTCGCGGACCTCTTCTGGTTCTGCCGGCCGGAAGTCCTCGCCGAGGGCCTGAAGGAGCTTCATCTCGTTGAGTCGGTCGTCGCCGCGCACCAGGGCGAGAACGACACGCCCGTCGGCGACCACGGGCATCGCCTTCGCGGTGGCGCGGGAGTCGACGCCGAGAAACTGCGAGACGTCGTCGATCGTCCGCTGCCCGGGCGTCTCGACCTCTTCAGGCTCCGGTAGCTCCTCGGGAAAGTCGGGTCGCGGGGGCCGACCCTGGGCGATCTCGAGATCCGCTGCGTAGTCGCCGTTCTCGCACGTCACGAGGGTGTTCTCCCCTGACCCGGAAGGCGCGAGGAAGTCCATGCTGCCGCTGCCGCCCATCATCCCGGACTCCGCCGTGACCTCGTAGGTCTCCAGTCCGCAGCGCTCGAAGATCCGCTTGTACGCCCGGGAGTGCTTCCGGAAGCTCTCGTCGAGCCCGGCCTCGTCACGGTCGAACGAGTAGCCGTCCTTCATGATGAACTCGCGGACGCGCAGAAGGCCGCCGCGCGGGCGCGGCTCGTCCCGGTCCTTGGTCTGGAAGTGGTACCAGATCTGCGGCAGCGCCCTGTACGACTGGAGCTCGCGCCCGTGGAGCGTCACCGTCTCCTCGTGGGTGAGCGGAAGGATGTAGTCGCGGCCCGTCCGGTCCTTGAGCTTGAAGAGCTCGGGGATGCCGATCCGGCCGGTCGCCGCCCAGAGCTCAGCAGGGGTGAGCACCGGCATGAGGATCTCCTGTGCGCCGAAGGCGTCGAGCTCCTCCCGGATGATCTGCTCGACCTTCCGGTGAACGCGCCAGCCGAGCGGCAGGAACGTCCAGAGGCCGGCCGCGACCTGACGGATGAAGCCCCCGCGGGCGAGCAGCTTGTGCGACACCGCCTCGGCCTCGGCCGGGTCGTCGCGAAGCGTCGGCAAGAAGAGCTGTGAAGCCCGAGCGATCATCGTTGCCTCGGCAGACTATTCGAGCGGGATCATCGAAGCCTCTGCCATCGCGAGTGCGGCGGGCTTCGCCATCTTCAAGCGTTTCGGGCGGAACATGCCGTCGGCGATCCACCTGTCGATCTCGTGGAAGAGCTCGTCCACGAGGATCTCCGACGAGACCTTCTTCAGCACGCGGCCGTGCGCGTACACGAAGCCGACGTCGCGGCCGCCGGCGATGCCGAAGTCGGCGTCGCCCGCCTCGCCGGGGCCGTTCACGGCGCAGCCGAGGACCGCCACCTCGAAGTGCTGCGGGTAGTCGCGCAGCCGCTGCTCGACCACCTCCGCCAGCTGCTGCACGCCGACGTTGTCGCGGCCGCAGCTCGGGCACGCGATCATCACCGGCCCGCGCTCGCGCAGCCCGAGCGCCTTCAGGATCTCGTAGGCGGTCTTCACCTCCTCGACGGGGTCGGCCGTCAGGGAGACGCGCAGCGTGTCGCCGATGCCGTCCACCAGCAGGGCGCCCATGCCGACTGCGCTCTTGATCGAGCCGGAGTACGGGGTCCCCGCCTCGGTGACGCCGAGATGAAGCGGGTAGGGCACCTTCGAGGCGAGCAGCCGGTACGCGCGGATCATCGTCGGCACGTGGCTCGACTTGACGGAGATCTTGAAGTCGTAGAAGCCCAGGCTCTCCAGCAGGCGGACCTCCTCGAGCGCCGCCTCGACGAGGGCCTCCGCCTGGTCGCGCTGCGCGAGCTCGGCCAGGTGCTTCGGCAGCGAGCCCGAGTTGGCGCCGATGCGCATCGGGATCTCCACCTGCTGTGCCGCGCGGACGACCTCGGCGACCTTGTCCGGCCCGCCGATGTTGCCGGGGTTGATGCGCACGGCGGCCACCCCGGCCCCGATCGCCCGCAGCGCCAGGCTCGCGTTGAAGTGGATGTCCGCGATCACCGGGATCGGCGAGAGCCGCACGATCTTCGGCAGCGCGTCGGCGTCCTCGCCCTTCGGCACGGCGACGCGCACGACCTCGCACCCGGCCGAGGCCAGCTCGGCGATCTGCGCAGTCGTCGCCTCGACGTCGTGCGTTTTCGTGAGCGTCATCGACTGGACGACGACGGGTGCGCCGCCGCCGATCTGGACGCCCCCTACCGAGATCGCGCGTTCACTTGCCACGCGGCTGAGTCTAGCCCCCGCGGATATTTCCGATGTCGTTCGAAAGACCCACGAAGAACAATAGGAGCACCAGGGCAATTCCCACCGCGGAGACGCGCTCGTACACCGCCCGGCCGACCGCGCGGCCGCGAACGCCCTCGACGATCGAGAACGCCATGTGACCGCCGTCGAGGGGCAGCAGCGGCAGCAGGTTCAGGAGCGCGAGCGAGAGGCTGATGATCGCCAGCACCTGGAAGTACTCGCGCCAGCCGAGCTGCACGGCCTTGCTCGACTGCTGCACGATCCCGACCGGCGTCGAGACGTCCTTGCGCCCGGAGCCGGTCGCGATATGGCCGAGCCAGGTGCCCATCGCCTTCGTCACGAGCCACGTGTCCTGGGAGGCGAGCCCCACCGCCCGCGCCGGGTCGTAGTGCTTGTAGCGCACGGCGGCGGGATGGAAGCCGAGCGTGTAGACGCCGTTGGTCTTCGTCGCCCGCACCGGCTTCAGCTCGTGGTAGACGCCGTTGCGAACCACCGAGACGACGAGCGGCCTGCCGTCGCTGTTCCGGATCGCGTCGCGGATGTCGGTGAAGTCGTAGGCCGGGACGCGGTTGACCCCGACGATCCGGTCGCCCGCCTTCAGCCCGGCGGCGACCGCAGGCGAGCCGGGGATTACGTCGCCGACCTTGCGCGAGGCGTCGGAGGGGATCCCGAGCATGTAGACGACGGCGAGCAGGACGACTGCGAAGACCAGGTTCGTGGCCGGCCCGGCCGCGATCGCCGCGACCCGCTTCCACGTGCGCTGGCGCCAGTACGCGTCGCTGCCGAGCGCATCCGACAGCTCGCCGAGGCCGCGGTCGGCCGCGCGCCGCGCCTTGGCCGAGAGCGACGCGTGGCCGAGCGCCTGCTCCAGCGTCGCGAGCGCCTGGCGCGCCTCCTCGAAAGCGCCCTGCCCCACGAGCCGCTTGACTCGCTCGACGTCGCCGAGCAGCCGCGGCTCCTCGTACAGCGCCGGCCCGAAGTGCACGTCCAGGTCGGACGGCGCGGGCCGGTGCATCCCCGGGATCTTCACGTAGCCGCCGAAAGGGATCACGCCGAGGCCGTACTCGATCCCGTTGCGCGTCGTCTTCAGCAGCGCGGGCGGGAAGCCGACGTAGAACTTCCGCGGCCGCATCCCGACCGCGCGGGCCGTGAAGAAGTGGCCCGCCTCGTGGATCAGGATCAGCAGCGCGAGGCCGAGGATGGCGACGAGGACGCTCAAGCTACCGCCGCTCTTTCCGCGAGCCGGCGGGCTTCCCTGTCGGCCTCGACGAGGTCGTCCAGGTCGCGCGCGGCCGCGCCGTCCACCTCGCCGAGCGCCTCTTCCACGGTCGCTGCGATGCCGAGGAACGGCAGCCGTCCCTCGAGGAAGGCGGCGACCGCGACCTCGTTGGCGGCGTTGAACGCGCACGGGTAGGTGCCGCCGCGCTCCCCGGCGGAGCGCGCCAGGGCGAGCAGCGGGAACGTCTCCAGGTCGGGCGGCTCGAACTCGAGCACGAGGCCCTGCGAGAGGTCGAGCGGCGCCACCGGCGTCGCCGCGCGCTGCGGGTGGGTGAGCGCGAACGCGATCGGCACGCGCATGTCGGGGTAGCCGAGATGTGCCAGCGAGGCGCCGTCGCGGAAGCGCACGAGCGCGTGGACGACCGACGTGGGCTGCAGCACGACCTCGATCCGCTCGTACGGCAGGCCGAAGAGGAAGTGCGCCTCGATCAGCTCGAGCCCCTTGTTGGCGAGCGTCGCCGAGTCGACCGTGATCTTCGGGCCCATGCTCCACGTCGGGTGGGCGAGCGCCTCCTCGGGGGTCACGTCCTCCAGTTCCTCGCGGGCGCGGCCCCGAAACGGCCCACCCGAGCCGGTGAGGACAAGCGAGTCGACCTGCTCGGCCGTGCGCCCTTCGAGGCACTGGAAGGCGGCCGAGTGCTCGCTGTCCACCGGGAGCAAGAGGCCTCCTCCCCGCTCCTGCGCGGCCAGCGCGAGCTCCCCCGCGGCGACCAGGCTCTCCTTGTTCGCCAGGGCAAGCGTGACGCCGCGCTCGAGCGCCCAGAGCGTGGCTGGCAGGCCCGCGAAGCCGACGACGGCGTTGAGGACGACGTCGGGCTCGGCTCGGTCGAGCAGCTCGGTGAGGTCGCCGCCGACCTGTGTCAGCGGCGCGACCCCGTCCACAGGCGTCGAGCCGGACGCCGCCGCGACGAGCTCCAGCTCGGGGTGGGCCGCCACGATCTCGAGCGCCTGGCGGCCGATCGAGCCAGTGGCCCCCAGGAGGGCGATCCGCGTCATCTTGCTCGAAGTGTACGACTGCTTCGAGCCTGTGGATTACGTGAGCGCGAGGATCGTGTAGAAGGCCGCGGCGGCCGCGAAGAGGTGCGCGTCGAGGCGGTCGAGCACGCCGCCGTGGCCGGCCAGCAGGCGGCCGCTGTCCTTCACTCCGAAGTCGCGCTTGACGGCGGACTCGAACAGGTCCCCCACCGGCGCCGCGACCGCGATCACGGCGCCGAGCACGACCGACTGCCAGATCGAGAGGAAGTGCTGGTGGTAGAGCGCGAAGAACGACACGAGCACGGCGCCCACCGTCGAGGCGACAAGGCCCTCCCACGTCTTCCCGGGCGAGATCACCGGCGCCAGCTTGTGCCGCCCGACGAGGCGGCCGGTGAAGTACGCGAGTGTGTCGGCCCCGAAGACCGCGAGCAGCACGGTGAAGACCGCCAGCCGGCCGTGCTCGGGGATCGCGCGCAGCAGCACCACGTACGCGAGCCCGAGGCCGACCCAGGCGGCGCCAACGACGGTGGTCGCGACCGCGACCGTCAACGACTGGCGCGTGTCCGAGATCCCCTTCAGCAGGAAGGCGAGAGCCAGCGTCGCCAGGAAGCCGGCGAGCATCCAGGCCGGCCCGTCGAGCTGGGCGCCCAGCAGTGCGAGCAGCAGGCCCGTGTACCCCGCGAGCACGAGCGGCCGCAACGCGCGGGCCATGCCGTAGAACTCGTGCAACGCGACGAGCCCGGCAGCGGCCACGAGCGCCCAGAGCCACCAGCCCCCGAGCCAGACGAGGCCGAGCACCGCGGGCAGCCCGACGGCCGCCACGAGGATCCGGGACCAGAAGGAGCTCATCGGCCGTCTTTCGGCCGATGATGTGGAGGGGGCCCGGGGGGAACCGGGAGGTTCCCCCGCGCCAAATCCTCGGCGGAGCCGAGGCCGGCCCAGAAGAAGAAGGGGGTTCGTGGGGGAAACCTGGCTTCCCCCACGAGAGCGAGCCGAAGGCGAGCGATCATCTTCCGCCGAAGCGGCGGCGGCGGCGCGCGTACGCGGCCAGCGCGTGCTCCAGCTCGTCGCGCCCGAAATCGGGCCAGAGCGTGTCGACGAAGACGAGCTCGCTGTAGGCGAGCTGCCAGAGCAGGAAGTTCGAGATGCGCAGCTCGCCGCTCGTTCGGATCAGCAAATCGGGGTCGGGCAGCTTCGGCGCGTAGAGGCTCGCCCGCAGCGCGTCCTCGTCGATCTCGTGCGGGGCGAGGCCGGAGGCGACCAGCCGGCGCGCCGCCTCGACGATGTCGGCCCGGCCGCCGTAGTCGAAGGCGACCCAGAGGTTCAGCCGGTCGTTCTCCGCCGTCTCCTGCTCGAGCCGCTCGATCTGCTCGCGCAGCTCGTCGGGCGCGCGGTCGCGCCGGCCCATGAAGCGCGTGCGGACGCCCTGGCGGGCGAGGTCGGGGAGCTCGCGCTCGATCGTCTCGCCGAAGATCTCCATCAACGCCTCCACCTCGGTCTCGGGGCGCGACCAGTTCTCGGTCGAGAAGGCGTAGACGGCGAGCGTCTCGACGCCGAGGTCGATCGCCGCCTCGACGGTGCGGCGCAGCGCCCTCGTCCCCGCGCGGTGGCCCTCGGCCACGGGCAGGCCGCGCCGCTCGGCCCAGCGGCCGTTCCCGTCCATGATGATCGCGACGGTGCGGGCGCTGTCCTCGCGCGCTCCTTCGTCCACGGCTAGGAAGTCCGGCGCGCTCAGGGCGTCAGACCTCCATGATCTCCGCTTCCTTGCGCTTCAGCAGCTCGTCGATCTCGTGGACGTGCTCGTCGGTGAGCTTCTGGACGCGCTCCTCTGCGCGGTGCTCCTCGTCGCTGCCGACCTCACCGTTGTCGACGAGCTCCTTCAGGTGGTGGATGGCGTCGCGGCGCACGTTACGGACGGCGACCCTCCCCTCCTCCGCCATGTGGCGCACGACCTTGACGAGCTCCTTGCGCCGCTCCTCGGTCAGCTGCGGGATCGGGAGCCGGATCAGCTTGCCGTCGTTGGACGGCGTCAGGCCTAGGTCCGACTCCTGGATCGCCCGCTCGATCGCCGAGACCGAGTTCGGGTCGAAGGGCTGGATCGTCAGCAGGCGCGGCTCGGGCGCGCCGATCGTGGCGAGCTGCTTGAGCGGTGTCTGCTGGCCGTAGTAGTCGATCTGGACGCGGTCGAGCAGCGCCGGCGAGGCCCGCCCGGTGCGCAGGGTCGCGAACTCCGACTGCGCCGCCTCGACGGACTTGTGCATCCGCCGCGTCGCGTCCTGAATCAGGTCCTCGATCGCCATCTGGCCTCCTCTACGGTCAGGGGGTCGAGACGATGGTGCCGACCCGCTCGCCGTGCACGACTCTACGGATGTTTCCGGCTTCGAGCGCGAAGACGTAGATGGGCAGGCGGTTGTCCATGCAGAGCGACAGCGCCGTCGTGTCCATCACCTTGAGGCCGCGCTCGATGGCCTGGAGGTGCGTGAGCTCGGGGACGAGCGCCGCGTCGGGGTCGACGCGGGGGTCGCCGTCGAGCACGCCCTCGACGGCGTTCTTCGCCATCAGGATCGCCTCCGCGTTGATCTCCAGCGCACGCAGCGCCGCGGCGGTGTCGGTGGTGAAGAACGGGTTGCCGGTGCCCGCCGCGAAGATGACGATGCGGCCCTTCTCGAGGTGCCGGATCGCGCGCCGGCGGATGTACGGCTCGGCGACCTCGGCCGCCGCGAGCGCCGAGAGCACGCGCGTGTGCGCACCGCGCCGCTCGAGGGCGTCCTGCAGCGCGAGCGCGTTCAGGAGCGTCGCCAGCATCCCCGCGTAGTCGGCCGTGGCGCGGTCCATGCCCTCCGCCGCGGCCTCGATGCCGCGGTAGATGTTCCCTGCGCCGACGACGATCGCGAGCTCGAGGCCCTCCTCGCGCACCTCGACGATCTCGCCCGCGAGCGCGGCGATGCGCTCGGGGTCGAGGCCGTAGTCCTGGTCGCCCATCAGCGCCTCCCCGGAGAGCTTCAGCAGCACCCGGTGGAAGGCCGAGCCGGAGGGCCGCTCGGCTCTGGCCGCAGTCGCCTCGGTCACTCGGCGAGCGCGTAGCGCACGAACTCGACCACCTCGAGGCCTGCCTCCTCGAGCGCCTTGCCCGCGGTCAGCGACGGATCGTGGATCCAGGACTGCTCGCCGAGCGCGACGCCGGAGAGGAACTCCTTGCGCAGCCGGCCCTCGACGATCTTGGCGCGAACCTCCTCGGGCTTCGACTGCACGTCGGGCTGGGCCTCGTAGATCGCGCGCTCGCTCTCGAGCTCTTCCTCCGGGACCTCCTCCGCGCTGCGGTAGCGCGGCGCGGCGAAGGAGATGTGCATCGCCAGGCGGCGCGCAGCGGCGGCGTCGGAGCCCTTCACGCGGACCAGCACGCCGATCTTGTTCGCGGGAGGGTGGACGTACTCGGCCAGCAGCTCGCCATCGCCGGCCTCCATGCGCGCGGCGCCGGCGAGCTCGACGTTCTCGCCGAGCTGGGCGATCAGCTCGAGCCGCTGCTCCTCGAGGCCGGAGACGGCGTCGGCGCCGCCGGCCTCGACCGCCTCGAGCACGGCCTCGGCGAAGGCGAGGAACTTCTCGTTCTTGGACACCGGCTCGGTCTCGCAGCCGACCGCGACGAGCGCACCCACGTCTCCGGAGACCGTGGCGAGCACCTCGCCCTCGGTGGTCGCGCGGCCAGCCCTCTTGCCGGCCGCGGCCATGCCCTGCTCGCGCAGCAGGCGCTGGGCCGCCTCGACGTCGCCGCCCGTCTCCTCGAGCGCGCGCTTGGCGGCCATCATCCCGGCGCCCGTGCGGTCGCGAAGCTCCTTGACGAGGCTCGCGGAGATCTGCACCTGGCTCATGGCGTCTCCTCGGTCGGCGTGTCGGGGACCGGGACCGGCTCCGCCTCGGCCTGCGGCGACGCCTCGGCCGCGGGCTGCGGCTCGGTCTCGGCCGGGGGCTGCGGCTCGGTCTCGGGCTGCGGCTCGGCTTCGGCCTGTGGTTCCTCGGCAGGCTGCTCCGGCTCGGCCTCCTCGACGGCCGGCGCGAAATCGGCCGGGGTGGCGCGCTGCTTGCCCTCGGCGATCGCGTCTCCGACGGCGCGCACGACGAGGCTGCACGAGCGGATCGCGTCGTCGTTTCCCGGAATGACGAAGTCGGCCTCGTCCGGGTCGCAGTTCGTGTCCACGAGCGCGATCACCGGGAGGCCGAGCCGCCGCGCCTCGCGCACGGCCAGCTGCTCCTTGCGCAGGTCGACGATGAAGACCGCGTCCGGCTGGCGGCGCATGTCCGCCACGCCGCCCAGGTTCGCCTCCAGCTTCTCGAGCTCGCCCTGCATCGAGATCCGCTCCTTGGGCGGAAGCAGGTCGAGCTGGCTCTCGTCGCGCAACCGCCGTAGCTCGTGCAGGTGCTCGATCCGCTCGCTGATCGTGCGCCAGTTGGTGAGCAGGCCGCCGAGCCAGCGGTGGTTGACGTACGGCATGCCCGTCCGCTTGGCCTGCTCCTCGACGGAGTCCTGGGCCTGCTTCTTTGTGCCGACGAACAGGACGGTGCCGCCGCGCTCGCCGAGGTTGCGCACGAAGCTCTGCGCCTCCTCGAGGCTCTCGAGCGTCTTCTGCAGGTCGATGATGTAGATCCCGCCGCGCTCGCCGAAGATGAAGCGGCGCATCTTCGGGTTCCAGCGGCGCGTCTGGTGGCCGAAATGGACTCCGGCCTCCAGGAGCTCTCGCATGCTGACTGCCATCGGTTTCCTCTCCGTGGTTGGGTGCGGTGCTCCGGCGGGGCGAGGTGGAACCGGCGCTCCGAGGCGCCGGCACCGCCACCTCCCCGGGTCGCCGGTTCGGGGACGAAAAAGCGCCGGAAGCATAGCCGCGGGCGGGCGCGCCTGGGCGTCCGCGTCCCGCTCCATCATGGAGGGATGCACCCCCGCGGATCCCCATCAGCGCTCGAGCGCCTGGCCGCGGAGATCCGGGGCGCCGCCTGGGAGCTCGCGCTCGCCACCGTCGAGGAGGGCCTGCTCGACGACGGGATCCCGTCGCTGCAGCGCCTCGGACGTCTCGGCCAGCTCGGCGACATGCCGACGTTCATCGGGGAGCTCGCCCGGGAGCTCGGCGACCCGCAACCGGAGCGAGTCCGCCACGGCGGCCGGCTCGCGGCTCAGGCGCGCGAGCACGCGCGCCAGCGCGAGTCCTTCGGCTTCGCGCCACGTGAGATCGTCGGCGAGTTCCTGCTCCTGCGGCGGATCCTCTGGCGCTTCGTGGCCCAGCGCGCCGCCGCCCTGGAGCGCGAGGACGTGCTCGCCGCCGAGGAGCGGCTGAACGCGACCGTCGACCGCCTGGTGACCGAGTGCGTTGTCGCGTACTTCGACCGCGCGACCTCGGAGCTCGCCCACCAGGCGCGGCACGACCAGCTGACCGGCCTCCTGCACCACCAGGCGTTCGTGCGCGAGCTGGAGCTCGAGCTGGAGCGCGCCCGCCGCTACGGGCACGGCGTGGCGCTCCTCTTTCTCGACCTCGACCGCTTCAAGGAGCTCAACGACACCCTCGGCCACCCAGAGGGCGACCGCGCCCTGCGGAGCTTCGCGGGGCTCTTGCGCGACTCCCTGCGCGGCTCGGACCTCGCCGGGCGGATGGGCGGCGACGAGTTCGCGGCCTACCTCGTCGAGGCCGACGAGGAGGCGGGCTCACGGCTGCTCGAGCGGCTCGGCGACCGGGTGGACGAGCTCGTCGCCGCCGGGGAGCTGCCGGAGGGATGCGCGTTCAGCGCCGGCCTTGCGCACTTCCCCGACGAGGCCGGCGACGTGGACTCGCTCTTCCGCCTTTCCGACCAGCGCCTCTACGAGGCGAAGCGCGCGAGCGCCGCCTGAAGGTCGGGCGGCAGCGGCGACTCCACCTCGACCCGCTCCTCGCGCAGCGGATGCGGGAATGCGAGCCGCCACGCGTGGAGGAACTGGCGCCGGAGCTGCTCGTCGGGCACGCCGTAGACGGGGTCGCCGACCACGGGCAGCCCGATCGCGGCGAGGTGCACGCGGATCTGGTGGGTCCGGCCGGTCTCGAGGCGGACGTCGAGCAGCGCGTGGCGGTCGAGCAGCCACTCGACCTCGAAGTGGGTGATCGCCTCCCGCGGCGTGTCGGTGTCGAGCGAGCGGCGCGTCGGGTCGCGGCGGTCGCGTCCCATGGGCGCCTCGATCCGCCCCGTCCACGAGCGCGGCCGCCCGCGGACGAGCGCCTTGTAGCGCCGCTCCAGCTCGCGCCCGCGCACGAGCTCCTGGAGGCGGGCGTACGCCTCCTCGCTGCGCGCCACGACCAGCAGGCCCGACGTGTCGCGGTCGAGCCGGTGGACGATCCCGGGCCGCTCCTCGTCCTCCCCGCCGGCCGCGAGGCCGACGAGCCCGTGGACGAGCGTGCCCGTCGCGTGACCGGGCGACGGGTGCACGACGACGCCCGCGGGCTTGTCGACCACCAGCAGGTGCTCGTCCTCGTAGGCGATCCGCAGCGGCACCTCCTCGTGCCGCAGGCCCACCGCCGCCGGCTCGGGCACCGTCAGCTCGAGCTGCTCGCCGCCCTCGAGGCGGTGGCTCTTCGGCCTTACCTCGCCGTCGACCAGGGCCGCGCCCTCGCCGAGCAGCCGCTCGGCCGCGGCGCGGGAACCGACCTCCGGCAGCGAGGCGAGGAAGCGGTCGAGCCGCTCGCCCGCGGCCTCGGCAGGGACGACGACGCGAGGCATCCCTTGCGATGCCGTCCTCAGGAGACCCGGGCCTTGCCCGTGTCTCCGTCCGAGCTCACCGGCCGGTGCGTCCGCATCACAGCACGCGATGAGCGCCCGGTCAGCGGGCGGAGCGCGTCTCGCCGATCAGCAGCGCGAGGAAGAGGATCGACACGCCGATGACGATGAAGCTGTCGGCGAGGTTGAACGCCGGCCAGTAGCGCAGGTCGAGGAAGTCGGTCACGTGGCCGAGGCGGATGCGGTCGATCAGGTTCGAGGTCGAGCCGCCGATCAGCAGCCCGAGCGCGACCGGCAGGACCGGGTGCCTGGCCCCAGAGCGCGCGAAGAAGACGAGCATCCAGCCCACGGCGAGCGCTGTGAGCGCAGTCACCACCACCGTGGCGCTGGAGAAGAGGCCGAAGGCGATCCCGGAGTTCTGGACGTGGTGGATCGCGAACGGCCCGACCACGTGCACCGACTCGTCGAAGGCGAGCTGGGAGGAGACGATCAGCTTCGTCACCTGGTCGGCGGCGATCGCCGCCAGCACGACCGCTCCGAGGCCGACCCACTGCGGCGCCCGCGCGGCCAGCGAGCGCTCCGCGACGGAGACCGGCGTGAGCGCGTCCGTGCTGGACCCGACGCGGACGTCGAGCGCCCGCGGCGCGGGCTCGGTCACCCGCGCTCCTCGCGGCGCTTGCAGTCGATGCACTGCGTCGTCCACGGCAGCGCCTCCAGCCGCTCGGCGCCGATCGGCTGCCCGCAGCTCCCGCAGGTGCCGTAGGTGCCGTCCTCGATCCGCTGCAGCGCGGCGTCGATCGCGGCGAGCGCTCGCTCGACGTTCTCCTCGAGCGTGTAGTCGAGCTCCCGGTCGAAGGTCGACGTCGCCATGTCGCCGGGGTGGTTGTCGCTCTGGATCTCCTCGCGCTCGTCCTCGAGCTGGCTGCGGTTCTCCTCGTGGATGTAGTCGCGCGCCTCCTGCGCGCGCTGCCGCTCCTCCTGCAGGCGCTGCTTGAAGTGCGCGGTGTCGAGCGTGGCGTTCACGACGCGTTTCCGAGCCTCCGCTCGGTCTCGGCCCGGTCGATGCCCTCCATCAGGACGATCTTCTCCCTGGCGCCGCGCCCGGAAACGATCGACAGCGAGCTGCGCGGCAACTCGAGCGTCTCGGCGAGCAGGTCGAGCACGGCGTCGTTGGCGCGGCCGCGCTCCGGCGCCGCGCTCACGCGGACCTTCCAGCCGTCGCCGTGCCGGCCGGCGAGCTCGGTCCGGCGCGCCCCCGGGGAGACGCGGAGCCGCACGCGCGTCGAGGGCTTGGCCATGCGTCCAGTATAGGTTCGCCCCGCCGCTCAGGCGGCCTGCACGTCCGCACCCCCGTTCGCCTCGGCGTCCTCGACGGCATCGAGCGCGGCCTCCAGCAGCGCGCGGATCTTCCGCGTCTCCGCGAGCAGCCGCTCCCGCTCCGCGACGGCGGCCCGCGTGGCGGCCCGCGCCTCGGCGTGCGCCTCCTCGACGACGAGCTCCGCCTCGCGCCGGGCCTGGTCCTTCAGCTCGTGGGCCGAGCGCTCGGCCGTGACGAGCGTCGTGCGCAGGAGCTTCTCGAGGTCGCGGTGCCGGGCCAGCTCGCTCTCGAGCTGCTCGATCCGGTCGGCGAAGTCGGCGCGCTCGCGCCAGACCTCCTCGAACGACGTCGCGATCTCCTGGAGCAGCTGGTCGACGGGCTCGCGGCGGTAGCCCCGAAGGCCCCGCCTCAGCTCCAGGTGGTGGAGCTCCACCGGCGTGATGGTCATGACGTCCTCCTCAGGTGTAGTGAGCGAAGAGCGCGTCGATCACGCGCATCAGCGCGATCAGCGCGAGCATGGCCACCACCGGCGAGAGGTCGAGCGGACCGAACGGCGGCAGGATCCGCCGGAAGATCCGCAGGTACGGCTCGCAGACGTCGCGCAGGAAGTCCGAGATCCGCCGCACCCAGACCGTGTACGGCAGCCGCACCCACGACGTCAGCACGTACACGAAGATCAGCAGCAGGTAGACCCACAGGAACGTGTTGATCAGCGTGTTCGCGGTCGACGCGGTGCTCGCGAGCAGACCGAAGGTGGCCATCAGGCGTGACTTCGGCTCGCCACGCCCAAATCCTCGGGATTCAGGCCTGGTTGAAGAAGCCGCGCTCGAGCAGGCGGGCGCGCTCCTCGGCGGAGACCTGCACGTTCCTCGGCGTGAGCAGGAAGACCTTGTCGGCGACGCGCTGCATGCCGCCCTCGAGCGCGTAGGTGAGCCCGCTCGTGAAGTCGATCAGCCGCTTGGACAGCTCCTGGTCGGCGCCCTGCAGGTTGAGGATCACGGGGATCCCGTCCTTGAACTTGTCCGCGATCTGCTGCGCGTCGTTGAAGCTCCGGGGGACGACGAGGTGCACCTGCACGGACGGGACTGCCTGCACCGGCGCGGCAGCGTCGTGGGGCGCGCGGCGGCTGTTTCCGCGCGGGCGCAGCACCGCCGTTCGCGGCGCGCGCTCCTCGGGCTCGGGGTCGGTCCAGTCGTCGAAGTCCTGCTGCCGGCCCCTCGGGGTCAGCCTGCGCACGTTCGGCCGCTCGCTGTAGGTCCGCTCGAGGTCCTCCTCGGTCAGGTACCCGTCCTCGTCCCAGTCGTCCTCCTCCTCGGCGATGCCGAAGTAGACGAGCGTTCGGTTCCAAACGTCTGCAAATCCCATGGTTTGCGAGATCTTAATCGCTACCTCGGCGGCCCGTAGAGCACGGATCCCAGGCGCACCATGGTGGCGCCCTCGTCGGCCGCCACGCGGTAGTCCTGGCTCGTGCCCATCGAGAGCTCGCGCAGGCCGTGTCGCTCGGCGAGCTCGCGCAGGCGGCGGAAGTGCGGACGCGAGGACTCGGGGTCCTCGGTGAACGGCGGCATCGTCATCAGCCCCACGATCTTCTCGTACCGGCCCAGGAAGTCCTCCAGCTCGCGCTCCGGGATCCCCGACTTCGACTCCTCGGCCGACAGGTTGACCTCGACGAGCGCGGGGATGGTGAGGCGCCGGGCCGCCGACTCGCTCGCGAGCGAGTGGCAGAGCTCGCAGAGCTCGTTCACCGTCTTCGCCTTGCGGCTCTGCAGGTGGCCGATGAAGTGCCAGCGGAAGGCGTCGCCGTGGCGCGCGTGCTTCGCCTCGAGGTCCTGCGCGCGGTTCTCGCCGACGATCTCGACGCCCGCCTCCGCCAGCGCCGGCAGGTCCTCGACCGGCAGGTACTTGGTGGCGGCGACGATCGTCACGTCCGCGCCGATCTCCCCGCGGACGCGCTCGAGGTTCGCCCGGACGGTCTCAGCCGATAAGGCCAATCACGCCCTGCCTGCCGGTTGTCCCGTCGTCGCGGCGGTGCGAGAAGAAGCGCTCGGGGGAGCACGCGGTGCAGAGGTCGACGCGGTCGACGCGCGCGCAGCCGGCGGCGCGGAGGGCCCGCTCGGCGGCCGACCAGAGGTCGAGCCTGCCGTTCCTCACGAGGCCGAGCCCGAACGCGCGGCGGAAGGGCGTCGCCACCTCCTCCCCCACCTCGTAGCAGCAGGGCCCGATCCCGGGGCCGATCACGGCCGAGACGAGCCCGCCGCCGAGCGCGGCCACTCCTGCCGGCGCGATCCCGCCGAGCAGGCCGCGCCAACCCGCGTGGAGTACCGCCAGCGCCGGCCCACGGCCGTTGGCCCGCGCCAGCGCGATCGGCAGGCAGTCGGCGGCGAGCGCGAGCAGCGGCAGGCCCCGCTCGTCCGTCCAGAGGCCGTCGCCGCGATCGCCGCGGGCGCCCGGCCGCGCCCGCAGCACGTCCGCCGAGTGGTGCTGGTAGTTCAGCGTCAGCGCGTCGGGGTCGGCCTCGACCTCCGCGCAGAGCCGGCGGCGGTTCTCCTCCACCCGATCCGGCTCGTCGGCGGTGGCGCGGCCGAGGTTGAGCGAGGCGAAGGGCCCCTCGCTGACGCCGCCCTCCCGGGTCGAGAACACGACCTCGTACGGCCCGGGTGCCTCCGACCAGCGGATCATCCTGCGATCAGCTCCCGGGCGGCGGCCAGCTCGGAGTCGCGGCCGTCGAGCTCGCCGTTCAGCTTGCGGCGGCGCAGCTCCGCGAGCACCTCCCCCACGCGCGGCGACTCCTCGAGGCCGAGCTCCGCGAGATCGGCGCCGCTGACCTCGAGGTGCACGTCGCGCAGCCGCTCGAAGTACGCATGCAGCTGCGGCAGGTCGGCGAGGCCGAGCGCATAGAGCGGCGCGTCGGGCGCGTACGGGTCGGCGAGCGCCACCACCTCGGCGGGATCCGACGCGTCGCGCAGCCGCTCGACGAGCCGCGGCCCGACGGTCACCGCGGCGGCGATGGCGTCGGCGTCGCGCCGGCGCACCTTCAGCCGCTGCAGCCAGTCGTAGGCCTCGTCCGAGGGGAGCCTCCGCGCCAGCGCCGCGAGCCCGAGCCGCCACGACGGCACGGCGAGGCCGTAGCGGTCGCGCAGCTCCCGCAGGCGCGCGAAGAGCCCGACGGCCTCGTCGTCGGCGGCGAGGTGCGGATGAATCGCGGTGTCCGCCCCGAGCTCGGCCAGGCGGAGGATCGAGTGCTCGACCTCACCCTCCTCGAGCAGCGCGACGAGCTCGTCCCGCAGGCGCGCCGACGAGAGGTCGCCGACGAGGCCCATCTCGACCGTCCCACGCGCGAGCCGCACCGTGTGGTCGTCCATCCGGAAGCCGTACCGGTTCTCGTAGCGGATCCCGCGGAAGATGCGCGTCGGGTCGTCGATGAAGGAGAGGTTGTGCAGGACGCGGAGCCTGCGCGCCTCGAGGTCGCGCCGCCCGCCGAAGGGGTCGACGAGGCGGCCGAGGTCGTCGCCCTTGAGCGAGACCGCCATCGCGTTGATCGTGAAGTCGCGCCTGAAGAGGTCCTCGCGGATCGACGCGTGCTCCACCGTCGGCAGTGCCGCCGGCGCGTCGTAGAACTCCGTCCGCGCAGTGACGACGTCGACCCGGCCGTCCTCGCCGTAGATGACGACCGCCGTGCCGAACTTCTCGTGCGGGCGCACGCGGCCGCCGAGCACGTCGGCGAGCGCCTGCGCCAGCGCGATCGCGTCGCCCTCGACGGCGATGTCGACGTCGAAGCTGCGTTCGCCGAGCAGGATGTCCCGCACCGTCCCGCCGACGAGGTAGACGCCCTCGAACGGCTCGGAGACGGTCGCGACCGCGTCGAAGACGGGCTGGAGCCGCTCCAGCCGCCGCAGCTCGTCGGTCAGCAGCGGCCCGGGCGCGCGCTCGGCGACGGCCTGCTGCCCGAGGGCGCGCAGCACGTCGCTGCGGGTGACCACGCCGACCACCCGGCCGTCGCGCAGCACCGCGACCCGCTCGCCGCCGGCCGTGAACAGCCGCTGCAGCTCGCCGAGGGGCGTCGCCTCGTCGCACGTCGCGGCGCGGGCGCTCATGATCCCCTTCACGGGAGCGTGCGAGAGGCCGTGGGCGACGGCGCGGTCGAGGTCTTCCCGGCGGACGACGCCCTCGAGCCGGCCGTCCGTCGCCACCAGGATCCCGCCCTGCGCGTAGCGCTGGCAGGCGACGAGCGCCCGCGCCACCGTCTCGTCGGGCGAGACGGTCCGGGGCGGGCTGGACATGATCTGCCCTGCGGTGGGCGGCTCGCGCACGGCACCTTCGAGGCCGGCGAGCAGCCGTCCCCTCGCATCGTCGAGGGCGCCCCTGAAGATGGCCGAGGCCGCCTGGGGGTGGCCGCCGCCGCCGAGGGCGGCCGCCAGCTCGGACGCGTCGAGCTCGGGCGTCCGGCTGCGCGTGACGCAGAAGACCCGCTCGTCCATCTCCACGAGCAGCGCCAGCGCCCTCGTGTCCGTCAGGTCGACGACCTTGTGCGCCAGGTTCGAGACGCCGTCGACGTAGCGCGGCCACGCCACCGCGGCGACGAGCACCTCGACCCCGGCGACGTGGTGCGGCTCGAGCGCGTCGAGCAGCGCGCCGAGCAGCTCGCGCTCGTCCTCGGTCAGCGGCGAGTGCAGGAACTCGGCCAGCAGCTCCTGGCGCGCGCCGTGCCGCACGCACCAGGCGAGTGCCTCGGCGTCGCGCTGGGTCGTGCTCGGGTAGGTGAGCGAGCCCGTGTCCTCGTGGATGCCGAGCGCGAAGGCGGTCGCCTCGAGCGGCGTCACGGCGAGCTCGCGCTCGGCGAGCACGCCGACGAGGGTGGTGGTGAGCGCGCCGTCGCGCGAGAGGATCGTGTGCTCCTCGGCCGCCCAGTCCGGCGCCTCGTCACCGTGGTGGTCGAAGACGATGGCCTCGACGCCGGGGTCGAGCGCGACCGCCTCCAGCTCCCCCAACCGGCTCGCGTGCGTGGTCTCGACGACGATCAGGCGGCGGATCGCGTCGGTGTCCAGCCGCGCCGCCTCTACGAGCCCGAGCTCGTCGGCGTGCAGGCGGTAGAACTCGCGCACGTTGCGGTTGAGCGAGCCGGCCAGGCAGACCGTGGCGTCCGGGTAGAGCCGGCGCGCGGCGAGCATCGCCGCGAACGCGTCGAAGTCGGTGTTGCCGTGAGTCGCGATGACGGTCTCGGCCCTCATGCGTCCCATTCTGCCTCCCGCCCCGGGAGAAAGCGGCGCAATTCCGGCACATTCACGGCACGGACACGCGCGCTTGTCCTGGGTACGATCGCCTCGGGGAGGAGGCCGGGCGAACCGTCCCTAGACCAGGCCAGGGGGCTCAGCCGGCCAGCGCGATCGCCTCGATCTCGACCTTCGCGCCCGAGGGCAGCGCCGAGACCTCGATCGTCGCCCGGGCGGGCGGCCGGTCGCCGACGTGACGCGCGTACACCTCGTTCATCCCGGCGAAGTCGCCGAGGTCGATGAGGTAGACCGTCGTCTTCACCAGCCGGTCGAGCCCGCTGCCCGCGGCCTCGAGGATCGCGCGCAGGTTGGCGAAGACCTGCTCGGTCTGCTCCTCGATCGACTCGCCGACGATCTCCGCGTGGTCGGGCCGCAGCGACAGCTGCCCCGAGACGAACACGAGACCGCCGGCGCTGATCGCCTGCGAGTACGGGGCGCCCTGGAACGGGGCGGGCGCCGCCTCCGTGCGGACGACGGACTTCTCTGCCATCACTCCTCCCTTCGCCGCTTGCGGCAGCTCTGCGCGAGGGCGACGCCCAGCGCCTTGAAGATCGCCTCGAGCACGTGCTCCGGGTCGGAGCCTTCCATCAGGCGCACGTGCAGCGTGAGCCCTCCTCCCTCGGCCAGCTCGTGCAGGAACGTCGCGACGATGTCGCGCCCCATTCCTGCCACCCGCGCGTCGCTGAGGTCGACGTTCGAGACGACGAGCGGCCGGCCGGAGACCTCCAGGACGACGTGCGCGAGCGCCTCGTCGGCGGGCACGACCGCCGAGCCGTGTCGCCTGAACCCCTCGACGTCCAGGGCGCCCGCGAGAGCCTGACCGAGCGCCCGGCCGGCGGCCGCGACCTCGGCCTCGGCCTCTCCCGGCGCCACCTCGAGCGCGAGGTCGAACGAGGCGTACTCGGCCAGCAGCGAGAGCAGGTGGTCGAGCACGGGCACACCGGTGGCGACGCTCGCCTCGCCGGTGCCGGCGACGTCGACTCGTGCGTGCAGCCGCCCCGCCTCGTCGGCCTGGCCGAGGCCGGGCATCAGGCCTCGATGCGCTCGATGCGCGCGCCCAGGGAGCGGAGCCGCTCGTCGATGCGCTCGTAGCCGCGGTCGATCTCGCCGATGTTCCCGATCGTCGACGTGCCCTCGGCGCAGAGCGCGGCCAGCAGCATCGCCATCCCGGCGCGGATGTCGGGGCTCGACATCTGCTGCCCGTAGAGCCTCGCCGGCCCGGTGACGACCGCGCGGTGCGGGTCGCAGAGGATGATCCGCGCCCCCATCGAGACCAGCTTGTCGACGAAGAACAGACGGCTCTCGAACATCTTCTCGAAGATCAGCACCGTCCCCCGCGCCTGCGTGGCGACGATCACCGCGATCGAGGTCAGGTCGGCCGGGAACGCCGGCCACGGGCCGTCCTCGACCTTGGGGATCTGTCCGCCGAGGTCGTCGCGGACGACGAGCTCCTGGCTGGGCGGCACGTGCAGGCTCGACCCCTCGATCTCGACGCGAACGCCGAGGCGCTCCAGCGTCGGCAGGATCGCGCCGAGGTCCTTCGGCTCCAGGTCCTCGATCGTGATGTCGCCGCCCGTGACGGCCGCGAGGCCGACGAAGCTGCCGACCTCGATGTGCTCGGGGCAGATGCGCCACTCGCCGCCGCCGAGCCGCTCGACCCCCTGGATGCGCAGCACGTTCGACTCGATTCCCTCGATCTCGGCGCCGAGCGAGACGAGGAAGCGGCAGAGATCCTGGATGTGCGGCTCGCAGGCCGCGTTGCCGATCACGGTCTCTCCCGGGGTGAGGGTCGCCGCCATGACCGTGTTCTCGGTGGCCATCACGCTCGCCTCGTCCAGGAAGATGTGCTTGCCGCGGAGGCCGTCGGTGCGCAGCTCGAAGCGCACGCCTGCGACGTCGATCTCCGTGCCGAGCTCGGCGAAGGCGTGGATGTGCGGGTCGAGCCGCCGCCGCCCGATCACGTCGCCGCCCGGAGGCGGCACGCTCGCCCGCCCCAGGCGCGCCAGCAGCGGCCCCGCGAGCAGGAACGACGCCCGGATGCGCGTCGCGAGCTCGGCGTCCAGCTCGAAAGAGGCGACGTCCGCGGCGTGGACGCGGACGTCGTTCTCGCCGGCCC
>DATIFC010000003.1:0-3360 GCA_035455445.1 Gaiellaceae bacterium | reverse complement strand
GGAGCTGCGGATCGTCGCGGAGGACACCGACCTGACGCTGGCCGTGAACGGCCGCACGTGGATCCCGTCGGACGGACACGAGAACTTCCCCGACGGCGAGGTCTACACCGCGCCGCAGGAGACGGGCGTGAACGGCTGGATCCGGTTCACCTACCCCGCGGTCTTCCACGGGCGGCAGGTCGACGACGTGCGCCTGCGCTTCGAGCGCGGCGAGGTCGTCGAGGCGACCGCGGCGAGGGGCCGGGACTACCTGGACGAGATGCTCGGGGTCGACGACGGCGCGCGGCGGCTGGGCGAGCTCGCGTTCGGCCTCAACGAGGCGATCCCGACCTTCACGCGCAACATCCTGTTCGACGAGAAGATCGGCGGCACCGTCCACCTCGCGCTCGGCAGCGCGTACGCCGAGTGCGGCGGCGAGAACCGCTCGGCGCTGCACTGGGACATGATCTGCGACCTCCGCTCGGGAGGCGAGGTACACGCCGACGGCGAGCTCGTCTACCGCGACGGGCGCTTCCTCACGCTCTGACGCGCGTCGCGCTCATCGCGGACACGCACCTGCCGCGCGGGTCGCGGCGGCTCCCGGAGCTATGTCTGGCCGAGCTCGGGCGGGCCGACCTGATCCTCCACGCGGGAGACGTGGTCGCTCCCTCGGTGCTGCGGGAGCTGGCGGGCTACGCGTCGGTCGAGGCGGTGCACGGGAAGATGGACGAGCCCGCCCTCAGAGCGGCGCTGCCGGAGCGGCGGGTGGTCGAGGTGACGCGGTCCTCTACGGGCACACGCACGTGCCGCAGTTGGAGCTCCACCGTGGGATCTGGATCCTCAACCCGGGCAGCCCGACCGAGCGCAGGGGGGCAGAGCATCGCTCGATGATCGTGCTCGAGGTCGCCGGCGACCGTCTGGAGCCGCCCCTCGCCGAGCTTCCTTGACACGAACAGACGTTCGTCCTATCATGCGAACACATGTTCGGCAAGGTACTCCTCATCGCAGCCCTGGCACTGATCGCGTGGGCCGCGCTGGCGCGGGCCTCGCACGGGGCGGGGCCGGAGCAGCGCTACACGGTCAAGCCGGGCGACACGCTCTGGTCGATCGCCGTGGGGCACTACGCGGGCGACCCGCGCGACGCGATCTACCGCATCGACCGCCGTAACCACCTCGGGGGCAGCGTGATCGTGCCGGGGCAACGGCTCGTCCTGCCGGCGTCGCGGTAGGCGCAGGGCCGACCGCCTAGAGCTTCGGCCTGGGCTGCCAGTCGGGCGCATAGACGAGGTCGTCGTGGACGTGCACGATCTCGGTCTCCGCGCCGCTCGCGAGCTCGACGACCACGATCGCGCTCCTCGTCCAGCCCGACGTGCTCCGGCCGAAGGCGAGGCGGCGGCCGTCCGGCGACCAGGTCGGGCCCATGTCGTCGACGGTGTTGTGCGTGATCTTCCGCAGCCCGCGGCCGTCGGCCCGGACGACGTAGATGTCGGCGTCGCCGTCCAGGTCGCTCGTGAAGGCGATGCGTCGCCCGTCGGGCGCCCAGGCTGCCTCGGTGGATTCCCCCTTGGCCGAGGTGAGGGGCCGGAGCCCGGAGCCGTCGGCCCGCACGACGTAGATCCGGAGCAGGTTGCTCCTCGTGTTGGTCTGGAAGGCGAGCCGCGTTCCGTCGGGGGACCAGTCCGGCTCGTTTCCGTCCAGCGGCAGCGTGGTCTCCCGGAGGCCGGCCACGAGCGGCCGGAGCCTGATGCGGACGTCCCCTCCCACCACGGCGATCCGCCGCCCGTCGGGCGACCACGCGGGAGTCGTCTCGACGCCGGCCGCGGGCAGGCGGGCCCTGTCGGAGCCGTCGCGGTCGAACGCGTAGGCCCGGCCGGAGCTCCAGAGGTCGACGGCCGCGAACCGCTCGCCGTCCGGAGCCCAGTGAGGGCTGTCCATCGAGCCCGTGCCGGGAACGTGCCACGAGTCTCCGCCCTCGGCGCGGACGAGGCGGATCCCGTCCGGCGCGGTGTAGGCGATCAGCGAGCCCTTTCTCGCGTCGGTGAACGGATACGGCGGCTCGCCCTGGAGCCGCGGGACCAGCCACGTCGCCCAGACGAGCGCGAGCAGGGAGAGACCGACGACCCCGGGCGTCGAGCGCAGCGCTCCCGAGAGCCGAGCGTGTTCCCCGACCAGGGCCACCCCGACGGCGAGGAGGGCGGGCCCGAGCGCCGTCACGGCGAAGATCGACCAGACCGACAGCGCGTACCCCACGCCCTCGGCGCCGCCGAGCGCCCAGAAGGCGAACAGGACGAGCGCCATGTAGATCGAGCAGAGGCTGCCCGCCGCGATCAGCAGGTAGCCGACGATCCTCCGCCCCAGCGGAGCACGAGCCGGAGCCCCCTGTTTCCCCTCGCTCGTGGTGTGCAGCTCGGCGGGCACGCCGCTGACCTCCTTCCGAGCCGCCTGGAGCATCGCCGGGACTTGCGGCCGGGGCATCGTGGCGCGCGCTGAGCGTCGTTGCGGGGAACCCGAAGCCCTACGAGGGCAACGGGAGGCCGGCGGTGTAGACGCGCTCGCCCCGGAAGAGGCGCCGCTCGGGGTCCCAGGGGAAGAAGATCGTCACCTGCCAGGCAAGGCGCTCGCCCGTCGGCGGAATCCCGAGCCATTCGTTCTCGAACGTCCCGGTGACGTCTGCTTCCTCGCAGACGCCCTGCGGGCCGATGACGATGTTCGTCAGCCGGAAGTCGATGTCGGGGAAGCCGCCGAGCAGGCCGGTGTAGAAGCGCGCCGCCCCCTCGTGCCCCTCCCAGCGGTGACCGGTCTGGACGAGCTCGTACACGCAGTCGTCGGTCAGCGTCGACAGGAGCCCCGGCAGGTCACGGTTGTCCTCGGCGATCGAGTGGCGCTTCCAAAGCTCACGGATCGCGTCGTGCTCCTCCGGCGACGGCTCGCGCCGGATCAGCTCACGCACCTCGTCGCGCGGGTCGGCCATGACGAGGCAACCCTACAATCGCCCCGTGGACCTCGACCTCGTCTTCTTCGGCACCTCGGGCTCGGTCCCCACGGCGACGCGCGCTCCGTCCGCGCTGCTCCTGCGCCGGGGCGGCGAGCGGCTGCTCTTCGACTGCGGCGAGGGCACGCAGCGGCAGATGCTGCGCTCCTCGGTCGGCCTGATCGAGCTGCGCGAGGTCTTCGTCTCGCACTTCCACGCCGACCACTACCTCGGCCTGCCGGGGATGCTGAAGACGTTCGCGCTCCGCGATCGCGATCTGCCGCTGACGGTGTACGGCCCGCCCGGGCTTCGCGACCTGTTCGGTGCGCTCGGTCGCGTGTTCGGGCGCCTCACCTACCCGCTCGAACTGGTCGAGCTCCGCCCCGGCGAGGCGCTGCGGCGCCACGGCT
>DATIFC010000002.1:0-3053 GCA_035455445.1 Gaiellaceae bacterium | reverse complement strand
GCTCTCGCCGGCCGACCTGCAGGCGGCGAACGTCAACCTGCAGCAGGGCGATCCCTACTCCGGCTCGCTGGCGCTCGACCAGAACCTGCTCTGGCGCCCGTTCCCGGGCAGCCCCGGCCACGCCACGCCCGTCAAGGGGCTCTGGCACATCGGCGCGAGCACGCATCCCGGGCCGGGGCTCGGCGCCGGCTCCGGGACGCTCGTCGCGAAGCGGCTGCTGCGGCGGAGACTCGGGGGGCGATGAGGCTCTCGATCTCGCAGATCACCACGGTGACGCAGGGCTTCGCGGACGACCTCGACGCCTACCGTGCCGCGGGCGCCGACGGGATCGGGATCTGGGAGACGAAGCTCGAGGACGACTCGCTGGAGCGCTTCCGCGTGAGCGGCCTCGCGGCGGCGGCGGCCGTCCCGGCGGTGCCGTCGATCCTGCCGCTGCCGCTGATGGAAGGCCCCGGGGAGCCGGCCGAGCGCGTCGAGGCGATCCGCCGGGGCATCCGGCGACTCGCCCCGTTCGAGCCGGAGTGCGTGCTCTTCCTGACCGGCCCGGGCGACGACCGCGAGGCGGTCCTCGAAGGCATCCGGGCGATCGCCGCCGAGGGCGAGTCCCGGGGCGTGCCGGTCGCGCTCGAGCCGATCCAGCGCCAGTACGCGCACCTCTGGACGGTCGTCAGCTCGCTCGACGAGGCGGCGGCGCTGGTCGAGAAGAGCGGCGCCGACGTCGGCCTGATGTACGACTCGTGGCACCTCTGGCGCGAGCCGCTCGAGGAGATCGGCCGCCACCGCGAGCGGATTCGCGGCGTCCACCTCGCCGACTGGCGCGAGCCGACGCGGAACACGAACGACCGCCTGCTGCCCGGCGACGGCGTGGTCGAGTTCGCGCCGATCCTCGAGGCGCTGCGCTGGGACGGGCTCTACGACCTCGAGATCTTCTCCGACCCCGAGCTGCCGGGCTCGCTCTGGCAGGAGGACCCCGGCGGGCTCGCGGCCCGCGGGGTCGAGGCGCTGCGGAGGACGCTGTCGAGCGCGTCTGCGTAGTCGGCGCCGGGGTGATAGGCAGCCTCTTCGCCGCGCACCTCGCCCGCGTCTGCGAGGTCTCGGTGCTCTGCCGGCGCGCCGAGCACGCGCGTGCGCTGAACGAGCAGGGCCTCCGCGTCTCGGGCCGCCACGACTTCACCGCGAGGCTGCTCGCGGACACCGACCCGGAGGCGCTGCCGGAGCCGGAGCTCGTGCTCGTCGCGACCAAGACGACCGAGCTCGCCGCCGCGGCGGCGAGCCTCGAGGGGCGCTGGCCCGGCGCCGCCGTGATGACCGTCCAGAACGGCCTCGGCGCGGAGGAGGCCTTCGGCGGCAGGCGCGTGATCTCCGCGGTCACGTTCATGAGCGGCACGCGGCACGCCGACGCGCACGTGGAGTACATCCTCGACACCGAGACGTGGCTCGGGCCCTACGGGGAGACGCCGTACGAGCTGGTCGAGGAGGTGGCGGCGCTGATCGCCGACTCGGGCCTGAAGGCGCGCCCCTTCCACGACCTGCGGCCGGCGCAGTGGTCGAAGCTCATCTTCAACGCGACCGTGAACGCCGTGGCGGCCCTCACCGGGCTGCCGCACGACCGGCACTTCGCGGCGCGCGAGCGGCCGGGCGACCTCGGCCACCTCGTCTCCGACCTCGTCGAGGAGGGCAAGCGGGTCGCGGCCGCCGCCGGCATCGAGCTCCACGAGGACCCGTGGGAGATGAACGTGCTCGCGACACGGCGGGGCAGCCGGCACTACCCGTCGATGCTGGAGGACGTCGAGGCGCATCGCCCGACCGAGGTCGAGCTGATCAACGGGTCGCTGCTCCGGGAGGCGCGGCGGCACGGTGTCGACGTCCCGCTCCAGGCCGCGCTCTACCGGCTCGTGAAGGCCAGGGAGGCGTCCTACGCGTAGAGGAACCGTGCGAGAATGAACCACCAGCGGCGCGGCCCGCTCTCACGGAAGGGAGTTCGATGAGACGTTCGAGGATTGTGGTCATCGCGGTGGGGGTCATTGCTGTGGCAGCTGTGGTGGCCGCGGCGAGCCTCGGGGGCAGCGCGTCGGCGCAGGGGGCGGCGAAGCCGATCATCATCGGCGCAGCCGTCGACCTGACCAACGCGATGAAGCCGTTCGACAGCGCGGCGCTCAAGGCGGCGCAGCTGGAGGCGGCGAAGACGAGGGTGAACGGCCGACCGTTCAAGGTCGTCGTCTGCAACACCCAGCTCGACAAGGACAAGACCAAGGCCTGTGCGGCGAGCCTGCTCGCCAAGGGCGCGGTCGCGCTGCTCGTCACCTGCGACGTCGAGTACGCGGCTCCGGCGACCCAGGAGGCGATCAACCACGGCAAGCTCGCGCTCGGTTCCTGCATCGGGACCGACCAGCAGGGCCCGAAGCGGTTCGGGCCGAAGGGCCGCCTCGCCTTCAGCTTCGGGAACGTCGCCCAGGACGAGGGGGCGGCGATGGCCGAGTACGCCTACAAGGTCAAGCACTGGAAGAAGGCGATCACGGTCACGGACAACCTGCTCGTCTACTTCAAGACCGTCGTGAAGGCATTCACCGCTCGCTACAAGCACCTCGGCGGCAAGATCGTCCGTGCAGAGAGCTTCACCAACTCGGCGTTCGGCGGGCCGAACCAAGTCCCAAGCCTCGTGAACCGGCTCCGGAACACGAGCGGCGCACAGCTGATCGTCACCTCGACGACCTTCGGTGACTGGCCCCAGATCATGCAGGGCGTGCGGAGCCTGGGTGTGAAGACGCCGATCATGAACTCGTGGGCGGGTGACGGGACGAACTGGTACCCGAAGAACCCGAAAGTCACGAAGTACTGGTACGTCACCTTCGCGTCGATCTTCGGCGACGACCCGAACCCCGCCGTGCGGCGCCTCTTCAAGCAGATCAAGAAGGCGGAGGGAACGCCGCCCACGGGGAGCTTCGTCACCGGCGCGACGGCGATCGACGCACTCGCCACGGCCATCCGCCGGGCACACGGCTCCACGAAGGGCAGCGTCCTCGCGAGCCAGTTCGAGCACTTCCGTGGATTGC
>DATIFC010000001.1:0-4473 GCA_035455445.1 Gaiellaceae bacterium | reverse complement strand
CCGAGGTCGCGCTCGGTGACGGCCTGGCCGAGCTCGCAGGGTGGCTGGAGGGCCAGACGGCAACCGACCGCTTCGACCAGGCGGCGGCCGAGCTGTCCGAGCGCGGGCTGACGGCATGAGGTTTGAGGCGCGGCGCGGCGGGCGATCCCGTCGCCATGAAAGTGCTGCGCCGCGACGAGCCGGCGACCGCCGAGCCTGAGGACGAGGGCCGCCCGCTGCCCGACGAGGCGCCCGAGCCGCAGCCCGAGCGGGAGGAGCCGCGGCTCGAGGATCCCTCGCCGGCCGACCTCTCCAGGCGGGACCATCTCGCGATCCTGAAGCGCGCCGTCAAGGCGGCCAACGAGGATCACGTCACGAACCTGGCCGCTGCGCTCGCCTACTACGCCTTCCTGGCGATCCCGGCGACGCTGCTGATCGCGGCGGGGCTCTTCGGCCTCGTAGCGGGGCCGGATGCGGTGACGACGGTGATCGACAAGCTGCACGGGATCGTCCCGAGCCAGGCGTCGAGCCTGCTCGAGGGCAGCCTGCGCCGCCTGACGCAGAAGCAGGGGACGAGCATCACGCTGATCGCGGTCGGCGGCGTGCTCGCGCTCTGGTCGCTGAGCGGAGCGATGCAGAACGTGATGTGGGCCCTGAACACGGCTTACGGCCGCGACGAGACGCGCGGATTCGTCCGCCGCCGGATCGTCGCCGGAGGCATGGCCGTCTTCGCCCTGATGGCGTCCGCGCTGGCGCTCGGGCTGCTCGTCCTCGGGCCGCACCTCTCGGGCTGGATCGGCAGCGCCCTCGGCCAGAAGACCGCGGTCGAGATCGTCTGGTGGGCTGCGCAGTGGCCGATCCTGATCGGCGGCCTGCTGCTCGCCTTCGCCGTCATCTACTACCTCGGGCCGAATGTCGAGCAGCCGAGGTGGCAGTTCCTCAGCTACGGCTCGGTGTTCGCCGTCCTCGTCTGGCTGCTCGCCTCCGGCGCGTTCGCCTTCTACGCGAGCCGCTTCGGCTCCTACAACAAGGCCTGGGGCTCGCTCTCGGCCGTGGTCGTGATGCTCACGTGGCTCTGGATCAGCGCGGTGGCGCTGCTGTTCGGGGCCGAGATCAACGCCGAGGCCGAGCGCAGCCGCGAGCTGCGGCAGGGGGAGCCCGCCGAGCGGGAGCTGCAGGCCCCGGCCAAGGCCTAGCTGCCGCGACACCTCGGCTAGAGTCGAGGCATGGCCTCCGGAGCTACCGCCACCCTTCGCGCCGGAGACCGGAGCCTCTCCTACGCGCCGCTCGGCTCGGTCGACGGCGTCGAGCGGCTCCCCTACTCGCTGAGGATCCTGCTGGAGAACGCGCTCCGCTTCGGCTCGGAGACCGGCGTCGAAGCGGTCGCGCAGTGGGAGCCGCAGGCCGAGCCCAGCCGCGAGCTCGGCTTCCGCCCCGCGCGCGTCCTGCTGCAGGACTTCACCGGCGTCCCCTCGATCGTCGACCTCGCCGCGATGCGCTCGGCGATGGCCGACCTCGGCGGCGATCCCGCCAGGATCAACCCGCACATCCCCGCCGAGCTGGTGATCGACCACTCGGTGCAGGTGGACGAGTTCGCGACGCGGCTCGCGATCCAGGTCAACCGCGACCGCGACTACGAGCGCAACGGCGAGCGCTACGCCTTCCTGCGCTGGGGCCAGCAGGCGTTCGAGAACCTGAAGGTCGTCCCGCCGAACACCGGCATCGTCCACCAGGTCAACCTCGAGTACCTCGCGCGCGTGGTCGAGGAGCGCGACGGCGTCGCCTTCCCGGACACGCTCGTCGGCACCGACTCGCACACGACGATGGTCAACGGCCTCGGCGTCCTCGGCTGGGGCGTCGGCGGGATCGAGGCCGAGGCGGCCCTGCTCGGCGAGGAGCTCTCGATGCTCGTGCCGCAGGTCGTCGGGGTGCGCCTGGACGGGCGCCTGCGCGAGGGCGCGACGGCGACCGACCTCGTGCTGACGATCACCGAGCTGCTGCGGCGGACGGGCGTCGTCGGCAAGTTCGTCGAGTACTTCGGGCCCGGCCTCGCTGGGCTCGCCCTCGCCGACCGCGCGACGATCGGGAACATGTCGCCCGAGTACGGCGCGACGTGCGGCTTCTTCCCGGTGGACGAGTCGACGCTCGACTACCTCCGCCTCACCGCCCGCCCGGAGGAGCGCGTCCGGCTCGTCGAGGCGTACTGCAAGGAGAACCTGCTCTGGCACGACGAGTCCGTCGAGCCGGAGTACTCGCAGGTGGTCGAGCTCGACCTGGCCTCGGTGGAGCCGAGCCTCGCCGGCCCTCGCCGCCCGCAGGACCGCGTGCCGCTGACCGAGGCGAAGGCATCGTTCCTCGACGCGCTGACGAGCTTCGGCCACGGCTACGGCAACGGCACGCTCGACAAGAGCGGCGACGACTCGTTCCCGGCGAGCGACCCGAGCTCGTTCCAGGAGCCGGGCCCGCACGTCCTCGACCCCGATCCGAGCCCGGTCGCGACCGCCGAGCGGCCGCAGCTGCACACGGCGAGCGCCGAGCTCGACGGCGAGCAGGTCGAGTTGCGCGACGGCTCCGTCGTGATCGCGGCGATCACCAGCTGCACGAACACGTCGAACCCACAGGTGATGCTCGGCGCCGGCCTGCTCGCCAAGAAGGCCGTCGAGCGGGGCCTCGAGCGTAAGCCGTGGGTGAAGTCGTCGCTCGCGCCCGGCTCGCGCGTCGTCACCGACTACTACGACCAGGCGGGGCTGACGCCCTACCTCGAGAAGCTCGGCTTCCACACCGTCGGTTACGGCTGCACGACCTGCATCGGGAACTCGGGGCCCCTCCCCGAGCCGATCTCGGCGGCGGTCGAGGAGGGCGACCTCGTCGTCTGCTCCGTGCTGAGCGGCAACCGCAACTTCGAGGCCCGCATCCACCCCGAGGTGAAGGCGAACTACCTCGCCTCCCCGCCGCTCGTCGTCGCCTACGCGCTCGCCGGCCGCATGGACCTCGACCTGGAGAACGAGCCGCTCGGGCAGGACCGGAGCGGCGAGGACGTCTACCTGCGCGACCTCTGGCCGAGCGCCGAGGAGATCGAGCAGGCGATCGCGACCGCGCTCGACGGCTCGATGTTCCACAAGCAGTACGCCGACGTCTTCACCGGCGACGAGCGCTGGCGGGCGCTGCCGATACCCGAGGGCGACGACTACGCCTGGGACGAGGGCTCCACCTACATCCAGCGGCCGCCGTTCTTCGCCGGGATGCCGCGCGAGCCGCAGGAGCTGAGCGACATCGAGGGCGCCCGCTGCCTCGTCTCGCTCGGCGACAGCGTCACCACCGACCACATCTCGCCGGCCGGCTCGATCAAGCCAGAGAGCCCGGCGGGCGAGTACCTCGTCGAGCGCGGCGTCGAGCGGCGCTTCTTCAACTCCTACGGCGCGCGCCGCGGCAACCACGAGGTGATGGTGCGCGGCACCTTCGCCAACGTGCGGCTGAAGAACCTGCTCGTCCCCGGCAGCGAGGGAACCTGGACGGCGCATCTCCCCGACGGCGAGGAGATGACGATCTTCGATGCCGCCGAGCGCTACCGCGCCGAAGGCGTGCCGCTGGTCGTGCTCGCAGGCAAGGAGTACGGCTCGGGCTCGTCACGCGACTGGGCCGCGAAGGGCCCGAACCTGCTCGGGGTGCGGGCCGCGCTCGCCGAGAGCTACGAGCGCATCCACCGCTCGAACCTGCTCATGTGCGGGATCGTGCCGCTGCAGTTCGCCGACGGCGAGAGCCGCGAGAGCCTCGGCCTCACCGGCCGCGAGGAGTTCACGATCACCGGCCTCGAGAACGGCGAGGCCGACGAGGTGACCGTGCGGGCCGACGAGAAGGAGTTCCGCGCGCGCGTGCGCCTCGAGACGCCGAAGGAGCGCGAGTACCTCCGCCACGGCGGGATCCTGCAGTACGTGCTGCGCAGGTTCCTGGCCGAGAGCTAGAACGGCCGCGCCCGGCCTGGATTCAGGCTCGATCGGCGCGGCGCCGGCTAGACACGGGAGGGCTCGGCGGCGTCACGTGGAGTGATGAACCGATTAGAGCCCGTCTCTGGCGCAGATCGAGGCGGTTTATCGCGCCGTTAGCAGCGAACGGCCTGGGGTCAGGTCTTGCGTTGCCACAGTTCGGTGCCGGCTCCGTGACAACTCATCCCCGGGCCGCCGGGTTGTGGACGAGATGATGTGAAGTCGACGCGGAAATGCGTCGGTGCAAGACCTGACCCCGGGGGAGAAGCTCGCCCCGGCGCCTGAAGCGAGCCCGTCGGTGCGAGCTAGGCGCTCGCGCCGTTCGACGACGGCCGTGCGTGGCCGGGCCTCGTAGGCCGCCTTGCCGTCGGCGTCGGTCTCGACGCGGACGACCGTGGCGCCCGGGAGCTTCGCCTTGGCGGCCGCGGTCACCTTGCTCAGCGCGTCACCGGCGAGCCGCGTCTCGTCGCTCCGCTGATGGCCCCACGGCCGGCCCATGCCGGGAGCCGCC